>JBPBQE010000157.1:0-14247 GCA_050954595.1 Janthinobacterium lividum | reverse complement strand
AAGGAATCCACGAAAACCGCATGACGCAGAGAGGGAGCGTCGGCCGTCATGTAGACACTGCAATCAGAGCTGCTACCGGTTTGGTAGATAAACCCCGATTAGGGTGGTTCAAGCGATTAAGAAGTGCTGTTTAGCTGGCCGTGCGCGAACCAGGCCGCTTCCACGTCGCGGTCGCGTGCGCAACCTCTGTTCCATCTTCGCGCAGGGCTGAGGACTGTAGGAACGAGATTGATCGGCCCTGGCGAAGGAAGCGTGCGACGCAGTCCACCCGACCGGCAGTTACGGGCGCGAAATACTGCACCTTCATCTCCAAGGTTGCACCCGCGCCGCCAGTCTGGTGAAGCAGGTGGCCCATTGAGATGTCCATAGCGGTCGCTAGCACGCCGCCATGCAGCGTACCCTGCGGGTTGAATAGCGAGGGCACCACTTCGAACGACACAGTGCAGGTGTCGGTGTCGTAACGCACGCTCATGCCCAGGAGACGAAGGAGGAAGAACGAGCCGAATGCCTGCTCTTCGCTGGCGGTGGCGCGTTCCATCATCGCCCGGCCCAAGCGTTCGATGTCACTCATAGTATGCTCTCCCATCGTCATCTCTCCCGTTTCGACCCGGCCAGGCGCAGTTCAGAAAGATCGGCCGGGGGACGCGGGCGGAGGAACAACGCCATCCCCGCTGCGACGGCCGACGAAGCCGCCATCAGATACAAGGCATTGTCGAAACGACCGGTGCTCGTTCGGATCCATCCGACGGCGTAGGGTCCAGCCAGGGAGCCAAGTTGGGCAAGCGAGTTAATGATGGCTACACCCCCGGCCGTTTCGACCGGGGACAGCACACGCGGCGCGATTGCAAACAAAGCAGGGGTAACGGAGAAGCAGCCGATCGCCGCCACGGTAATGGCGAACACTGACCAAAGGGAGTGACTCAGCACCGCCGCTGCTGCCAGCCCGGTAGCGGCCAGCACCAGGGACGCGACCAAGTGCCAACGTCGTTCCTGGTGCCGGTCCGAACTGGCGGCCCACAACCACATGCCCACCGCAGCCACCCCATAGGGGACGGCGGTGAGCAGCCCAATCTGCATCCGGGTCAGGTCCAGCACGCCCACAATCTGCGGCATGAAGTAGGTGAGCCCAAAGGTGGCGACATTGCGGCCCATGTACACCGCACTCAAGGCCAGCACCCAGGGATTGGCCAGCGTCCGCAGTAGGCTGGCGCGCCCCGACTTTTCCGGCCGCTCGCGGGCCAACTGGTTTTGAAGCCACTCCCGCTCCTCTGGCTGCAACCAGCGTGCCTCGGACGGGCGGTCGGTCATCGCTACCAGCACCACGACGCCGAGCACGACCGCTGGCACTGCTTCCACCACGAACATCCACTGCCATCCTCGTAAGCCCAACAAGCCGTCCATAGCTAGGATCGGGGTCGACAGCAGCGCGCTGACGGCGTTGGACACGGGAGCGGCAAGCAGGAAAACTGCCACCGCCACGCTGCTCAGCGCGGCTGGGAACCAATAGGTAATGTAAAGCAGGATGCCCGGTACGAACCCGGCCTCCGCGGCGCCTAGCAGTAGGCGCATGGCGATGAAGCTGTTCGGGCCCACCACGGCCGCCATTCCGGCAGAGACCAAGCCCCAGGTAATCATGATGCGCGCGATCCACAGCCGGGCGCCGACCTTTTCCATGACAAGGTTGCTGGGCACCTCGAGAAGTAGGTAGGTGATGGAAAATAGGCCCGCCCCCAGACCGTATGTCGCGGCCGACAGGTGCAGGTCCTCGTTCATCTGCAGGGCGGCGTAGCTAATGTTGGTGCGGTCGAGGTTGGCGATGAAATACGACACCGCGACCAGGGGCAGGAGCCGCCACGCGATCTTCCGCAGGGTGCGGCGTTGCAGATCCATCCCGGACATCCCCACGTCGTTTTGCCAAGGAAAGCACGCGCCATGACCATCGTCGATCCCGTCCGCTCAGAGCCTCGCTCGCTGTTCGGTGCAACCGACACCCACATGCACATCTACGAGCCCGGCTTCCCGCTCAACCCCGCCGTGCCGTCCCATGCGGAGCCAGATGCCGGACTTACCGACTACCGGCGCGAGATGAGGGCGCTGGGTCTGGGGCGCACGGTGATCGTACAGCCCTCCGCCTACGGCATGGACAACCGCTGCACGCTGGCGGCGATGGCCGCGCTGGGCTCCGCGGCGCGGGGCGTGGCGATCCTGCCGGAGGATATCGGGGATGCGGAGGTGGCCCATCTGGAAGCGGCGGGCATGCGAGGGCTGCGCTGCCTTCTGGACATCGCGGGCGGGATGATGGACTGGGACAGCACATGCCGTATGGCGCCGCGCTTTGCCGAGCGCGGCTGGCACCTGGACCTGCAGTTCGCCGGGCGCGAAATGGCGGAGCGGGCGGGCACGGTGGCCGCCTTACCGGGTTCCCTAGTGATCGACCACCTCGGCAAGCTCACTGGCGTGCTGGACCCGGACGGCCCGGCAGTGGCAGCACTTCTCCGCCTGCTGGACACCGGGCGGGTCTGGGTAAAGCTTTCCGCGCCCTACCACGCTGATCGCGCCGGGCCGCCTGGCTACGACGACGTAAGGATAGTGGCGCGGCGGATTGTCGCGCATGCGCCCGAGCGCTGCTTGTGGGCGAGCAACTGGCCGCACCCGAATCGCAGCCCGCGGCCGGACAACGCAGTGCTGTTCCGCCTACTCGACACCTGGGCACCCGACGCAGCCATTCAGCGTGCCATCCTGGTGGATAACCCCGCGCAGCTTTACGGCTTCGATGCGGCCGACGGTATCCCACCCGATGTATCGGCCCAGCCCAGGGCATGACGAGTGGCGGTGAGTGCTGGCATGAGTGGCAGCTTATTGGTGGTTGTCAGGATGATATTGACGATTGTGCGAGCCTGCCTCACCTGCCGGCCCGATACTCGTGTTCGAACCAGGCATGGTCCATACGGCGATGCTCGCCGTATTCGTCACAAACGATGTGATCGGCCGATGTCTGCTTCTTGTGGCTCCCCTCTCTACAACGGACTGTCCGGTATCGGCCAAAACCGGCTTTGAGGGTCTTGCTGCAAGCCATGGATGCTGATGGGCCGGCTCTTCAATAATTCGCGTCGATACATAGGCCGGGACGGTGAGGTTCTCGGTAGCGCGCCCACATAGGGCATCGATGAACCCGTTTCCGCTCGACATCTCCCGCATCTACCTTGAGCCTGCCGTGGAAGAGTATGCCCGCGGGCGTGAGATCCTTCTGCGCTTTCCGGCAGCCGAGCGCATCCCCGTCGCGTCCCACTGGCGTATCCCTGAATTGCAGGACGCCGATCCTGGCGACTACCTTCTCGCCAAGAAGCAGGCCTTGGTACTTGGCGTGAAGAAGGGGCTGACCTTCCGCCCCAACGGGCGGAGTGCCGATTTTATTGCACCATCCTCCTCCAACGGCTGCGCCATGGCATGTGCCTACTGCTATGTCGCTCGGCGTAAGGGACATGCAAACCCGATTAGCACCTTCGTCAACATCGAGGCGATTGGCGCCGCCACTGCCCGTCACGTGGCACGGCAGGGCCGCAAAATGGTGCCGAACCAGGTGGACCCACAGGCGTGGGTCTACGATCTGGGTGAGAACGGCGACTTGTCCGTCGACGCGGGCATCTCCGGCAATGTGCGAGATCTAGTGGCCTTGTTCCGCAACCTGCCGCACGCCAAGGGCTCCTTCGCCACGAAGTGGGTGAACCCGGACCTGCTCGGCTATGAACCTCAGGGACGCACGCGCATCCGCATGTCCCTCATGCCACCAGACCTGGCCCGGCTGCTGGACATTCGTACCTCTCCGGTGGCCGAGCGCATCGCGGCGATCCCCGAGCTGCATCGTGCTGGCTACGAGATCCACCTGAACTTCTCTCCCGTGGTGCTGCGCCAGGGGTGGGAGGCGGAATGGGGTGCGCTGTTCACCGAGCTGGACGACGTTCTGCCAGCCGCGGTGAAGGACCAGCTGGCGGCTGAGATCATCATGCTGACCCACAACAGGGAGCTGCACGAAGTCAACCTGCTCTGGCACCCGAAGGCGGAGGAGCTGCTGTGGCGCCCAGACATCCAGGAGGAGAAAGTGTCCGAGTCCGGCGGCGTGAACCTGCGCTACCGCACTGGTTGGAAAGGCCAGTGGCTCCGACGCTTCAAGGACCTGCTGGCCTCTCACATGCCGTATTGTCGGGTTCGCTATGCCTTCTGACGCTTGAGAATACCGTCCATCGCCCTCAGCCAGAACATAAGGCTACTGTTTGGCAGGCGCGAGTACTCCGGTAGGTTCGTTTGCCTGGCGACGAGTTTGACCGCCGAGATTGTCATACCAGATGACGCCAGCGACTATGAGGAGGCGAATGTCCGCGTCGTAGCATTTCTCAACGCAATCTATCCCATACAGCCCACCGCCAAATAGAGGCGACGGACAAGACAAGTCCCAGCAAGCCTCCAACCCACACCCCAGCCGGTCCAAGCAGGCTCATGCCAAGCATTGCTGCGCCGAGGACTAATGCGGCGAGCAGCACAGCGGCCACCCATTCCGCAACCGGTCCTGCCGGGCGGCCCAGCGCACCCTTGTCCGAGGCAGCTGCCAGCGGACGGCCTGGGCGCCAAGCTGGCGGCATGCCCGGGAACGACGCATTCGCCAGCCGCCCCACTCCTGTCAGCTGGCTTACGGCGTCCGTAATGTGCGGCATGCCGGGGTAGTCGGGCCCGTGCCACAGCCGCACGGCCGCGCGCACTTCGCCAAGGAAGCTGTCGGGGTCCGGGTGGAAATTGGTGTTCTCCGCCAGGTAAAGGCGCACCTCCTCGGCAGGCCCCTGTTTCGACAGCGCCATCAGCGCGTCTGCCCAGGCGCGCAGCAGGGGGAACAGCTCCGGCAGGCGTATCTCAGCCAATGCACAAGCGGAGGTCAGATTGACGCTCGCTTCACTCCAGGCCAGGCGGATCGGCTCCAGGGTGAAGTCCTCGGGATCATCGTGTTCCGCATACAAGGCTCGGACCTCACCTTCCCAATATCCGCCCAAATCCTTTTCCCGGAGCAAGGCAAGCCAGAACAAGGGCAGCCCGTTGTTGCACTCCAGGCTGACGACGTCCTCTTCGTCCTCCTCCGCCAGAAAGGGCAAATTGGAGCCGCGCAGCTCCAAATAGACACAATTTCCCATGGCAGATTAGGACCATATGACTCCATCACGGTCCACCATCCCGCAAAGCCGTGCCATGCTGCCGCGCCACGTTCCGGTTTCTGATGGGTCAGACGACAGAGGCGCGGTCCATGTCGCCCCACTCCATGCCTTGCTGTTCGAACAGGGTCTCCAGGGCGTCAGTCGAGTGGGTACGTGCGTAGCTCACCTCGCGCGCTGAAACCGCCACGACCTGCAACCAGGTCACCCTTCGCCCAGCGAAGTCCCTGGTGGCGAGGAGATCCTCGTAGGCAAACGGTGTTGTAAGGAAGCCGTGCGGGACTAAGCTGGAAGGTCGGAACCGCCCGAGCAGGTCGTTCAGGAAGATGCCGGATTGGGCGGCACCCTTACGCTTGCCGACGAAGCACGCGGCGAGGAACAGAGCTTCCGCAAGGTCATCCTCCTGCCCGGCCTGGCAGGACGCGATAAGTTCCAGACGTGTTGCCAGGTGTTCTGATCCATCGGTCAGGAACAATTGGCTGTTGGACAGGCCAATGGTGCTCATCGTCATCAGACCAGGCGTGGGGTAACCGCGCACCCGTGCGATGCCGATTCTGAACGGGTCATCCCCGCCGTCATGGTGGGCCACGATCCGCGGCCGGCACTGGAACACGGCTTCCAGGTGCCGGGCGATCATCTTCTCGGCGGGCGAAATGTCCAAGATGTGCTCCTTGCGATGCGACGCGGGTCGCATGGCATTTTCTGGCCAACTCGCTAACGAACTCAGATTCCATTGCCTGAACAAACTAACAATGCCGATCACCAGCAGCTCGCGAAAGCTGAAGGTCGGAACGGCATTTCTGGTCATGCAGCCTCGACAAGGCGGCTGGAAGCCGCCAAGCAGCGGTGATCAAACAAGAAAGAACGCTCGTGACACGCAAGACCATGCTTCTGGCGGGCGCAGGGATCGTCGCCATCGTGGCCGTAGGGATCGGCGGCCAGCAGCTCTACCGGGGGCAGGCGCTGGGAGCGGTGGAAGCTGGGCTGGCACAAGTTCGCCAGGACGGGATCGCCGGCAACACCGTAGCCTGGGCTGGGCAGGAGCGCTCTGGCGACACGGTGATGCTGCGCGACGTGACAGTGACAGCGCCTGGCGGCAAGGTGCTTGCTCAGGCGGCGCGCAGCGTGGTGAAACCCCGGGTGACCGGCCGCATCGACGTTACAGCGGGCGACGTGTCGCTGGCTGTCGGCAACGGCACGGATCGCCTGCGCGTGGCTGAGGTGCAGGCGGAGAACGTTGCCGTCGGCGCCGTGCCGCCGAGTGGTCAGGCGGTCACTGGGCAAGCGGGGCACCAGGCCGGCGGAACCGAAGCCTGGCTCGCCGTGCTGGACGGCGCTTCGGTCCGGGCCACCGACCTCACGGCGCTGGACGGCCCGGTGAGCAGTCCGGCGAGCGGCCCAGCGAACGCAGCCTCGCCGCGCACCGCGGCTCACCTGAACAGCCTGGACGCGGCAATGACCGGGGGACGGCTGACCCGTTTGGTCGCCGAAGGCTTCACCGCCAAGGCTCCGGCGATGGCAACCATTGCCAACGTGCAAGATGTGGCACTGGATCGGCTGGAGCTGTCGGGGCTCGACGTGCGGCGCCTTGCAGCGTTGCAGGAAGCCGGTGCCGCCGCCGATACCAAGGACGTTCGCGCCGCCATCCGCAGCGGTGACCTGCGCCTGTCTGTCCACGGCCTGCATGCCGGGCCCGTCGTGCTGGACAGCGGCGAACTGACGCTTACCCCGGCTGGGATCGACCGTTTCGCGCTGGCGGGTGGTCGGGTTGGGCCGCAGCAGCCGCGCCCGGCGGTGCTGGACGGCGTCGAGCTGCTGTCGCTGGTGACCGACAGCCGCTTTAACACCGATGGCTGGACCGGCGAGATCAACACGGAGTTGAAGGGGCTGGGCCGCCTGCGGCTGTCAGGCAAAGGGCTGGGGCAGGCGCAGGGCGACGCGCCGCTCACGCTGCAGCGGCTGGTGGTGCGGCTGGAGGATGGCGGCATGGTGCCGCGCATCGCTTCAGCCAGCGGCGTCACCGAGCAGAGCCGTCCGCAATGGGCACAGATGACCGGCGGCATGGCCAAGAGCCTGCTCGGGCAAGCCGGCACCGTCGACAGCAGCGGGCTGGATGCGCGACTTGCGGCTTTCCTTAGCAAAGGCACGCCGCTGGAGTTCGCGGTCGAGACCACGAAGCCGGACGGTATCGCCGTTCCTAATCAGCGCGGGCGTAGTGCAGCGGCGTGGGTGCCGCCGCCGGGCTCGTTCCGCATCGTGGCGCCATAGAACGGCTTCTCGCACGCGGGTTGGCCTGCCGGCTACGGACCAGTATTCCGATCCGTGGCCCACTCGCCTCGACGGGACAAGGCATATAGGAACCACGCGTGATCATCGGCATCGACCTCGGCACCACCAACTCCCTTGTTTCCGTGTGGCGAAACGGGGTGGAGCTGATACCCAACGCCCTGGGTCAAGCGCTCACGCCGTCCGTCGTCAGCCTGGACCGGACGGGCGAGATCGTAGTCGGCGCCGCGGCCCGGGAGCGCCTGTCCACCCACCCGGAACTGACGGCCGCTGCTTTCAAGCGCGACATGGGCACGGCCCGGCAGATCGCCCTCGGCACCCGCCGCTTTCGGGCGGAGGAGTTATCCTCCTTCGTGATCCGTGCCCTGCGTTCCGACGCCGAGGTTTTCCTGGGTGTCCCGGTGCAGGAGGCGGTGATCACCGTGCCCGCCTATTTCAGCGACGCTCAGCGCCGGGCTACCCGTCAGGCAGGCGAACTGGCCGGGCTGCGGGTGGACCGTGTGCTGAATGAGCCCACGGCAGCCGCCCTGGCCTATGGTTTGGCAGAAGCAGGAACACGGCCCGACGGCCCCGTCCTGGTCTTCGACCTCGGCGGCGGCACCTTCGACGTCTCCGTGCTGGAGATGAACGACGGGATCATGGAAGTGCGTGCCACCGCCGGCGACAACTTCCTGGGCGGCGAAGATTTCGACGATGCGATCGCCACCTGGTTCGCGGGTGCCGCTGGTATCCCATTACCGGACCCGTTGCAGCCCGGCCCGGCCGGTGAATTGCTGGCAGCCCGGCTGCGGCGCACGGTGGAGGCCGCCCGACGCCGGCTGAGCACCGCGGCGGAGGCGGAGATCGTCCTCGCCCTCCCCGACGGCGCAGGGGCCCGTGCGGTGCTCACCGCCGCAGAATTCGCCCGCATCTGCGAGCCTCTGCTGGAACGGCTACGGCGCCCGGTGGCCCGCGCCCTGGCGGATAGCCGCATCCGGCCGGATGCGCTGTCGCACGTCGTGCTGGCCGGCGGTGCCACGCGCATGCCGCTGATACGGCGCGAGGCGGCCCGCCTATTCGGACGCCTGCCGCTACAGCGGCTCGACCCGGACGAGGTGGTGGCGCGGGGCGCGGCGGTACAGGCCGGGCTGAAGATGCGGGCCGCCGCGCTGGATGACGTGGTGCTGACCGATGTCGCGCCGTACACGCTGGGGATCGAAGTATCGCAAGGCTCCGGCACTGCACCAGGGCGGATGCTGCCGGTGATTGAGCGTAACACCGTCATCCCTGTCAGCCGGGAGCGGGAGGTGGCGCCGGCCGCAGACTTCCAGCGCGCCGTCACCGTGCGGGTGTTCCAGGGCGAGGCGCGGCTGGTGCGCGACAACATTCCGCTAGGGGAATTCGACCTGTCGCTGGCACCGCGCCGCCGCGCCGAGCAGGGGATCGCCGTCCGCTTCACCTACGACGTGAATGGCATTCTGGAGGTGTCGGCCCGCGCGGAGGCCGATGGCGCCACCAACCGCATCGTCATCCGTCATGGCCCTGATGCGCCCTCGCCCGAACAGGCGGAGCAGCGCCTGGCTGCCCTGGCCGCACTGAAGCTGCACCCGCGGGAGGCCGCGGCCAATCGCCTGCTGCTGGCGCGCAGCGAACGGCTATTCGCTCAGGCACTGGGTCGGGCGCGCACCGCGCTGGGCGACGCGATCGATGCGTTCGAGGCAGCGATGGCGGCGCAGGAACCGGCCGACATCGTGGCGGCGGCGGCGGCCCTGACCGAGACGATGCGGCTGGCGGAAGGGGAGAACATGCCATGACGGCCGAGCCAGCCGATTGGGACGCCCTGGCGCTGTCCCCGACGCGCGACGCGGATGCGGTGCGGAGCGCCTACCGTGCCCGCTTGAAGGTCGTGGGGCCGGACCGTGACCCCGAGGGCTTCCAGCGCCTGCGTGCGGCCTACGACGCCGTGCTGGCGGAGTTGGACGCTGCCGAAATTAGCAGCATACCCGCTGGGGACGCAGATACCGGGGCGAGCGTAGCCCGCGTGTTGGAGCGTCTCGAGGCACATCGCAGCGCCGGTGACGAGCGCGGGGCGATTGGCGTTATCGACACGGCGCTCACGACCCTGCCACCTGGCTCTGCCGCACTGGAGCGGCTGGAGGACGCGCTACTGGACGACGTGGCACTGTCGCGCACCCTGTCGGCTGGATTGTTCCGGCATCTCGTGATGCGGTTCGACTGGCACGACGCCCAGGGCCGGGCCGCACGCGATAATCTGGAGCGCCACGCCGTGCTGGAGGACCGGCTGGCGGCCGAAGGCTGGCTCGATGCTCTCCGGCAGGAGGCCGCCCTCCCTGGTGGCATCGTGGCCGCGGCGATGCTGGCGTCCCGGCATGGCGCGACGGTGCCGTTGCCACCGGGCGGGTTCGACCCGGAGACGCGCAACCGGGCGCGCACGCTGTTCGGAGAACTGCGCGAGCATGGCCGGTTCCTGCTGCACCGCTTCGATGGCGCGAGCCTGGCGCGCGTGCGCGAAGCCGTGGAAGGTCCACCATTGCTGGCCGAACCGGCCGCGCCTTCCAGATCGCCGTCTGCCGCAGCCCTACCCGATCCGGCCGTCACGCAGCGGCGTGGACGCGTGATCGGGATGGTGGCCATCGTGCTGATCGTTGGTGGCGTGTTCGGTAAGGATTACGTGCAGAAGCTCGTATTCCCGCCGGACGGCGGCACGGCCCCGGAGTTGGCCCGGGCGGAGCTGACAAGCCCAGCCACTGCCTGGCTGGAACTAAGTCCCGAACCCGGCGGCACGTTGGTGAGTTGGGCGCCGTTGATCAAGCGCCGCCGGGCTATCGCCGACTTACGTTACGGCGCCAACACGGATGAGCCGAACGCGGTGATGACCTTGCCGGATAACGGCGTGCCGCTGCGCTTCGTCGCGCCGCCCGATCTCAACCTGATGACCTTGCGGGTGCGATTCCTGGATGGCACCTGGTCTGAGATCCGCCGCTACGAGATGAATGGCGGCCCCGGCGGAGCGCCGAAGCGATGATGATCTACCCGAAGGTGGTCCTTTCCAAGTCGCCGCCTCCGGCCGGGGAACGCGCCTGGGCGTATGCGCTGGGCGCCGTCTACAACGTCGGCCACGGGCTGCCGGTAGACACGATGGCACTCGACGCCGACCCGGCCGAGGCCGCGGCGGAAACCAAGCAGATGATCGGCATGCTGGACCGCGACTGGGGCATCACTGATCGCGTCTCGCTGGTGGAGCGACTGGATGGCCTGAGCGACGGCGGCCATCGCCGCCGCTTCCTGCCGCAGCTCCGGTTCTACGCCACCATGTGGCGGCCGGAGGTCGCGGCCCGGCGGGAGGAACTCCGCACCGCCATTCGCGACGGCGGAGAGGGCGCCGACGATGCGATCGAGACCCTGTGGCGGCTGGACGCGGTGCAGGCCGACCTGCCGGGCCTACGCGCGTCGCCGCTGCTGGCCTTCGATTCCGCACGGGCCGCCATGCTGTTCCGCTGCGGCCTCATGCTGGGCTGGCTAGGCGACGCGGACTGGGACTACCTGGTGGATGCCGCCCGCGACGTGCGTCGCAGCTACGGCTCCTGGAAGGAATACGGGGCGGACTTTCTGCTGTCTCGCTGCGTCTGGTCCGGCAACGCCACCAAGGACGTGTTCGACGAGGTGGTGGCCATGCTGTTGCGGGAGCCGCAGAGTCCCTGGGTACGCCTACCCTGAAACGCGCCTCCATTACCGGTGCCGCGTCCGGTCCGGCCGCAGCTATCCGGAACGCCGCGATGGTCGTTGGAAAGCGACTGACGTGCCGATCGCGGCAGGTTCGGGGCCAGAGCGTCATTGTCGGGTGACCTTGCGGCTTCGTGCTGTCCGAACGGCTTGGCTGGCGGCCATCCTGGTCGCCGGGTCAAGTGCCGCGCGTGCCACTGATTGGCGGATCGTAATTGCCGACCCGACCATTGCCGTGATGGTCGACGCAGACACGTTCAAGCGCGAAGGCAACATGCGGTCCTTTCGTATGGCCTTCCATCTTGCAAAGCCGGTGGACCGCGGGACGACCGGTTTCATCGGTGCCACTCGGATGGATTGTGCCTACAAGCTGAGTCAGACGACGGAGCTGCGAGACATGCGGCGGGACGGCACGACCGTGCTTTCCGAGAACCTCGACACCAGCTTTGCTCCCGTCGAACCCAGATCGCTGAATGCCGTGTTCTTCCGGCGTATGTGCGAGATTGAGCTGCCAAGCGACGGGGTCGGCGGCGTAGCCCTGCAAGTCCCGCCCGAAGTCGCTGCCCGGGCGGTGTTCGGCTTGATGAAGCTAGGCCTCCTTAGCGAGCCCGCCAGCCGGTTGGCCGCATACCCCTACGAGGATGCCGAGACGCTGGAGCGGATGTTGGGCAACACCCACATGACTCCGGCCAGACGCGCGGCAGCTCGCAGGATTCTGGCCGCCCAGGTCGAACCAGCGCCGCCCCCGCCGGCGCCGATCGTGCCGTTACCTGCCGCCGTCGCTAGCGGCCGGGTCGGCCGCTACACCCATGCGGAACACGAGCTAGTGGCCGAGCTCTGGCTGCGGGCTGACGGTCGGTTCCGCTACGGCCTGACTGTGGGGTCGCTCGACGAGGTTGCCGAAGGGCGCTGGACGGCGGACGGCACCCAAATCCGCCTGGTGAACGAGCCCAAGCCGGCTCCTCCAACGATCAGCGCAGGACCTGCACGGCAAGATCCTGGCGCGGCCTTGTCGCTGCGGGTGGCCACACCAAACGGCAACGGGGTGCCCGGCGTGGATTTGGTGGTCGGGTTCGATGCCGGAGAGACGATCGACGACTATACCCAGGCCGATGGCTGGAGCTTGCCGAAGGAAGAGAAGCGTGTCCCACGCTGGGTGGAGCTCTCCATGCAAAGCTATGGTTTGCAGTCACCCCGCTTTCCCATCAACCAGGACGAGGCAAATGCCCTGACGTTCGTGCTCACCCCGAACGACATTGGCGTCATCGATCTCAGCAATACCACGGTCGATGTCAGCGGAAGAGAACTCGTCATTCACCGGCACGGTGGCACAATACGTTTTTCTAGAGTCGGGAAGTGAGCTGACAGCACCTCCGGGCCAGACAAGCTACAAAGTCAAAAACGTCTGCTTTCCCGGCTTTGCTTCTCCATAGCGGACTGTCTGTTAACGGCCAAAAACCACTAGGAGCGGAAGTGATCATTGCTCACAGCGCGT
Organism: Janthinobacterium lividum; assembly: GCA_050954595.1. Lineage (GTDB taxonomy): Bacteria > Pseudomonadota > Alphaproteobacteria > Acetobacterales > Acetobacteraceae > JAVVHH01. The sequence continues at coordinate 1,548 of JBPBQE010000157.1, read as the reverse complement.
GCTTGCGCGTCGCAAATACGCTCCAAATTATCTTTTATCTGCAGCAGACATTTGCAATGCGAGATCTTCAGCAAGCACCTACTTTAGCGCAAGCGGTGAAAACTTACCACTATAACGACAACTGTCTATCCGAGGTGAAGCGTGATGCATTGTCACGCCATTACAGACGATAGGAAACCTTAGGAATTCTGTGAAGCCGATGCGGTATTTAGGACGTTGTGGTCGATCCCGTTACATCGCTGCTTAGGCAGACCTTGTTGCGGCCGCTGTTCTTGGCTCGGTAAAGTGCCATGTCCGCCCGCTCAATCAAATCTATAAGGCGTTCACTCGCGCTCAACTCAGCAGCACCGATCGATATCGTGATGCCTGTGAGACTTCGGCCGTTACCACGATCCACAAGGCGCTTGCCATCAAGGGAGGCGCGGATCTGTTCGGCAACCCGGCTACCGGCGTGCTCGTCAGCGCCGGTGAGAATGATCGCAAACTCGTTGCCGCCGTAGCGCGCCGCGGTATCTTTACCTTTTACGTTGTCGGCGAGTAGGCGGGCAACGAGGCGCAGAACGAGATCGCCGGTTTTATGACCGTAGGTGTCATTGAACTTTTTGAAATGATCAACGTCGGCGATAAGCAAACACACCGGAATGTCGTCGAGTTTACGACGGGCGACGGCACGTTTCAGCCGGGTATCGAATCCACGGCGATTTACCAGGCCGGTCAACGCGTCGGTCAACGCGTTCTGCCTGACTTCAACAAGGGATTGCCGCAGCCGCTGAACCTGTGAGGCTGACGTTTGCAGCCGAGCATGCAACGAGCGGTTCAGCTCGCTTGCCGCGTCGTCTCGGCGACAAGTGTACGGACGGTTACGACGAGGCTTTCTAACGTTTGCTGATCGCCGAGTTGCGTGCCGGCACTAGAAAGCACACGACCGTAGTTTTGCAGATAGCGTTGGCCTGCTGCCAACTGGCTGGCCGTCTCTTGGACGACCATGCTCCATGGTCTCTGCGTCATCTTCGACGACCTCGAAACAGGGATCCCTGAGCCGCGCAATGCACTCTGTATACATCAGATCAAGAATTACAGGCTCTGGCCGACATCCAGACTCAAGCAGCTTGTCCATTCGTTGGGTCAGTTCAGCGTTTTCACCGCTGAGGTAAATATAGCAGAGCCCGAAATTTTGCGGAGTGGGCGGCACTTGGACGGCTTGAAGCGCGAGCCACGTCTTGGCAGCAAGACGGGAAACCTTTCCGTCAGTGTTGCTCCGTTCAGCTTCAGGCTTAGTGTTCTTGTAGGACTGAAGTTCCATTCGGCTGCCAGGATCTTGCTTTCTGTTTGTAACGTAGCATACATTTGGTTCTTGTGGGTGAGAAATCCGCTCTCATCCGTGCGCTTGGTGGATATCGGCATCTATGTTTGCAATTGGTTCATCAAGTGAATACTCCAAGTCTGAAAGCAACCATGAAGTCTTCTTATACGGACCAACAACAGACCTGCCGAAATCTTAAGGATGCTTAAATCGATCTAAATCAATCTAACTATTTAGATAGTTCG
>JBPBQE010000110.1:0-14350 GCA_050954595.1 Janthinobacterium lividum | reverse complement strand
GTTGGCACCGACTGCATCGGCAGCCCGAGCGAGGTGAGTTGCTGCACCAGCGCGCGGTTGGCGTCGATGTCGATCTTGACCAGCTTGATCCGGCCGCCAGCAGCCTTGGTCACCTTCTCCAGCGCCGGGGTCAGCGTCTTACAGGGTCCGCACCAGGTCGCCCAGAAGTCCACCAGCACGGGGATGGTGCGCGAGGCCTCGATGACGTCCTGCATGAACGTCGCCTGGGTGCCGTCGACGATGATGTCGGGCGCGGCGCCGCCGGGCTGTGGCTGCTGCCGTGGTTGGGGCTTGGCGGGATTGAGCCCGATGATGGTGTCCATGCCGGTAACCTCGCTTTCGTGCCCATACATGTTGCAGCGATCGAAGTTCCGCAAGTTGAGCGATTTCACGCTTGCACAATGATGTATGTGAATCTTCGCGAGACGTGGGTTTTCCGAACCTAGGTGAGTGTTCGCCACAATTTGCCTTACCAGCCCGCTAAAAGCGTACGGCGTTCAGGCGCTTGCGAGGACTTATGACGGGAAACGACGACGCGCTCGGGCGCTTGCTGGATCAGGTGGGCGCGGGAACCGACTGCCTCGTCGAGGGCACGCCGACGGCGTCGCGCGGCTTGTTCGCGCGCGCCGCGGCGGCAGCGGCCGAACGGGCGGAGATCATCTCGGTCGTCTCACCTTTGGGCGAACTGGGATTGTCGGCGCTCATCGCGCAGGTGTCGGGACGGCCCGATTTCGACGAGCAGGACGATGCCGTGCTCGAGCTCGGGTTCAAGCGGCTGACGGCGCCTGACCGTCCGACGGTGCTGATGCTCTGGGCGCCGCAGGGCATCGCGATGCCGACCCTGCGCTATCTTCAATACGTGCGACGAAGCGCGCCCGGCCTCGTGATCGTGGCCTTTCGATCGCCGGCGCTCGATGCGGCACTCGAGCAGCCCGGCGCGGCCGCCCTGCGCGCGAGGCTGCGGGCGGCTCCGGCCATCGTGGCCGACGAGGAAACCGCGCCGCCCCCGCCGCTGGCCAACAATCCGCCGTTCGCCGCGGTCGCAGGACCGATCCCGCTCTCGGCCCCGGTGCGACGCCGGGCCTGGCTGCTGCCGTGGGGCGCGGCGGTGGTGAGCGTGGCGGCAGCGTCGGTCATCGTGGTCCAGCTCAGCCGGGTGCCGGACCTCGATGCGTCGGTTTCGGTGCCAGTCTCGGTCCCCGTCTCGGCGCCGGTGACGATGCCGGTGTCGACCGCGGCGACCGCGCCGGTTCCGGCGACGACTCAGACCACCACCGTCATCCCGCCGGCACCGGCGGAGGTCGAGATGCCGCTGACGGTCCAGCCGCAGGCGGTGCCGCCGATCACGTTCCCGTCGCCGGCGCCCGTCCCGGCTCCGGCCGCCGCGTCGCCCTTGCCGCCGCTAGCCAAGCCGGAGCGTGTGTTGCACGCGCGCCGGGTTGAGCCGAAGCCTCGCGCCCTGTCACGGGCGGGCAGGCCCGGAGCCGATTGGCGCGCGGACGAGTTGACGCAATACACCTGGGAAAACCGGACGCCCCCGTGGCAGCACCGCCTGCCGCGCTGGGCCGACGAACCTGGTCCGGGCGGCTACGTCGTGGATCGCTACGGAACGCCGTACTACCCGTTCACCCGGTGAGGGCCGGCGCAGTATCGAGGCGCTCCAGTGCGTCGCCGATGCGGACCGCGCCGCCTTCGATCACACGGGCCAGGATGCCGCCGTTGCCGCGAACGGCGTTGTAGCCGCCTTGTCCGAGCAGGGTCTCCATGCGCGAACACGGATGGCACTCCCCTGAATAGGCCAGCACACAGCCGCCGAGGCGGAACACCCGACCTTTGAGCGCTAGAAGGTTGATGCCGCGCACGACGACGTTGCGGCGCAACAGCGCCGGGTCGGCCGGGCCGCCGCCGAGATAGGCGCCGATCGCGGCCAGGTTTTCTTCGCCGATGAGGCTGACCTGCCGTCCGCCGCCGCTTCCGCTGTAGTGGTCGCCGATCACGCCTGTGAGTGCTTCGAGTTCGACGGCGGCGGCGATCTCGATCGAGGCATGACGGGCCGGCCGGGTGCCGAGCCAGCCAACGATACCGGATCGCACCGGCGCATCGAGCAGACGCTGCAGTGGCGAGCCGGGTGTGAGGCCCGGGGTTGCGATATTTCTCATCATGAAGGATGTAGGCGTCACTAATTGTCTTGTGGAGGGCAGTATGCCTGTCGAGAAAGTTCTCTATAGCATTGGCGCGACCGCAACCGGTGGCCGCGATGGCGAAAGCCGGACCGACGATGGCGGCCTGTCGGTGACCCTGGCTGCCCCGAAGGAGATGGGCGGCAGCGGTCAGGGCAACAACCCGGAGCAGCTCTTCGCTGCCGGCTATGCCGCCTGCTTCTTGGGGGCGATGAAGTTCGTCGCCAGCCAGAACAAGGATGGCACGCAGGTTCCGGCCGACACCAATGTGCACAGCGTGGTCGGCATCGGCCCGCGTAGCGAAGGCGGTTTCGGTCTCGACATCGAACTCAAGGTCACCATGCCGGGCGTGCCGCGCGAGCAGGCCGAGGCGCTGGTCCAGAAGGCCCACGAGGTTTGCCCGTACAGCAACGCGACCCGCAACAACGTGCCGGTTCGTCTCAGCGTCGCCTAATCCGAACTTACTTGGCGATCCGGAAACGCGGCGGCCATCAGGGCTGCCGCGTACGCCGTCTGCGGCTGGGCGAACAGCGCCGCCGCCTCTCCCTGTTCGACGATCTTGCCCGCCTGCAGCACCGCAACGCGATGCGCCAGGGCTCTGACCACCGACAGGTCGTGACTGATGAACAGGTAGGACAGACCATGGGTCTGCTGCAGGGTGCGCAGCAGGTCGACGAGTTGCGCCTGCACCGAGCGGTCCAGCGCGCTGGTTGGTTCGTCCAGCACCAGCAGGCGCGGCTTGAGCACGATGGCGCGGGCCACCGCGATGCGTTGACGCTGGCCGCCGCTGAACTCGTGCGGATATCGCCCGGCCGAGTCCGCCGGCAGCCCGACCTCCTCCAGCGCCGCGCCCACCCTTAGCGCCAGCGCCCGCCGGTCTAGCCCGGCCTCGTGCACGCGCAGGCCCTCGACGATGATGTCCGCCACGCTCATCCGCGGCGACAGGCTGCCATATGGGTCCTGGAACACGATCTGCATCCGCCGGCGCAGCGGCCGCACCCTCGCCTGTGACATCGCCTGCAGATCCTGCCCCGCGAACACGATGCGCCCGCTCGCCGGCTGCAGCCTGAGCATTGCCAGCCCGATCGTGCTCTTGCCCGAACCGCTCTCGCCCACCAGCCCGAGCGTCTCGCCTTCGCGCACCGACAGGCTCACCCCATCGACCGCTCGCACTTCCGCCACCACCCGGCGCAACAGCCCGCGCCGCACCGGGAACACGACCCGGAGGTCGTCGGCCGCCGCCACGACCGGGGCGGAGGCCATCACTGGTGCCGGCGCACCCGACGGTTCGGCCGCGAGCAGCATGCGCGTGTAGGGGTGCTGCGGCGCCTGGAACACGGTGGCGACCGTCCCGGTCTCGACGATCCGCCCATCCTTCATCACTGCCACCCGGTCCGCGACCCGGCGCACAACGTTGAGGTCATGGCTGATCAGCAGCAGCGCCAGCCCGCGCCGCACCTTTTCGGCCGCCAGCAGGTCGAGGATGCCGGCCTGGATGGTGACGTCGAGCGCCGTGGTCGGCTCGTCGGCAATCAGCAGCTTGGGGTCGTTGGCCAGCGCCATGGCGATCATCACGCGCTGGCGTTGCCCGCCGGAAAGCTGGTGCGGAAAGGCCTCGAGCCGGGTAGTGGCGTCGGCGAACCCGACCCGGGCGAGCAGCGCGGCGATGGCGTCCCGGGTGGCGCGGCGGCCGTGCAGCGTCATGGCCTCACCGACCTGGCGGCCGATCCGCTGCAGCGGGTTGAGGCTGGTCATCGGCTCCTGGAACACGATGCCGGCCGTGCCGCCGCGGATGCGTTGCAGCGCCCGCGGTTCGGCGGCCAGCACGTCCTGCCCGTCCAGCACGATCCGCCCGGCCACCGTCGCGCCCGGCGGCAGCAATCGCAGCACCGACAGCGCCGTCAGCGATTTGCCGGAGCCGCTTTCCCCCACCAGCGCCAGCGTCTCGCCCGCATGGAGCGTGAACGACACGTCGTCCACCACGCGCTTCGGGCCGAACCCAATGCCGAGCCCTTCGACTGCCAGCATCAGGCGTTGCGCCCGGAGGCGAAGAATTCGATACGCTTGGAATGTCCGATCATCTGCCTTTTGGCGCCGACACCCTGGTCATCCCGTTCACCATCGTGCGCCCGCCGCGCGCCAAACCGCCGGAACCCGAGCCGCCGCCGCCGCGCGAATAGCATCGCTCAAGCCCCTTTGCGCGGGTCGAACGCGTCGCGCACGGCCTCGCCGATGAAAATCAGCAGCGTCAGCAGCCCGCCCAGCACCACGAAGCCGGTCGCCGCCAGCCATGGCGCCTGCAGGTTGTTCTTGCCTTGGCTCACCAACTCGCCCAGCGACGGCGAGCCCGGCGGCAGGCCGAAGCCCAGGAAGTCCAAGCTCGCCAGCACCGTCACCGAGCCCGACAGCGTGAACGGCAGGAAGCTCAGCACCGCCACTAGCGCGTTGGGCAGGATGTGCCGCACCATGATCGCGCCGTCGCGCACCCCCAGCGCGCGCGCCGCCCGCACGTAGTCGAGGTTGCGCCCACGGAGGAACTCGGCCCGTACGACGCCGGTGAGGTTCATCCAAGAGAAGATCAACAGGAACAGCAGCAGCACCCAGAAGCCCGGCGTGACGATGCTGCCGAGGATGATGAGCATGTAGAGCTGCGGCATGCCGGACCAGATCTCGATGAAGCGCTGGAACAGCAGATCGACCAGCCCGCCGTAGAAGCCCTGCACCGCGCCGGCCGCGATGCCGACGATCGAGGACACCAGCGTCAGCGAGAAGCCGAACAGCACCGACAGCCGCACCCCGTAGATCACCCGTGCCAGCACGTCGCGCGCTTGGTCGTCGGTGCCGAGCGGGTTGCGCAGGGAGGGCGGGGCAGGGGCCGGGACTGCGAGGTCCTTGACGACGCTGTCGTAGCTGAACCGGATCGGTGGCCAGATCATCCAGCCATGCGACGCGATGCGCTCCTGCAGTGATGGGTCGGTGAAGTCGGCCTGCAGCGGCAACAGGTCGTCGCCGAACGCGTCCTCGCTATAATCGTGCAGCACCGGGACGAAGAAATGGCCCTCGTACTCGACCAGCAGGGGCCGGTCGTTGGCGATGAACTCGGCGAAGATGCAGACCAGGAAGATCGCCGTGAAGATGATGAGCGACCAGTAGCCGCGCCGGTGCGCGCGGAAGATCGCCAGCCTCCGCCGGGTCAATGGGGTACTCACCCGCGTGCCTCGAAGTCGATGCGCGGGTCCACGACGGTGTAGAGCAGGTCGCCGACAACCTGCAGCACTAGGCTCATCAGGGTGAAGATGTAGAGCGTGCCGAACATCACCGGATAATCGCGCCGGATCGCGCTCTCGAAGCCGAGCAGGCCGAGCCCGTCGAGCGAGAACACGATCTCGACCAGCAGCGCCGAGCTGAACAGGATGCCGATGAACGCCGCCGGGAACCCGGCCACGATCAGCAGCATCGCGTTGCGGAACACGTGCCGATACAGCACGCGCTGCTCGCCGGCGCCCTTGGCCCGCGCCGTCAGCACGTATTGCTTGCCGATCTCCTCCAGGAAGCAGTTCTTGGTCAGGATCGTCAGCCCGGCAAACCCGCTCGCCACCAGCGCCACCGTCGGCAGCACCATGTGCCACGCGTAATCCGCGATCCGCTGCGGCCACGGCCAGGACGACGCCCCACTGCTGGTCAACCCGCGCAGGGGGAACCACTGGGCGAAGCTGCCGCCGGCGAACAACACCACCAGCATGATGGCGAACAGGAAGCCCGGGATCGCGTAGGCGACCAACACGACGGCCGAACTGGCAACGTCGAACCGCGTCCCGTCGCGCACCGCCTTCTGGATGCCGAGCGGGATGCTGATGAGATAAACCAGCAGCGTCGACCACAGCCCGAGCGAGATGCTGACCGGCAGCTTCTGCAGCACGAGGTGGATCACGGTATCGTCGCGAAAGAACGAGCGGCCGAAATCGAAGCGCAGGTAGCTGCCCACCATGTCGAGGAAGCGCTCGCCGGCTGGCTTGTCGAAGCCGAACTGCTTGGTGATCTCCTCGATCTGCCGGGGGTCGAGCCCCTTGCCGCCGCGATAGGCGCCGCTATCGCTCTGCGACCCGGTGATCCGCTCCGTCACGCCGGCTCCGCCGCGCGCCTCGGCGACTGCCTGCTCGACCGGGCCGCCCGGCGCGAACTGCACGATGGCGAAATTGATGGCGATGATCCCGAACAGCGTCGGCATCATCAGCAACAATCGCCGCAGCAGATAGGCGCCCACCAACACTCCTGAGTCCGATCGCCTCTGGATACCCCGCTCCCGCCGCCCTGTCTCCTGCAGCCGCCACATCCACCGCCGTCCTCGCGAACGCAGTTCGACATTGACCACCAGAGTAGGAAAATATACCGCTCTGATCCCATGGCGGAGCGGTGTGTCCTTGATCTCTTCAGCGGTATCGGCGGCTTCAGCCTCGGCCTGCACTGGGTCGGCTTCCGCACAATCGGCTTCTGCGAGTCCGACCAGTTCTGCCAACGCCTGCTCGCACGACACTGGCCCGGCGTGCCCATTTATCCAGACATCCGCACGCTCGACGCCGCACGCATCCGCAGCGACGGGATCGCGCCCTTCCTCGTCTGCGGCGGCTTTCCCTGCCAGGACGTCAGCCTCGGCGGGCCCGGCACCGGCCTCGACGGCGCCCGTAGCGGCTTGTGGGCCGAGATGGCCCGCATCGTCGGCATATGCCGACCGCGTTGGGTCATCGTTGAGAACGTCCCTGGCCTGCGCACTCGCGGGGCGGACCGGGTCATCGGTGACCTGGCGGCGCTCGGCTACGCCAGCTGGTCATTCGTGGTGGGTGCTGCCCATGCTGGCGCATCCCATCGCCGCCAGCGCCTGTTCCTGCTCGCCCGCGACATTTCTGCCCACCCCGCTCGCGCGCGACTGGAGATGCGGCAGCGCCTCTCAACGCGACAGGCGCGCTCCCTGCCAGCTGAACGATTTGGTGGGTGGCTTGCTGAACCCTGCGTTCGTCGAGTGGATGATGGGTTTCCCGGACGGGTGGACCGCGTGAGGTCCCTGGGCAACGCCGTCGTGCCCGCCGTTGCCGCCGCATTTGGCCGATCGATCAACGTCATCGAGGATCTCGTATGAGCAAGCCCGTCATGCCCAAGCGGGTAATGCCCAAGCGCATCATGATCGTCGAGGACGAGGCTCTGGTCGCGCTGACACTCGAGGATGTGTTGACCGAGGCCGGCTACATCGTCTGCGGCATCGCCGACCGACCGACGGAGGCGCTTGAGATCGCCCGCGTGATGCAGCCCGATGTCGCCATCGTCGACGTGCGCCTCGCCGATGGCGGGGACGGCATCGTGTTGGCTGAATTGCTGGGAGCCGCGATGCCGGTCCTCGTCCTGTTCGCCACCGGCAACCCGGCCGAAGTCCGTGCCCGCGCTACCGTCGGCCATGGCTGCCTGTCCAAGCCGTTCCAGGCCGAGGCGCTGCTCGCGGCGCTCGAGACGGTGCACTCCGGCGGCACGGATGCGATCCCGGGCTTTTTCCGCCTCCCGCTCGGCCTCTCTCCCGGTCTGGGCCGTTGATCCGCAAGCAGCGCATCCGGCAGGTCTTCAACGGTCTGCCGGGCCTGATCTGGTGCATCAACGGCAGCGGTAGCTGGATTTATGTCAACAAGGAGTGGCTCGACTTCACCGGCCGCTTGCACGAGCAGGACATCGATGCCGGCTGGACCGCCGGCGTCCATCCGGACGACGAGCCGGCCCGCGCCGCCACCGTGGCCGCCAACTACGCCGCGCGCACCCCGTTCCGCCTCGAATTCCGCATGCGCCGGCATGACGATGCCTGGCGCGCCATGCTGGCCACCGGCGTTCCGCGCACGGACCGCGCCGGCAGCTTCGCCGGCTACATCGGCTGCATGACCGACATCACCGACTTCAAGGACGCCCAGGCCGAGCGCCAGCGCGACTTGGACGAGCGCGCCGCGGTGATGCAGGAGCTGCATCATCGCGTGAAGAACAACGCCCAGGTGTTCGCCTCGCTGTTGAGCGTGCAGGCCAGCCGTGCCGCCGAACCCGCGGTAAAGGCCGCGCTGCGTGTCGCCGCGTCGCGGGCGGCCACCATGGCCCTGGCGCAGCAGCAGATCTGGGACGCCGGGTCGTCGGCGCAGTTCGATCTGGAGGCGCTGGTGCAGCGGCTGGTGCTGGCCCAGCAGGGGCGCGGCGCCGCGGTCGAGGTGCATGCGCCGAGCCGGATGTTCGTCCCGCTCGCCACCGCGGTGCCGCTCGGCCTGATTATCCACGAGTTGCTGATGAATGCGCTGGCCCACGCCTTCGCCGGGCGCACCGGCGGACAGGTCCATATCCGACTGGAGCGGGAACACGGCGTCGACCTGCGGGTGTCGGTCGCCGATGATGGCGTCGGCATGCCGGAGAGCCGCCTCGCGGGCCAGTCGGCCGGGCTGACGATCGTGCGCAGCCTCGCGCGCCAACTCGGTGGCACGTTGCAGACCAAGGTCGGGCGCGGCACCACCGTCAGCCTGCGAATGCCCTGTCCGCACTCGTGAAGCTCGTGAGGTGTCGCCACCCGTAGAAGCGGGTGCTACCTTCCGGCTCCCGTCGACGAGAGTGGCTACCGATGCGTGACAGCTTTCCGTTTTCGGCCATCGCCGGCCAGGAGGAGATGAAGCGCGCCCTCCTCATCGCCGCGGTCGATCCGTCGATCGGCGGCGTGCTGGCGTTCGGTGACCGCGGCACCGGCAAATCCACCGCAGTCCGTGCGCTGGCGGCGCTGCTGCCGCCGATGCAGGTGATCGCCGGCTGCCGCTACCACTGCGACCCAGCCCACCCCGATTCCGTCTGCGACGAATGCCGCGCCGCCGGCCGTACCGAGGCTGCCAGCGCCCCCGTTCCCGTCGTCGACCTGCCGCTCGGCGCCACCGAAGACCGCGTGGTCGGCGCCCTCGACCTCGAACGCGCGCTGACCCGCGGCGAAAAGTCGTTCGAGCCCGGCCTGCTCGCCCGCGCCAACCGCGGCTTTCTCTACATCGACGAAGTGAATCTGCTTGAGGACCACCTCGTGGACCTGCTGATCGACGTCGCCGCCTCCGGCGAGAACGTCGTCGAGCGCGAGGGCCTCAGCGTCAGGCATCCGGCCCGCTTCGTGCTCGTCGGCAGCGGCAACCCGGAGGAGGGCGAACTCCGCCCACAATTGCTCGACCGCTTCGGCCTCAGCGTCGAGGTCCGCACCCCCGAGGACATCGCGACCCGCATCGCCATCATCCGCCGCCGCGACCGGTTCGACCGCGACCCCACCAGCTTCGTCGCCGAATGGCGGGAGGCCGAGAACGAGTTGCGCCACGCGATCCTCCGCGCTCGTGAGCGCGTGGGCGGCCTCGAGGTGCCGGACGACGTGTTGGAGGATGCGGCCAAGCTCTGCGTGCGCCTCGGCACCGACGGTCTGCGCGGCGAGCTTACCCTGATGCGCGCCGCCCGTGCGCAAGCCGCCCTGTCCGGTGCCGATCGCGTCGAGCGGCTGCACCTGGTGCAGATTGCCCCCTCCGCGCTGCGGCACCGCCTGCGCCGCGACCCGCTGGACGACACCGTCTCCAGCACACGTGTCGACCGCGCGGTGGAAGAGCTTTTTCCGGCATGACCTGCCTTCTTCAGTGCGGGGAGCGCTCGTGCCGCCCTGGATTGCCACGCCGCCGAGGGGCGGCTCGCAATGACGGTTGAATGAGCACCGCCACTCTTCTTGCCATCGATCCGATCGGCCTCGGCGGCGCAGTCCTTCGTGGCCCGCCCGGAGCCGCGCGCGACGTCTGGCTCGACAGCCTGCGCGTGCTGCTCCCACACGGCACCCCGTGCCGGAAGATCCCGCTCGGCATCGGCGAGGACCGTCTGCTGGGCGGCATGGACCTCGGCGCCACGCTTGCCGGCAAGGGGCTCCGGATCCAGCGCGGCATCCTGGCGGAGGCCGATGGCGGCATCGTGCTGCTCGCCTCGGCCGAGCGCCTGCCGCTCGCGGTCGCCGCCAGCATCGCGGCCGCGCTCGACCGGGGCGAGACCCTCGCCGAACGCGACGGCGTTTCGCGCCGCGACCCCGCCCGCATCGCCGTCATCGCTTATGACGAAGGCATCGGCCCCGAAGAAAGCGTGCCGCCGTCGTTGGCGGACCGTCTCGCCTTCCTGCTCGACCCCCGCGAGGTCACGATGGACCTCGACGGAGATGTGATCGCCGCCCGCGCGCTCCTGCCGGACGTCTCGGTCGGCGACGATTTGATCGAGGCGCTGTGCGAGACCGCTGCCGCCCTCGGCATTGCCAGCCTCCGGGCGCCGTTGCTGGCGGTCCGCGCCACTCGTGCCATCGCCGCGTTGGCCGGCCGCGCCGAGGCCGACACCGACGATGCCGCGCTCGCCGCTCAGCTCGTGCTCGCCCCGCGCGCCACGCGCTTACCGACGTCACCGCCAGAAGCGCCGCCCGAGGCGCCACCCGAACCGCAGCAGGATGCTGAACCACCGCAGCCCGAGTCGACATCGAGCGACGCCCCGCCCGAGGACCAGCCGACCACGAATCCCGGCGCGATGGACGACGTCATCCTCGCCGCTGCCCTGGCCTCGCTGCCGCGCGACCTGCTCGCCAAACTGGCCGGCACTCAATCCGCGTCGCGCCTCGGCCCGCAAGGCCGCTCCGGCGCCCTCAAGCGCGAAGGTGCCCGCGGCCGCCCCGCCGGCATCCGACCCGGCGATCCCCGCCGCGGCGTCCGCCTCGCGCTGCTCGACACCATCCGCGCCGCACTGCCCTATCAACGCCTCCGCGACGCCCACGGCATGGCGATCGCCATCCGTCCCGGCGACCTCCGTATCGTTCGCCGGCAACCACGCACCGAAAGCACCACCATTTTCCTCGTCGACGCGTCCGGCTCTCAGGCGCTCGGCCGTCTCGCCGAGGCCAAGGGTGCGGTGCAGCTGTTGCTCGCGGATTGCTACGTGCGGCGGGATCAGGTGGCGCTGATCGCCTTTCGCGGCCGGGTCGCCGAGCTGGTGTTGCCGCCGACGCGGTCGCTGGTACGCGCCAAGCGGAGTCTCGCCGGTTTGCCGGGCGGCGGCGGGACGCCGTTGGCGCTGGGGCTGGATGCCGGGTTCGCACTGGCCGACGGCATCCGCCGCCGCGGCGGCACACCGGCGATCGTGGTGCTGACCGATGGCAGCGCCAATGTCGGCCGCGATGGGCGGGGCGGCCGTCCCGCCGCCGAACGCGATGCCGACGACGCCGCTCGCCGTATCCGCGCCGCCGGGCATCGTGCGCTGCTGGTCGACAGCTCGGTTCGTCCCGGACCAGCCGGTCGCCGCATCGCCGCCGCGATGGGCGGCCGCTACGTCCCGTTGCCCTTCGCGGGCGCGGCAGCGATCTCCGGACTGGTGCGCGGCGGGTGAAGGACCTCGGTGACTGGCCGAACCGCCAATTCAGCCGCTTCGTGCGCGCTGGCGGGCTCGAATGGCACGTCCAGGTGGCAGGGCAGGGGCCTGTGCTGCTGTTGCTGCACGGCACCGGTGCCGCGACTCATTCCTGGCGCGATCTGCTGCCCCTTCTGGCGCGAAACTTCACCGTCGTTGCCCCCGACCTTCCCGGCCACGGCTTCACCGATGCGCCGGCCGCCGATCGCCTCTCGCTGCCCGGCATGGCCCGCGCGCTGCAGACGCTGCTGTGGACGCTCGACCTCACCCCGGTCCTGGCCGCCGGGCATTCCGCCGGAGCGCCGATCCTGGTCCGCATGGTGCTCGACGGCCAACTTTCCCTGCGCGGTCTGATCGGGATCAACGGCGCGCTGCTGCCGCTCGGCGGCATGGCCGGGCAATTATTCTCGCCGCTGGCCAAGTTGCTGACCGGCCTGCCGGGCCTGCCCGACCTGTTCGCCTGGCGCGCCCGTGACCCCAAGGTCGTCGAGCGCCTGCTCGAAGCGACCGGCTCGCGCATCGATGCCGAGGGCGTCCGCCTCTACCAGCGCGTCGTCACCCGGCGCGGTCACGCCGCCGCGGCGCTCGGCATGATGGCGCATTGGAACCTGCCATCCTTGACCGGCAACTTCGCCAAGATCGCCATCCCCGTCCTGCTGATCGCCGGCGAGAACGACAAAACGGTCCCACCCACCCAGTCCGAACAGGTCGCCGCCCAAGTCCAGCACGGTCGCTACGTCGGCTTGCCCGCCCTCGGCCACCTCGCCCACGAGGAAGACCCGGTCGCCATCGCCGCCCTCATCGATGGCTTCGCCGCCGAGATCGGCCTCGCATGACCCTGGTGGTCGACGGCATTATGGTGCTGGTCATCCTCGAGGCGATCGTCCTGTCCGCCCTCGGCCGCGCCACGATCCTGCCGAACCTCGCCGCCGGCTTCATGCTGCTGGTGGCCATGCGCCTGGCCCTTGCCGATGCCGGCCTGCCGCTCGTCGGCCTGAGCCTGCTCGCTGCCGGGATCGCCCATCTGATCGATCTTCGTCGGCGTTGGAACTAACATCTTCTCACGACTGTCTAGTTAGGTTTACAGTCGCATTGTATGAATGCGCTGACACCTCACACGCGTGATCCCAACCAGCAGGAACGGCTGCAGGCGGCACCGCATGCCATCGTCATCGGCAGCGGCTTCGGCGGCCTGGCCGCTGCCATCCGACTCGGTGCCCACGGCTATCGCGTCACGATCCTCGAGCGCCTCCCGGAACCCGGCGGCCGCGCCTCCGTCTTCCGCCAGGACGGCTTCACCTTCGACGCCGGACCCACCATCGTCACCGCACCCGTCCTCCTCGAAGAACTCTGGGAGCTGTGCGGACGCCGCCTGTCCGACGACGTCGAGCTTCGCCCGGTCGACCCGTTCTACCGCATCCGCTTCAACGACGGCGCCGAGTTCAACTATAACGGCGATCCCGACCTCATGCGCGCCGAGATCGCTCGCTTCTCCCCGGACGACGTCGCCGGTTACGACCGCTTCATGGTCGCCAGCGAGGAGATCTATCGCGTCGGCTTCGAGCAGCTCGGCGACGTGCCGTTCCTGCATTGGACCGACATGGCCCGCATCGCCCCCGCCCTCATGCGCCTCGGCGGCTGGCGCAGCGTCCACGGCCTGGTGTCGAAGTTCATCCGGGACGAGCGGCTCCGCACCGTTCTGAGCTTCCATCCGCTGCTGGTGGGCGGCAACCCGTTCTCCGTCAGCGCCATCTACGCGCTGATCGCTTGGCTCGAGCGCAAGGGCGGCGTGCATTTCGCCATGGGCGGCACCGGCGAACTCATCCGCGGCATGGCCGGGCTGATCCGCGGCCAGGGCAACACGCTCCGCTGCAACGCCGAAGTTGCCGAGATCACCGTCGAGAACGGCACCGCCACCGGCGTCCGCCTGGCCAGCGGCGAGACGCTGCGCGCCGACCTCGTCGTTTCCAACGCCGACGCTTCCTTCACCTACCGCCGCCTCATCGCCCCGCAGCACCGCCGCCGCTGGACCGACCGCAAGATCGAGCGCGCGCGTCACTCCATGGGCCTCGTCGTCTGGTATTTCGGCACCGACCGCCAGTGGGACGACGTGCAGCATCACACCATCCTGCTCGGCCCCAGGCATAAGCCCCTGCTGGACGACATCTTCAAGCATCAGAATCTCGCCGAAGATTTCAGCCTGTATCTGCACCGCCCGACCATGACTGACCCGAGCTTGGCACCGCCGGGCTGCGACGCGTTCTACGTGCTGTCCCCGGTGCCGAACCTGCAGAGCGGCACCGACTGGGCGCAGCAGGCCGAGCCCTACCGCGCCGCGATCCAGGCCGAGTTGGAGCGCACCGTGCTGCCCGGCCTCGGCGGCCACATCGTGTCGTCGAAGATCATGACCCCCGCCGATTTCGAGACCCGGCTGCTCTCCCATGCCGGGGCCGCCTTCGCGATGGAGCCGCTATTGACCCAAAGCGCCTGGTTCCGCCCGCATAATCGCAGCGAGGACGTGAAGAACCTGTATCTCGTCGGCGCCGGCACCCATCCGGGCGCTGGTCTTCCGGGCGTGCTGTGCTCGGCAAAAGTGCTCGATCGCCTTATCCCGGTGGTGGCCCATGCGTGAGATCGACCCGGCCGACCTTGCCGCCTGCCGCGCCCTGCTCGATGGCGGATCGCGCAGCTTCTACGCTGCCTCGCTCCTGCTCCCCGCT
>JBPBQE010000151.1:0-14497 GCA_050954595.1 Janthinobacterium lividum | reverse complement strand
CACGGTTGGTTCGTGCCGCCCCCGATTGCCGTGTCGCTGCGCTGCTCGCAATGACGACGGCGGGGTTAGGGGTTTATTCGGCGGGGACTGCGGCGGGGTCGGTGCGCTCCAGGGTGGGATCGACTTGGACCAGGAGGGTGGCGGCGCCGCCGACCAGGGTGGTCACGCCGAGGAGGATGAGGCCCATGGTGAAGTTGCCGGTGAGGTCCTTCAGGTAGCCCATGACGTAGGGGCCGAAGAAGCCGGACAGGTTGCCGATGGAGTTGATGGCGGCGATGCCGGCGGCGGCCGAGGCGCCGGTGAGGAAGGCGCCGGGGATGGGCCAGAACAAGGGCGGCATGGCGGAGACGCCGATCTGGCTGAGGCAGAGCAGGCCGAGGATCATGACCGGACTGCTGGAGAAGCCGGCGCCGATGAGGCCGATGCCGGCCAGGGCCATGGCGATGACGACATGGGTACGGCGGGCGAGGGTGCGGTCGGAACTACGGCTGAGCAGGACCATGCCGACGGCGCCGAAGCAGAAGGGCAGGGCGGCGAGCAGGCCGGTCTGGAAGTTGGTGGCGCCGAAGTTCTTGACGATGGTGGGCAGGAAGAAGGCGACGCCGTAGCTGGCGGCGTTGAGGCAGAAATACATAAAGGCGCAGAGCATGACGCGGCCATTGGTGATGGCTTTGCCGATGCTCATGTGGCCGGCGGCCTGCTTGCGGTCGGTCTCGGAGGCGATGCGGGTGGTGAGCCAGTTCTTCTCGTCAGGGGCGAGCCAGTTGGCCTGCTCGGGCTTGTCGGTCAGGTAGACGATGACGGCGATGGCCATGAGGATCGAGGGAACGGCCTCGATGATGAAGAGCCACTGCCAGCCGTCGAGGCCGCCGCCGACGACGTTGAGGAGGGCGCCGGAGAGGGGGGCGCCGACGATGGAGGAGAAGGGGATGGCGAGCATGAACATCGCCACGACGCGGGAGCGATAGACGGACGGGAACCAGAGGGTGAGGAAGAAGATGATGCCGGGGAAGAAGCCGGCCTCGGCGATGCCGAGCAGGAAGCGGAGGATGAAGAAGACCCATTCGGCGGAGACGCCGGTGGCGTGCGAGATGGGTTGGATGAAGGCGAACATGCCGGAGATGATGCCCCAGCTCAGCATGATGCGGGCGATCCAGAGACGGGCGCCGAATTTCGCGAGGGCGAGGTTGGAGGGGACCTCGAGCAGGAAGTAGGCGATGAAGAACAGCCCGGCGCCGAAGCCGAAGGCGCTGTCGGTCATGCCGAGGGCGGTGTTCATCTGCAGCTTGGCGAAGCCGACGTTCACGCGGTCGAGGTAGGCCACGAAGTAACAGATGAACAGGAACGGCATGAGCCGCCACATGACTTTACTTATGGTACGGGATTCTATCGGCGTGGTGGCTGCAGGCATCGTCTCGCTCCCAGGTGCCCCATTCGGGGCTAATCGTTTCGATACGGCTTAGAGTGCCGGATGGCGGCACTCTAAGCGGAGGTGATGGTTTTTTGACAGGGGATTGTTGAGGGTAGAGGCGGCTGTGCGGCGCTCGCGCGCCAGGGAGGCGTGATGCTGCTCTGGATTCTGCGTCACCTCTCCGCGCAATGACGGCGCGTGCGGGCGGTTACGGCCAGTCGGCCAGGACGATCTTGCCTTTGGCTTTGCCGGTTTCGATCAGGGCGTGGACGCGGCGGAGGTTGGCGGCGGTGATGGGGCCGGCGTTCTCGCCCAGGGTGGTGCGGAGGGTGCCGGCGTCGACCAGGCGGGCGACTTCGTCGAGGAGGTGGCCCTGCTCAAGGATGTCCGCGGTGGTGAACATCGAGCGGGTGAACATGAATTCCCAATGGGTGGAGACGCTCTTCTGCTTGAAGGGCTTGATGTCGAGGATCTCCGGATCGTCGATGAGGGCGAAGCGGCCCTGCGGCGCGATGAGTTCGGCGCAGTCGGCGAGGTGTTGGCCGGTGTTGGTGGTGGAGAAGACGAAGCCGGGGCGGCCGATGTTCAGGGCGGCGAGCTGGGGAGCGAGCTTGGTGCCGTGATCGAGGACGTGGTGGGCGCCGAGGTCGCGGCACCATTGCTGCGTCTCGGGGCGGGAGGCGGTGGCGATGACGACCAAGTCGGTGAGTTGGCGGACGAGTTGGATCGCGATGGAGCCGACGCCGCCGGCGCCGCCAACGATGAGGACCGCGTTCGTGCTGCCGGGGCCGGCGGCGGGGACGGGGCGGCGGATGTCGAGGCGGTCGAAGAGGGTTTCCCAGGCGGTGATAGCGGTGAGCGGGAGGGCGGCGGCCTCGGGCATGGAGAGGGAGGCGGGTTTGCGGCCGACGATGCGTTCGTCGACGAGGTGGAACTCGGCATTGGTGCCGGAGCGGCCGAGGGCGCCGGCGTAGAATACGGGGTCGCCGGGCTGGAAGCGGGTGACGTCGGGGCCGACGGATTCGACGATGCCGGCGGCGTCGAAGCCGAGGACCTTGTAGGCGCCGGGTTCGGGTTGGGCGCGCATGCGGACCTTGGTGTCGACCGGGTTCACGGAGATGGCGTGAACGGCGACGAGGATGTCGTGGCCGGTGGGGGTGGGGCGGGGGAGGTCGATGTCGGTGAGGGAGGCCGGGTCGGTGGCGGGGAGGGAAGATTGGTAGCCGATGGCGCGCATGGGGGCTCTCCGGTGAGGTTGGGTTTGTTGATTCAGGCCAGGTTGGCGGCGGCGGTTTGCCAGGCGGGGCGGTGGGCGGCGTAGGCGGCGGTGAGGGCCGGGTCGGGGTGGATGATGTCGAGGGGGGTGGCGGGGAGGCAGACGGCTTCTGGGGGCTCGCCGGTGTGGGCCATGCGGGCGAGGCGGGTGGCGCCGAGGGCGACGGCGTGTTCGGCGTCGGGGAGGCGGCGCAGCGGGATGGCGAGGGTGGCGGCGATGATGCGGAGCCAGGCGGGGGAGCGGGCGCCGCCGCCGACCATGCCGGCGGTGTCGATGACGGTGCCGGAGGCGGCGAGGGCGTCGAGGCAGTCGCGGAGGGAGAAGGCGACGCCGTCGAGGATTGCGTGGGTGAGGGTGGCGCGGGTGGCGGTGGCGGAGAGGGCCGTGAAGGCGCCGCGGCGGGTGGCGTCGTTGTGGGGGGTGCGTTCGCCGGCGAGGTAGGGGAGGAAGAGGGCTTCGCTGGGGCTTCGGATTTCAGGAAGTTCGGCGAGCAGGGCGGCTTCTGGCTGGCCGGTGATGCCCGACCACCAGGCGAGGGAGGCGGCGGCGGAGAGGGTGACGCCCATCTGATGCCAGAGGCCAGGGAGGGCGTGGCAGAAGGCGTGGACGGCGGATTGCGGGTAGGGGCGGAAGCCCGGCGTGGTGGCGAAGAGGACGCCGGAGGTGCCGAGGGAGATGAAGGCGTCGCCTGGATTGATGGCGCCGAGGCCGACCGCGCCGGCGGCGTTGTCACCGGCGCCGGCGGCGATGAGCGGTGGCCGGGTCATGGACCAGCGGGCGGCGAGGTCGGGGGAGAGGGTGCCGGCGCGGGCGTTGCCTTCGGCGAGGGCGGGCATGTGGGCGCGGGAGAGGCCAGTGGCGGCGAGGATCTGGTCGGACCAGTCGCGGGCGGCGACGTCGAGCCAGAGGGTGCCGGCGGCGTCGGACATGTCCTCGATGAGAGCGCCGGAGAGTTTCAGGCGGAGGTAGGCCTTGGGGAGGAGCACTTTCGCGATTTGGGCGAAGAGGGCGGGCTCGTGCTTGCGGAGCCAGAGGAGCTTGGGGGCGGTGAAGCCGGGCATGGCGATGTTGCCGGCGATGTCGCGCAGTGTCGGGAGGGCGGCTTCCAGTTCGGCGCACTCGGCGGCGGCGCGGGTGTCGTTCCAGAGGATGGCGGGGCGGAGGGGGGCGCCATCGGCGTCGAGGCAGACGGCACCGTGCATCTGGCCGGCGAGGCCGATGGCTACCGTGGCGGCGAGCTCGGCGGGGTGGGTGCGGCCGAGGGAGTCGACGGCGTCGAGGGTAGCTTGCCACCAGGCGGCCGGGTCCTGCTCGGACCAGCCGGGGTGCGGGTGTTGGATGCCGAGGGGGATCGTGACGGTGGCCAGGAGGGCGTGGCCGTCTGGGGTGAGGATGGCCTTGAGGCCGGAGGTGCCGAGGTCCAGGCCGAGGAACATCAGGGGTGCGACCGGGGCGAGCGTGCGGGCATCGGGGAGGGGTTAGCATGAGCGGTCGCGGGTGGGCGAGGGGCCGGCACGGGGGCGAGCGGGTCGGGGCAGGAAAATTTCGTCGGTGAAATAACGGGTTCGTCAAAGCATTCTGTATGAGAGCATACGCATAATTACAACCTTAGCGTGTATTTTGCTTTCCGTTCTCGCTAAAATAGCGAGTTCTGCGTGGGGTGACAGCGTTCCGGATGGATGTCGCTGCATTGACGAGTTGGACCGACGAACCGGCCGGAGCGTCAATGTGGAGATGTAACGACCCCCAAAACCTCGGGGTCGGGTGCGTTTGTTGCCGCTTGTTGCCGTTTGCATCGTTGAGGTTATCGAATCATGGCATTCGTCATTGTTGGTCTGGGTCAGAACAAGACGATCTCGCAGAGCGAAACCGATACCGTCGCATTTGCGGGGCCGGGGACGCTCACCATCGCCGGGACGCCGACGCAGCCGATCGCGGTTACGCTGTCGCAAGTCACCGGCGGGGTGGTGGGGAGCACGATCGCCCTGAGCAATGCCAATGTGACGCTGAGCGGCGCGGCGGGAATCAGCGGGGTGGCGAATTATGCTATCGGCAGCGGGGGCACGCTGACGGTGGCCAACACCGCGGGCGTGACGGTCGCGTCGGGCGTGACGTTCACGGGAGGGAACGGCACGCTGGTGCTGGCCAACGGGGTGAATGTCGGCCTGCTTGGCTCGATCGCCGGGTTCGCGCCGGGTAATACGATCGATGTGAGCGCGGTGGCGAGCAGCGTGCGTTACGCGGATGATTCCGGCACGGGCACGGGCGGGACGCTGACGTTGCTGGATGGCAACGGGCAGACGGTGGCGACGCTGCCGCTGACGACCGGGGAGTATGTGGCCGGGGAGTTCCAATTGTCGGCCGATGGCAGCGGGGGCACGCTGGTCCGGCTTGGTGCGACGGTGACGGGGGTGAGCGCGTCGCCGATGACGGCAGATGTGGGGCCGGGCGCGGTCGTGATGCTGAGCGTGAGTACGTCGACGCCGGTGACGGTCACGGGCGGGGTGCCGACGCTGGCGCTCAACGATGGCGGGACGGCGACGTACGACCCCACCGCGTCGAGCGGGAGCACGCTGGCGTTCAAGTATACGGTGGCACCGGGCGAGAACACGGCGGATCTGGCGGTGGTCGGCGCTTCGTTGAACGGCGCCACGGTTGCGGGAGCGGGTGGCGTGCCGCTGGATCTGTCGGGGGCGGCGGTCAACCCGGCGGGTATCCTGCAGGTCGATACCACGCCGCCGACGGTGACCGGGGTGGTGGCGGTACCGGGGACGGCGGATGTGGGGCCGGGTGCGGTCGTGACGCTGAGCGTGAACAGCTCAAAGCCGGTGACGGTCACGGGGGGTGTGCCGACGCTGGACCTCAACGATGGCGGAACGGCGACGTACGACCCCACCGCGTCGAACGGGAGCACGCTGGCGTTCAAGTATACGGTGGCGGCGGGCGAGAACACGGCGGATCTGGCGGTGGTCGGTGCTTCGTTGAACGGCGCCACGGTTGCGGGGGCGAATGGGGTTCCGCTGGATCTGTCGGGGGCGGCGGTCAACCCGGCGGGTATCCTGCAGGTCGATACGACGGCACCAACGGTGACGACGGTGACGTTGATGCCGGCGACGGGCACGCTGCAGTCCGGGGAGATGGTCGGCATTAGTGTGGGGACGAGCGAGGGCGTGACGGTGAGCGGCGGGACGCCGACGCTGTCGCTGAGCGATGGCGGGACGGCGACGTATGATCCGACGATGTCGACGCCGACGATGCTGATGTTCAACGGCACGGTGCCGACCGATGGGAGCGCGGCCGGGCTGCTGGTCACCGGGGTGCATTTGAACGGCAGCACCATCAGCGACCCGGCGGGCAATTCGACCGATCTGTCTGGGGCCATCATGGGCAGGACGAATGGCGGGTTCACGATCGGTAGTGATGGCGGCAGTGATGGCAGCACTGGCGGCGGCAGCGGCGGGGCCGGTTCGACCGGGAGCATCACGCAGGGGGCCGGAGCGGGGGTGGGGGTGTTCCGGTTCTTCGACAGCAGCACGGGGACGCATTTCTTCACCGCGGACGTGAATGAGAAGAACACGCTGATGAACTCGGGCTCGGCGGGGTTCCGGCCGGATCTGAAGGAAGAGGTGAACAATTTCGGGGCAGTCGATCCGTCGGCGAGCGGGACGGGTGCGGAGACGGTGTACCGGTTCTTCGACACGGTGCATGGGACGCATTTCTTCACGGCCAGCCAGACGGAGGCGAACAGCCTGAAGGATCCGGGGTCGAGCACGTATCGGGCTGATCTGGTGTTCGAGGCGGCGAGCAGCTTCCTGGAGCATTCGACGCAGCAGGTGGGGGACGTGGCGGTATACCGGTTCTTCGACCAGACCTACGGGACGCATTTCTATACCGGGAGCCAGTCGGAGTTCGCCGCGATCACGACCAAGGGGACGGCGTCGTATCGGGCCGACCTGGTGTCGGAGGGGGTCGGGTTCTATGCGCCGGCGGGGACGTATTCGTAGCGGCCGCAGATTTACTTCACGGCGCCGAAGGTCAGACCTTGGACGAGCTGTTTCTGGCTGAACCAGCCGAAGATGAGGATGGGGGCGACGGCCATGGTGCTGGCGGCGCTGAGCTTGGCGAAGAAGAGGCCTTCGGGGCTGCTGAAGCTGGCGATGAAGGCGGTCAATGGGGCGGCGGCCGAGGCGGTTAGGTTGAGGCTCCAGAAGGCTTCGTTCCAGCAGAGGATCAGCGACAATAATCCGGTGCTGGCGATGCCGGGGAGGGTGAGGGGGAGCAGGATGTGCCAGATCTCGCCCCAGATGCGGACGCCGTCGACGCGGCCGGCCTCAAGGATGGCGACGGGGACGTCCTTGTAGAAGGTGAACAGCATCCAGACCACGATGGGCAGGTTCATCAGCATGTAGATGATGATGAGGCCGGTGCGGGTGTCGAGCAGGTTGGTGGAGCGGAAGACGAGGTAGATAGGAACTAGGACGCTGACACTGGGCATCATCTTGGTGGACAGCATCCAGAGTAGCGTGCTGCGGGTTCGCCGGGTTGGGTAAAAGGCCATGGCGTAGGCGGCGGGGATAGCGAAGACGAGCGTCAGTAAAGAGGCGCCGACGGAGATGATTACGCTGTTCAGGGCGAAGCTCAGGTAGTCGGCGCGGGCGAATACTTCGCGGTAGGCATCGAGCGTTGGTGTGAAAAGGAGGCTTGGTGTTATGGCGGCGTTTTCGGTCTTGAAGCTGGTGACCAGGGTCCAGGCGATGGGGAAGAACAGGGCCAGGGCGACGGCCCATCCGAGGATGAAGGCGATGGTTCGCTGGAAGCGGGTCTGGTCCATGGCTCAGGCGTCCAACTGCTTGGCGACGCTGCGGATGAGGAAGAACGCGACGATGTTCGCCAGCAGGACGGCGACCATGCCGCCGGCGGAGGCGCCGCCGACGTCGAAATCGAGTAGGGCGCGGCGGAATATCAGGAAGGCGAGGTTCGTGGAGGCATTTCCGGGGCCGCCGGAGGTGGTGACGAAGATCTCGGCGAAGACGGTGAGGAGGAAGATCGTCTCGATCATGACCACGACGCCGATGGCACGCGAGAGGTGGGGCAGCGTGAGGAAGAAGAACTGGGTGATGGGGCCGGCGCCGTCGATCTGAGCGGCTTCCTTCTGCTCGGCGTCCAGGGATTGGATCGCGGTGAGGAGGACGAGGAGGGCGTAGGGGAGCCATTCCCAGGAGACGATGGCGATTATGGCGGCGAGCGGGTGGTCGGCGAAGGGGTCGATGGGTTCAAGGCCGAAGAGGTGAAAGGCGGCGCCCCAGATGCCGTAGACGGGGTGCAGCATCAGGTTTTTCCACACCAGGGCGCTGACGGTCGGCATGACGAAGAAGGGCGAGATGGCGAGGATGCGGGCGACGTTGCGACCGGGGAAGCGCTCGTTGAAGAGCACGGCGAGCAGGGTGCCGCCGACGACGGTGATGACGAGGACGGAGCCGACCAGGATGAGGGTGTTCTGGAGTGAGACCCAGAAGTCGGGGTCGGTGACGAGGAACTCGTAGTTGTCGAGGCCGGCGAAGCCGGTGCGGGTGGGGTCGACGAGGCTGTAGTACTGGAAGGAGAACCAGAGCGTCAGGACGAGGGGGACGATCATCCAGACCAGCAGGACGGCGACCGAGGGGGCGACGAAGGCTTTGCCGGGCGTGTCTTTGGGCGGGGCTGATGCTGTCAAAGTGCTGGTTCGCCCGGGCTGTGGGGTTTGTGGCTCGTGAGGTTCGTGCCGCCCTGGACTGCCGCGTCGCTACGCTCCTCTCAGTAACGAGGCGGGCGCAGTGACGCGGAGAGGGCAGTGACGGGCGGTTGTTACTTCTTGGGGTAGCCGGCCTGGCGCATGGTGCGTTCGGTGGCGGTTTCGGCGGATTTCAGGGCGGCGTCGATCGTTTGCTGGCCGGTGAGGGTGGCGGCGACGGTTTGGCCGACCTGGGTGCCGATGCCCTGGAACTCGGGGATGGCGACGAACTGGGCGCCAGTGTAGGGGCGCGGCTCCGCCGTTTGGCCGTTGGGGTTGGCGACGTCGATCGCTTTGAGGACGAAGGAGGCGAAGGGCGCGGCCTTTTGGTAGTCGGGGTTGTCGTAGGTGGATTGGCGCGTGCCGGGGGGGACGGCGACCCAGCCGTTCTTGGACGCGACTAGCTTGATGTAGTCCTTTGAGGTGGCCCAGGTGACGAATTCCTTGGCCGCGGCCTGCTGCTTGGAGGTGGCGGGGATGGCCAGGTTCCAGGACCAGAGCCAGGTTGGGGCACCCTGGAAGCTGCCAGTGGGCATGGGGGCGAAGGCGACCTTGTCGGCGACCTGGGATTGCTTGGTGTCGAACAGCATGCCGCCGGCGACGGTGGCGTCGATCCACATGCCGCAATGGCCGGAGGCGAAGAGGGCGAGGTTCTCGTTGAAGCCGTTGGAGGCGGCGCCCGGGGGGCCGTCGGCCTTGAGGATGCCGGTGTAGTAGTCCAGCGCGTCGTGCCAGGGCTTGGAGTCCAGGGTGGGCTTCCAGTTGGTGTCGAACCAGCGGCCGCCTTCGGCATTCACGAGGCTGGTGACGTAGGCCATGTTCTCGCCCCAGCCGGGCTTGCCGCGGAGGCACATGCCGTAGGTCTGGGTGGATTTGTCGGTGATCTTGTCGGCGAAACCGCGGATCTCGGCGTAGGTGGGGGCGGCGGGCATGGTGATGCTGGCTTTGTCGAAGAGGTCCTTGCGGTAGTACGTCATGGCGCTCTCGGCGTAGAACGGCAGCGCGTAGAGCTTGCCGTCGACGGTGAGCGCGGCGCGGACGGGCTTGAGCAGGTCGTCCACGTCGTAGGCGGCGGGGAGGTCCATGGGGACGATCCAGCCCTGCTTGGCCCAGATAGGCACCTCGTAGTTGCCGACGGTGAGGACGTCGAACTGGCCGGCCTTGGTGGCGATGTCGGTGGTGAGGCGCTGGCGGAGGACGTTTTCCTCGAGCACGACCCATTTCAGGTGAATGTCGGGGTGCTTGCCTTCGAAGTCGGAGGCCAGGCGCTGCATGACGACCATGTCGCCGTTGTTGACGGTGGCGATCGTGATGTCGGCAGCGTTGGCCGGGATCGCGAGGCCGAGCATGGCGGCGGCGCAGGCGGCGTTCAGGCTGTGCCTGGTGATTTTAGGCATCGTTGCCTCCCATTTTCGTGACCGGCACGACACCACGGGGGCAGCATCGCGTCAACGCGGCGAGCCGTTAACGTTTGTGAAACACCCGCCCGCTACTTTGTCGGATCAGGTGGAGAAACCGATGGTGCGACTGAGGGCGTGCGTGGCTGCGACGCTGCATGTGACGCAGCGTCGGGAAGCAATCTTCAGCTGCGCGCCGGCTGCGGCGGTGCCGCGGGAGATTGCGCGTGCAGTCACAGGGCTTGCGGCCTGAATCGATGACGGGAAAGGCAGTGTTGGCGACGGTGCGGCCCCGCGAGATCATGGGCCGCATGGCGATGCCGGTCTGGGTGTTCGACTTCGACGAGAACCGGATCATCTGGGCCAACGCGTCGGGATGCCGGATGTGGCGGGCCGCGTCGCTGGCGGAGCTGCAGCGGCGGGATTTCGCGGGTGGGATGTCGGCTGCCGTGTCGGATCGGCTGCGGCAATACCAACGGGAGTTCGTCGCGGCCGACAAGGTCTTCTCCGAGATGTGGACGTATTATCCGAAGGACGTGCCGTCGACGATCCGGGTCAGCTATAGCGGGATCAGGCTGAGCGATGGCCGGATGGGCATGTTGTGCGAAGGCGGCGACGAGATCGACGGCACGCCGGACAAGCTTCGCAGCGCCGAGGCGCTCATGCACACGTCGGTGATGATCAGTCTGTATGGGATGGGCGGCACGCTGCTGTACGCCAACCCGGCGGCCAGCGGAATGCGGCCGGACGACGCGACCGATCTGGATGCGCATTTCGTTCATGCCGCCGACCGGGCGCGGCTGCGGGCGCAGCTGGAGGCGCATGGCACCGCGCAACTCGTCGCCGAGGTGCACACCAGCGCCGGCCAGAGCTGGCACGAGATCGTCGCGCGGCATTGCATGGACCCGGTGACGGGCAAGCAGGCCTGCCTGGCGAGCGAGGTCGACGTATCCGGCCTGAAGCGGACGGAGGCGCAGGCGCGGCACGATGCCTGGCACGACAAGCTGACCGGACTGCCGAACCGCAACTTCGTGAGCAGCACCTTTCAGAAGCGGCTCGACGCGATTTTGCGGCGGGGACGCCAGGCAGCGCTGCTGTTCGTCGACCTGGATCGGTTCAAGCTGATCAACGATTCGCTCGGTCATGGCCGGGGGGACGACGTGTTGGTCGAGGTCGCGCGGCGGCTGAGCCGGGCGGTGGGCAAGCGGGGCGAGGTGGCGCGGTTGGGCGGGGACGAGTTCCTGGCGCTGGTCGACGTCGCCGGGACGGAGGATCTGGATGCGGTGGTGGGCCGCGTGCTCGGCATCGCGCATTGTCCGCTGCTGATCGCGGGGCATCGGCT
This sequence comes from Janthinobacterium lividum, assembly GCA_050954595.1. Classification (GTDB taxonomy): domain Bacteria; phylum Pseudomonadota; class Alphaproteobacteria; order Acetobacterales; family Acetobacteraceae; genus JAVVHH01. Next base: position 3,301 of record JBPBQE010000151.1, on the reverse strand, counting down.
GACGCTGACGTTGAGCGTCGGGGTCAGCCTGGCGCCGACCGATGGAACGGATGTTTCGGCGCTGATGAGTAATTCCGACGCCGCCATGTATCGGGCCAAATACGCGGGCGGCAACCGGCGGCACGTGTTCACGTCGGCGCTCGGGCGCGACTCGTCGGCGCGGTTGCAGATGGAGATCGACCTCCGGTCGGAGTGGGAGGCTGGCGCATTTCGGCTGTTCTACCAGCCGCGGGTTTCGCTCTCGACGGGACGGATCGCGAGTGCCGAGGCGCTGCTGCGGTGGCCGCGCGCGGCGGGGATGGTGCCGCCCGACGTCTTTGTTCCACTGGCGGAGGAAAGCGGGCTCATCATCCCGATCGGCGCCTGGGTGCTGCGGGAAGCGGCGCGGCAGCTGGTCGCATGGCGGCGGGACGGTCACGAGCTGAAGCTGTCGGTCAACGTGTCGGCGCGGCAGCTGATGGATGACGAGTTCCTCGGGATGGCGCAGGCGGTGATTCGCGATACCGGCTGCGACCCGCGTCATCTCGAGCTCGAGATCACCGAGCGGCTGTTGCTCGATGATCAGCCGAGCGTTTCCCAGCTGTTGACCGATTTGCGGAGCATGGGGTTCAGCATTTCGGTCGACGATTTCGGCGTCGGGTATTCGAACTTGGCCGAGCTGCACCGCCGCCCGATCGATTGTCTCAAGATCGACCGGTCGTTCATCAGCAATTTGGAGCAGCAGGGGCCGCTGACGGATTTGATCATCAACATGGGCCGCCTGCTTCATCTGCATGTCGTGGCGGAAGGGGTGGAGACAGAGCAGCAGCTCGCGTGGCTGCAGGAGCGGCAGTGCGACGAGTATCAGGGGTATCTGTTCAGCAAGCCAATCGCCGGACCGGAGTTCGAGCGATTGCTGGCGAACTCGATCGCGCCGTCAGAAGGCGAGCGTTTCGGCAGCCTCCGCCAGGGTCGCGGCGGCGCCGTTAGCGTAAAGCGACGCAAGCCAGTGGCCGACCGGGCGAATAAGGGCCGGGTCGGCTCCGGTGGCGCCGAACAGGGCTTCGATGGAGAGCAACGGCTTCGGGTCGGGGCCGCCGGCGACCGCGCGCTCCCGCAGTTGGTCGGCCAGGGGGTGCTTGATCGTGATGGGGGCGTTCTGCTCGTCGGTGCCGCGGACGCGACGGAGCCAGGCGGCCAAAGCGAGGGCGAGAAGGTCGATCGGCAGCTTCCTGGCGAGGCAGTCGCGGATGGGGTCGAGAAGGACGTTGAGCGGGGCGTCGGTGTTGACGCGCTCGACGGTGTCCTTGATGGCCGGGTTGGCGAAGCGCTCTACCAACTTGGCCTTGTAGGCGGCCAGGTCGATGCCGGGGATCTCGGGCAGGGTGGGGCCGGTTTCGCGGTCCATGAGGGCGGTCATCATGCGGGCGATCAACGGATCGGCCATGGATTGGTCGATCGTGTCGTAGCCGATGAGGCGGCCTAGGCCGGAGACGGCGAGGTGTGAGCCGTTGAGCAGGCGGAGTTTCATGAACTCGTAGGGGGCGACGTCGGGGACGAATTGGGCGCCGACGTCCTGCCAGGCGGGGCGACCGCGGGGGAAGCGGTCCTCGATCACCCATTGGGTGAAGGTTTCGGCAAAGACGGGCCAGGCATCGGCGATGCCGACCGTGTCGCGGAGCCAGGCGGTGTCGGCGGCGGCGGTCACGGGGGTGATGCGGTCGACCATGGTGCTGGGGAAGCTCACTTCCCCTTCGATCCAGCGGGCGAGGGCCCCGTCCTGCATGGTGGCGAGGGTGAGGACGGCGTCGCGGAGGACAGTGCCGTTGTGCTGGATGTTGTCGCAGGTGAGCAGGGTGGGGGCGGATTGACGGGCGTGCAGGCGGCGGCGGAGGGCTTCGACGATGACGCCGATGGCGCTGGCGGGGGTGTTGGGGGTGGCGAGGTCGCGCTGGATGAGGGGATGGTTGGGGTCGAGGCGCTTGGTGGCGCGGTCGAGGCAGTAGCCGTGTTCGGTGACGGTGAGGCTGATGATGCGGACCGCCGGGTTCTCCGTGGCGCGGAGGAGGTCGGCGGTGGAGTGGCCGGCGAAGATGGTGCCGGCGAGGGAGCCGATCACCGTGCGGGCTTCGCCGTCGGCGTCGCGTTCGACCAGGGTGTAGAGCGAGTCCTGGGGGGCTAGGGCGCCGTGCATTTTCGCGTCGGCAGGGAGGAGGCCGGCGCCGAGGATGCCCCATTGGGTGGCGGCTCCGTCGGATTGCATGAGGTCGTGGGTGTAGCGGGCCATGTGGGCGCGGTGGAAGTTGCCGAGGCCGAGATGGACGATGCCGGGGCGGACGGCGGCCGGGTCGAAGCGGGGGGTGGCGGCACGGTCGGCCAGGGCGGGGAGGTTGGCGCGGGAGAGGGGGATGGGCGTCATGGGTGGGAGTGGGTGCGGATTTTCCGGGGGCGTCAACTAGGGAAGGCTCTGGTGGCTTGGTTTCGGTGGGTGGTGGGCGAGTGGGCCGGGTCGAGATGACGGGGTTGGTGTATGTGGGGGGCATTGCGGGGCGGAGTGTTTGAGCATGGGTGAGTTGGGATGAGCGGGATCGTCATTGCGCCGTCGATCTTGTCGGCGGATTTCTCGCGGTTGGGGGACGAGGTCCGGGCGGTGGATGCGGCGGGGGCGGATTGGATCCATCTGGACGTGATGGATGGGCATTTCGTGCCGAACATCACGTTCGGGCCGGGGGTGATCAAGGCGATCCGGGGAGCTTCGGCGAAGCTGTTCGATGCGCATCTGATGATCGCGCCGGTGGATCCGTATCTGGAGGCGTTCGCGGGGGCGGGGGTGGATCGGGTGACGGTGCATGCGGAGGCGTCGCCGCATCTGGATCGGACGCTGCAGGCGATCGGGGCGCTGGGGATGAAGGCGGGGGTGGCGATCAATCCGGGGACGCCTGAGAGCGTGGTGGAGTACGTGCTGGACCGGGTGGATCTGGTGCTGGTGATGACGGTCAATCCGGGGTTCGGGGGGCAGTCGTTCGTCGGGGCGACGGTGGAGAAGGTGGCGCGGGTGAAGGCGATGATCGGGGGGCGGCCGATCGTGATTCAGGTGGATGGGGGGATCACGGCGGAGACGGCGCCGGCGGTGGTGCGGGCGGGGGCGACGGCGTTGGTGGCCGGGTCGGCGGTGTTCGGGCGGGGGGATCTGGCGGGGGCGATCGCGGCGATCCGGGGGGCGGCGGAGGGAGCTTTGTAACCGAAATTTCGGGGTTCCGGCGGGGAGGCGGCGTGTAAGGGTTTCGGCATTGTTTCCAGGAGTTGCCGATGTCGCGTTTTC
>JBPBQE010000035.1:0-14675 GCA_050954595.1 Janthinobacterium lividum | reverse complement strand
CCTTCTTCGCCGAGACTACGCCGTTCGCGCCGAAGCGCGCGGCAGGGCAGCCGGCGGCGTTGGCGGACGTAGCGCCGATGCTGGCGGAGGCGGTGCGAGCCTGGGGCGGTGCACCGCCGGGTCGCATCACCGTCAACGAGCCCGGCGACGCCAACGCCACCGTGGTGATCACAAGCGTCCCGGACGCTGCAGTGGCGCAGGAGCGGAAGGGCATGGCCTTCGACGGCGTCACCGGCGCGCGGCTGGCGAATTGGGGCAATGCCGCCTCCGCCGCGGCGCAAACGCGGGGGGTGATGACCGGCCTGCACATCGGCCTGTTCGCCGGGCCGCTGCTGCGCGGATTGCTGCTGCTGTCCGGGCTGGCCGGCACAATCATGGTCGGTACCGGCTGCGTCCTCTGGTCGGTCAAGGAGCGGCAAAAGGCGCAACGGGCGGGCCGCGCCGGTTTCGGGCTGAAGCTGGTGGACGTGCTGAACGTGGCCGGCATTGCAGGGCTGCCGTTCGCCATGGCGGCTTTCCTGTGGGCCAACCGGCTGCTGCCGCTGGACATGGCCGAGCGGGCGCAAGGGGAGGTGCAGGTCTTCTTCGGCGCTTGGGCGCTGGCCGTTCTGCATGCCTTGCTGCGCCCACGCCGTGCGGTATGGACGGAACAATGGGGCGCTGCCGCCCTGCTGTGTGGCTCGCTCCCCCTGCTCAACGCGCTGACCACGGACCGGCATCTGGGCAATAGCCTGCCTGCCGGAGATTGGGGCATGGCTGGCATGGATTTGGGGTTCCTGGCGATCGGCCTGGGGCTCGGTGCGATCGCTTGTGTCAGCACCGGCCTCCGCCCCTTCGGGCGGCGGCGGTCGACGCCGATGCGGGTCGGCGAGTTGCAGGCGTGAGCCCGGCCGTCGCATCGTTGCTGTCGCTGGCGTCGGCAAGCACGGGTTTCGCCCTGCTCAGCCTGACGATGGCGCGCCATGCCAACCAGGCGCTGGGCGCGACGCTGCCTCGTTCATGGCGGCGCCTGCTTGCCGTGTCGGGATGGGGTCTGCTGGTGGTGTCCCTGGTCTGCTGCGTCGGTGCCATGGGATGGGGCAACGCCGTGGTCGCCTGGTTCGGCTTGCTGACCCTCGCTGCGCTGCCCTTGTCCCTCGGTCTCGGACAAGCGCCGCGTGCGGCCTTGGTCGCAGCACCCGTGGTGAGCTTGTGCGCCGCAGGCCTGCTGGCATTGGCGCGCTGAACGGTCCGGTTCAGCCGCCAAAGTTCGTCAACCCATAACTTCAAATGATAATAATTATCGTTTGCAATAGACGCTTCTGCGTCACGTGTAGGATCAGCTTGTGATTGACGTGAAAAACCAGCCGGTATCGACGGCTTCCCGCTCCACCACTTCCAGGTCCAAGTCGCCCCGAGCCGCCGGCGCGCTGGCAGGCGTCATGCTGGCGTGCAACCTGGCCGTCGCGCCGGCGGTCGACGCCCAACCGATCTCCGCCCCCTCGCCGGCGCAGGACGACGCCGGCACCATGAGCCTGCCGACGGTGGAGGTGTCCAGCACCCAAAAAGCCGCCGCGTTGCCGGCGCCCTATTTCGGTGGCCAGGTCGCGCGCGGCGCCTCCGTGGGGTTGCTGGGCACCAGAAGCGTCATGGATACGCCGTTCAACACCACCAGCTACACGTCCCAACTGATCGAAGAGCAGCAGGGCCGCACCGCCGCCGACACGCTGGTCAACGACTCCTCCGTGCGCCTGACCACGGGAAGCAACGGCTTCGACGACACTTTCCAGATCCGCGGCTTCCCGGTTCCCGCCGGCGACGTCGGCTTGAACGGCCTGTTCGGCCTGGTGTCCTCCAACCGCGTTCCCTCCCAAATCATCGAGCGCATCGACCTGCTTCGTGGACCCGGCGCGCTGATCAACGGCATCGCCCCGGGCGGCAGCATTGGCGGCGGGATCAACATCATCTCCAAGCGCGCCGACGACGTTCCGCTGACCAGGCTGACGACCACCTATATCGGCAGCGGCAATTTCGGCACCCATGTTGATGTCGGCCGGCGCTATGGCCCGAACCAGGAATGGGGCGTCCGCGTGAACGGGCTGTATCGCGACGGCGAAGCGTCGATCAACGACGGCAATTTGCGCACCGGGCTGGGCTCGATCGGGCTGGACTACCGCGGCGAGCGCCTCCGCTGGACCTTCGACGGCATCTTCCAGCGCGACGACACCAAGAACTTCCGGCCGCAGATCTCGCTGCTACCCACCATCACCGCAATTCCGAAGCCGCCGGACGCGCACAGCAACTGGTTCCCGGATACCCGCCTGTCGCAACAGGACGGCACCGTCGCCAGCCGTCTAGAATACGACCTGACCGACGCGGTGACGGTCTACGGCGCCGTCGGATACCGCAAGGGAGACAACAGCCAGATCTTCCCGGTCGCCTCCCGCGCCGTCGATGCTTTGGGCAATTTCGGCATCGGCAACTCCTACTACGACTCCTATTCCGAGACCGTCAGCGGCACCGTGGGCGCCAACTGGAAATTCGACCTGCTAGGCATCCGCCACGCGCTGAACGTTGCCTATACCGGCTTCCAGCAGGAAGCAGGCAACGCATACATCCGGTCGGCCGGCAGCGTTCTGTCCAACATCTATACCCCGTCGCCGCTGCCGATCATCACGGCGCCCCGCACCGATCCGCAGCGGTCGTCGGTGGCCGACCTGCAAAGCACGGCGGTGGCGGACACGCTGTCCTTTCTCGACGACCGCGTGCTGCTGACGGGCGGCGTGCGCTTTCAGAACGTGTCCACCACGGGCTACAGCACGACGACTGGGGCGCGCACGACAGCCTACGATACCGATGCGACGTCGCCGCTCGGCGGCCTGGTGATCAAGCCATGGCAGAACGTCTCGCTCTACGCGAACTATGCCGAAGGCCTGTCCACCGGTCAGATCGTCGGCGTCGGCTACAACAACGTCGGCGCGATCCTGGCGCCCTACACGTCCAAACAATACGAAGCCGGCGTCCGGGTGGACTGGGGCGGCCTGCTGACCAGCGCCTCGGTATTCCAGATCAGCCAGCCCACGGCCATCCGCACGGCGGACAACAACCTCGCCTACGACGGCGAGCAGCGGAACCGCGGCCTGGAGCTGTCCGCCTATGGCGAGATCCGCCCTGGACTGCGGGCCCTCGCCAGCGCGACGTTCCTCAAGCCGGAGTTGACCAACCCAAGCGTCGCGTCGGATCGCGGCAACGACGCGATCGGCGTGCCCGACCGAACTTTCTCGGGTTCGCTGGACTGGGACGTGCCGGGCGTCGCCGACCTCGCCCTCAACAGCCGCGTGATCTACACGTCCGGCTCCTACCTCAACACCACCAACACGTTGCGCTTCGACGGGGGAACCCGGGTGGATTTTGGCGCGCGTTACAGCACGGAGATCGCCCGGAAGCCCGTGACTTTCCGTGCCAACCTCGAGAACGCATTCGGCGCAAACTATTGGCTCACGACCGGGACCTACGTGACGGTTAGTTCCCCGCGCACCCTCGTCGCGTCCGGCTCGATCAATTTCTGATGGGCTCGATAGGTAGCGAAATGGTTGCTGACCTTGCCCCCTGAGATGCCTCCGTTCTGAAGTTGAGCTCCGTCGACGGGAGACGGATGATGAAGCGGTCGAGGGCTCGTCTATTTCTCCGATTGCTCAGGGAACGTGGCCGCTTTGGTCGGTCCCATAAGCCTCGTCACCGATTGCTCCTTGGCGCGCCGCCTTTCCAGAACCTAAAGTGAACGCCATGGCCGAGCAGATCGTCATCACCGAGAAAACCAGCCAGGCGAAAGACATCCGGGACGCCATCGGCCACCGCTACGGCACCATCCTGCCCGCCGAAGGCCATTTGTTCGATCTGGTCGAGCCCGAAGGCGTCGACCCCGCCTGGAAGCGGTGGAGCGCCACCTTGCTGCGGCCGGATGGACTATATCCCACCAAGCCCGCTATCGGCGGCAACAAGGCGCCCAAGCTCCAGGCCATCCGCGACGCATTGCGGACGGCCAAGCGCGTTTGGCTGGCGACCGATTGCGACCGCGAGGGCCAACTGATCGGCCAGGAGATCCTCGAGCACTACGGCTATCAAGGCGAGGTGCGCCGAGTGATGTTCACCGCCCAGGATGCGCAGACGATCCGCGAGGCCTTTGCCAGGGCCCGGCCGAACAGCGACCATCTCGCGCTCTACCAGGCCGCCGTCGCTCGCCGCCAGGCGGACCAGATCTACAACCTGTCGCTCACCCGCACCGCCACCGTCACCCTGGCCCAAGGTGCCCGCACGGTGATCGGGGTCGGCCGGGTCAAGACGCCGACCATGGCCATCGTCTGCCGGCGCGAGCTGGAGATCCGGGATTTCGTGGTGCAGCCCTACTTCGAGGTGGTGGCGACCGCCACCGTTGCCGATGGCTGCTTTCGCATGCGCTGCGCGCCCAAGGAGCGCATCACCGACTGCGCCGCGGCCGAGGCGATCGCAGCCTTGGCGGCCGATGCCACCGGAACGCTGGCGGTCAAGGTCGAGGAGAAGCGGCAGGCACCGCCGCGGCTGCACGACCTGCCGTCGCTACAGAAGCTGTGTGCATCCCGCTTCGGCTGGTCGGCGGCGCATACGCTGGCGGTCGCGCAGGAGCTCTATGACGGCGCCGGCAAGAAGATCATCACCTATCCGCGGGCCGAGACCCGTTACTTGCCGGAAAGCCTGATCCCGCAGATGCCGCAGATCGTCGCCGGGCTGCAGGTCGGTCAGAGCTTTGCGGCGATCCCAGTGCCGGACCCGCCGCTGATCCGGCGCGGGACGACCGGCACTTTCAGCGACAAGGGCCTGGCGGGCGCCAGCCACCATGCGGTGATCCCGAACGCCAACACGGTCGACACATTGAAGCAGGTCTGGCCGCGGCTGAGCGCGGACGAGCGCCGCCTGTTCGACGTGATCGCGCGCGCCACCCTGGCGGCACTCATGCCGGATTTCCGCTATCGGCAGACCACGGCGGTGCTGGACGTGCAGGCGCACGCCTTCCGCGCGGTCGGGCGGCAGCCGATCGAACTCGGCTGGCGCGCGGCGTTTCCGGAGTGGACGCCGGCCGAGGAGAAGGGCGACGAGGCGCAGCTACTGCCGAGGTTGCGGGATGGGGAGACGGCCGTGCTGTCCGATCCCGTGGTGGAGGCCAAGGAGACCCGGCCCCCACCGCGCTACAACGAAGGCAGCCTGATCGACGCCATGCAGAACGCCTGGCGTTTCGTGGAGGACGAAGCGCTGCGGGAGCGCCTGAAGGAAGCCAAGGGCATCGGCACACCGGCGACGCGGGCGGAGATCATCCGTGTCCTCAAGGTACAGGAGCTGTTGACCGCGCAGGGCAAGAATATCGTGCCGACCGAGCGGGGTCTTGCCCTGTTCGACGTGCTGCAACGGGCGGACCCGGCGCTCGTCGACCCTGGAGTCACCGCACAGTTGGAGCGGTTGCTGGACGAGGTGCTGGTCGGGACGACGGAGATGATGGGCGCCATCGATGCGGTATGTGCCCAGGCATCACGCATCATCAACCGCCTGACCGAGTGCGCGGCCAGCGACGCTGCACCGCTGGTCGGTGTCGCCTATTCCAAGCTGGGTCCGGCCGAGCTGGATCGTCCACCGACGACGGCCATGAAGGCCTACGTACTGAGCTTGGCGCAGCAGCAAGGCCGCAAGCCGCCCCGCGGGTATGCCGGTTCGGGCGCGATCTGCCGGGCATTCCTGGACAAGCATGCGGCTCCGAAGAAAGGCGCGGATACAAAGTCGCCAGGCGTTGCCCAGCGCGGAGAGCGACCGGAAACGCAGCAAGCGTCGCAAATGCTTGACCCGACCGTGCCGGTCGCAACGCAACCGAGCAAGCGAAAGCTACAAGCTGCCAAAGGTCGGAAGACAAAACTGCCACCGGCAGTTCGACCGGTATCATCAACGGCGAGTGCCGATCCGGGCGATGTTCGCCTCGCCATACCCTACGGTAACAAGGAAACGGCCCTGAAGTTGGGTGCGCGCTACCGCGATGGTGCCTGGTATGGGTCCGCCGGAATGGACCTCACGGAATTTCGCAATCGGGGATGGGCTTGATGATGAAGCGAGTGCTCGGTGGATACCAACCCTGGACGGAGGGTAATTTGAAGTCGGTGGAGCCTGGTCCGGCATTCGGAATCAGGCTCCACGCGTTCACGGCTTAGGGTAACGCATACGGCTCTGAGCGACCCCTGTGTTGGACCGCCCTATAACCTTCAGGGTGTCGGCGCCGACGGCTTCGGATCGATTTCAAATGTCGCGTTGGCCGTCACGCTTATCGTGGGTGTGCTCGGCGGCGGTGAGCCAAAGGACGGCATACGCTCACTGATACCTCCGTTGGTGGTGATCGCAATCAGGCGGCAGTCTCCGTTGAGCTGCGCTCCAAGAACATCGCACTGATGGTTGACGATCCCGAAGAGTGAGGTGTTTGCGGCGGCCATGCTGTTGGTCACATCGCCAGCGCTCGTGCCAGCCGCCGCCGGCGTGGCCAGTGTCACATTCACGGTGACACGTTGATGCTGCGCCGGGAACGATCCAATCGACGGCGGACGGTTGATAATAACGGTTTGGGCTCGAGCGCCACTAACAACAGACAGAACAAGCACCAGTGGTAGAAAAGGCCGCATTGGGTCAGCTCCGAGATTCGTCTCAGTTCTGACCGAAATTAGTAAACAGGCAGTAAAGGCTCAAACGAAGATCTCGCCAATTCATAACGGCCCACCGGCGAGAGTTCGACTTGGTGCCTCTTGAGGCGCCTATGGGGCGCTAACTTGTTCAAGGGTTTGCAAGCTTTGGGCGGGGGCGCATCCCTGTCCCCTTGTGACGCCAAAAACCCGTTAGTACTTGGTCTTCTCGGGAAGCTGACGATACTCGAGCCAAACCTTCTGCGCATCGCTCTGCATGAGTTGCGCCACCTTGACCTTACGCTCCGCATAGGGCTGCTGCATGTCGATGCTGATGTTGGAGTCGTCGAACAGGTCGGCGTAATCGGTCCAGGCTGCCGCGTAGTAGATTTTGTCCACCCACGCCCAATACGCCGTCGCGTAGCACATGGGACAGCACTCGCAGCTCGTATACATGGTCGCGCCCTTGATGTTGGGCGAATTGGTCGCCTTGCAGGCTGCGCGTATCGCATTGACCTCCGCATGGGCCGACGGGTCATTGTCCCGCAAGACGCTGTTGCCCGCGCTGGCCAGCACCTTGCCATCCCGCACGATCACCGCACCGAACGGGCCGCCCGTCTTGTCGGTCACGCCAGCTTTGCGCATCAACGCGATGGCCTGCTGCATGTGCTCGCGATCTTGCCCCGTGATCCCGGAGGTGACCTCGGCAGCCCTGACGACGGAGGAACCCATACTGGCCGCCGTCGCAGCGGCAACCATGAAACTGCGGCGATGCACGACGCGGGCTGATGAGAACAGGTGATCAAGCGACCCGGGCGGCGTGTCTGTCACGTTTCAATCCTTTGAGCTTCGTTGGGTGACTGGCTAAACAAGGCACTCGTTGATCATCCTATGATCGCACAACATCGATTTTAATCAACCTTAGATTGTATTTATGCGCGAGCTTGGTGTCTCAGGAGGGGTCCGTTTCATCAGCAAGTTGTTCGGACCACCGCATAATGGCACCGATCACCAGACCAAATTACGTTCATCAAGAGTTAATGCAACTGAACCCCTAGAGAGGCAGCTGCTTGAGTATGACCCAGGGGTTGCGGTTCCGGCATTTGTAATAGGATCAAGTTTTTCTCCCGATGTGTTGCGCCGGCGGAATTGACTTTCCCATCATGTGCGATTGTGACATCAGCTGTTTTTCAGCACGGGGCCAGGTTGGCGGCGTGGGTAAAAAGATATTGGGTGGGCGACTTGCTGAAGAACTACCGATGGACTGTAGCATTACTGTTATTCATTGCGGGCTCGATCAATTACATGGATCGTGCGGCAATCGGGATCGTCGCTCCGTTTATTCAAGAAAGCTTTACGCTCTCGCCCTCACAACTCGGGCTGACCTTTAGTACATTCTTCATCGGATATGCCTTGTTCGCCTTCGTCGGCGGACAACTCGCGGATCGGTTTGGGCCCGTGCGCACCTACATCTGGGCGGCCAGCGCCTGGTCGGTGTTGTGCGGAATGACGGGGTTGGTGACCGGCTATACCCAGCTCCTCGTGGTGCGAACGCTGTTCGGCTTTGCCGAAGGCCCGATGAACAGCACGACCAATCGTACCATCACGAACTGGTTCCCACGTCGCGAGACGGCCCGGGCCGTCGGCTTCACCTTCTCTGGCCAGACATTCGGCAGCGCCATCGCAGCGCCGATCGTGGCCTTCCTGGCGATCAACTTCGGCTGGCGGGTGTCGTTTTTCGTGCTGGCCGGGCTTGGACTGATCTGGACGGTCGCCTGGCGACTGATGGTAACCGACCTTCCGAAGGACAACCCACGTGTGTCCCAGCAGGAGGTGCAATCGCTTGCCGATGATCGCGCCACCCTGATCGCACCGCCCGGCGGCACCTATCCCAGCCTGGGCTCCTACCTCAGCCGTCCGAGCACGCTCTCGCTCGGTCTCGGCATGTTCGCGGTGAACTACACCCTTTACATCTTCATCTCGTGGCTGCCGACCTACCTGACCGATGCATTGCACATGCCGATCAACCAAATGGCCATCGTCGCATCCATCCCGTGGATCGGCGGCCTGATCGGCTACATCGGCGGCGGTCTGGCGTCCGACTTCATCTATAATCGCAGCGCCAACAAGCTGCGGGCGCGGAAGTTCACCACGATCGTCCCGCTCGCCATCGCGGGGATCGCCCTGATCCTGGTCACGTTTACCAGCACACCCACGGCGGCCGTGGCTCTCATCTCATTGTCGATCATGTTGCTGACCGCTTCGGTGCAGTCATGCTGGGCCACGATCCATGAGCTTGTGCCGCCGGTCCGCGTCGGCGGCGTCAGCGGCTTCATCCACCTGCTCAGCAACATCTCCGGCATCGTGGGTCCCACGGCGACAGGCTACGCGGTGCAGTATCTCGGCGGCTTCAACAGCGCATTCTTTCTCGCCGGCGGAGCGGCCGTGGCCGGCGTCATCGCCATGACGATCTGCGTGAAGCCGACGTCGGACATGCCCATGACCAGCGGAAGGCAACACGCATGACCCTTCTATCCAAGCCCGTGCTGCTGACCGGCGCATCCGGCAATCTGGGCCGGGTTCTGGCGAAACATCTCGCCGGCCTCGGGATCACCCTGCGCCTAACGGACATCGCGCCCTTTCCGGACCCCCTTCCCCCAGGCGCGACCTTCACCCAGTTGGACCTCTGCGACGGCCCGGCTATTCTGCGGCTGGCGGAAGGCTGTGGCACCATTCTTCATTTCGGCGGCATCTCGGTCGAGCAGCCTTTCGAAACGGTGATCGGCCCGAACATACGCGGCCTGTATCACGCCTACGAGGCGGCCCGGGTGCAAGGTGCCCGCATGGTCTTCGCGTCCTCGAACCATGTTGTCGGCTTCCACGACCGAACGGAGGTGCTGGACAGTGATTGCGACATGCGCGCCGACGGTTATTACGGCCTGTCCAAGGCCTACGCCGAGCTGACCGGGCGGCTGTACTGGGACAAGCACGGTGTCTCGAGCGTGTTCCTGCGCATCGGCTCCTGCACGCCCGCGCCGATCGACGACCGGATGCTCGCGACCTGGTTGTCATACGGCGACCTGTCGCGGTCGGTGGAGCGGAGCATCCTGGCGGACATCCAGGGCTGCCTGGTGATCTGGGGCGTCTCGCGCAACGCTCGCATGACATGGTGGCGCAACGACGACCGGGGTGCGATCGGGTGGCAGCCGCAGGACAGCGCCGATCCCTGGACGGCGGAACTGGCGGGCAAGACCAGTCCCCACCGGGTCGCCGAGGAGCACCAGGGCGGCGGCTACTGCGCCATGGGATACAGCCGGCCGGAGGCATGAGCGAGGGCTTCGCCTATCTCGGCTGCTTCACGACCGAGAAGCGCCGGGCCCGCGGCGACGGTATCCGCGCTTACCGGACCGGCCCGGGAGACCATGGCTGGGAGCAGATCCAGCACCTGCCGGGCTTGGTGAACCCGTCCTACCTGGTCATGGCCCCGAATGGCGGCACGCTTTACGCCGTGCATGGCGACCAGGATTACGCCAGCGCCTACGCACGGGACCGGCAGACGGGCCTGCTGCGGCTCCTTGGCCAGGCAAGTTGCGGCGGCGACAACGTGGTGCATGGCGCCCTCAGCCCGGCGGGCCGGTACTTCATCGTCGCCAACTATGCTTCCGGCTCGCTGGCAGTGCTCCCCGTGGCGGAGGACGGCCGCTTGCTGGACCACACGCAGCGGGTGGCCATGCCCGGCGTGCCCGGCCCGCACCGTGCGGAACAAGCCGGGTCGCATCCGCATCAGGTCGTCTTCGATCTCAGCGGCCGCTTCGTCCTGGTTCCCGACAAGGGCAACGACACCCTGTGCGTGTTCGCGTTCGACGACGAGCGGGGTGCGCTGAAACTTACATCGGTAATCCCATCCCGCCCCGGCGCGGGACCTCGGCACGGCGCGTTTCATCCGACCCTCCCTGTATACTGGTGCCTGAACGAGCTGGACTCCACCGTGACCACCTATGCCTAGTCGGCGGACACAGCCAGCCTGCAACCGCTGCAGGTGCTGCCGACCTTACCGCCGGACTTTTTTGGAGCCAGCACAGCAGCGGCGATTGCGGTGACACCAGACGGGAGCCGCGTGTTTACCTCCAATCGCGGGCAGGACGGCATCGCCAGTTTCGCGGTAGATGCCGGGAGCGGTCAGCTACGCTCGCTGGGCTGGATCGATGCACCCGGACGCGAGCCGCGCTTTATGGCGTTTCACGGCGACCATCTCTATGTGGCCAGCGAGCGCGACGACGTGGTCGGCCGCTTCGCTTTCGATGGCCCGGCACTGGAGCCACTGCAGCGCGTGGTGTCGTCACTCAGCCCGGTGTGCATCGCCTTCGCCTGACCGGCGGCTGCGGTAGGTGACGCCGAGCAGATCCTCGAACACCCGGATCATCGCTCCCTTGTCCGACGCGCCATGACCCTGCAGCAGCGCGGTCTGATAGGTGGCGGTGGCCGCGGCCAGCACCGGCATGGTGAGACAAACGTTCGCCGACAGCCCGGCCGCACTCACCAAATCCTTGTAGGCCGCCTGCATCGGATAGCCGTCGGTGAACCTGCCCTCGAGGATGCGCGGAATGAAGAACTCGGACGCATAGATCCGCCCGGTTCCGCTGTTGACCACCTCGCCCACCTGATCCGGATCCAGCCCCATCCTGGCCGCCATCGGCAGCACCTCGGCCAGCGCGGCGGCGTTGATGTCGAACAGCAACTGATTCACGAGCTTCGCCAACTGTCCGCTGCCGACCGGCCCCATGTGCAGGATGCGGTTACCGATAGGGGTAAGGTGCGGCCGAACCCGGTCGAAATCGGCCTGATCCCCACCGCACATGATCGTCAGCGTGCCATCGACGGCTCTGGCCTCCATGCCGGAGATCGGTGCGTCAACGAAGGCAACGCCTCAGGCTTTCAAAGCCTGGGCAATCTCAAGCGTCGCGGCATGGGGTAGCGTGCTGAGATCCACGACGAGTTGCCCCGCGCCGAGCCGCGCACCCGTCCCGCTCTCGCCGAGCAGCACGGACCGCACCGCCTCCGCGCCGGGCAGGCAGAGGAACACGATGTCCACCGCGGCGAAGTCGGCGCTGTCCATGGTGGCGGTCGCGCCAGCCGCCCGGAACTCCGCGAACCGGCGGTCGGTTCCGCTGCTCACCGTCAGCTCGGCCCCATGGCGGAGCAGGTTGTGAGCGATTGGCCGCCCCATCTGTCCCAAGCCTATGAAGCCGACCCGCATCGCAGTGCTCTCTCCGCCCGCCAGCTTACTTGAAGGCGTCCCGGAGCTCGGCCACATCCGCCGCCGTCAGCATCCGCACCGGGGCGCCGCGCAAGGTGATGAGGAGCTTCGCCGTCTCCTCCAGCTCCTCCGCGGCATAGACGGTCGAGGTCAGGTCCTTGCCGCTGACCACCGGACCATGGTTGGCGAGCAGCACGGCGCTGAACTGGCCGCCCAAGGCCTCGATCAGGGCACCGCCCCGTACGTCGCCGGGTTTGAAGTAGGGCACCAGCTTGACCCGGCCCACGCGCATGACGACGTAGGGGGTCAGCGGCGGGATGCAGTCCTCGGGGTCGAGATCGGCCAGGCAGGACAGCGCGGTGGCGTAAGTGGAATGTAGGTGGACGACAGCACCGGTGCCCGGCCGGGTGTCGTAGAAGGCGCGATGCAGGAACACCTCTTTCGACGGCTTGTCGCCGGCCACGTGGTTGCCGTTCGCATCCAGCTTGCTGATACGCGCGGGATCGAGCGTGCCGAGACAGCTATTGGTCGGCGTGATCAACCACCCGTCCTCGACCCGGGCGCTGATGTTGCCGGCGGAACCGACTGAGTATCCTCGTTGAAATAGGGACAGAGACAGCCGGGCCATCTCGTCACGCAACTGCGTTTCCATCATGCCTTACTTTCCAATCGAGCCAACGCTTTGGGCAGAGTGTTGGCGATATTGCTCGCCCCGGTGACGTACTCGGCGACGACTCCGAGCAACACGGTTAGGCCCCCGCACGCCCTTGGACCAGGTGCCGCATGCGCTCCACCGCTGCATCCGGCGCCGTCAGCACGGGCACGTCCACGACAGCCCGCACGGCCGCGGCGGCGCGGGAGGTGGAGAAGTGCGCCAGCATGATGGCGTCGTACCCGGCGAGTTCCGGGGCCCGTGCCGCGACCAGCCGGTTATGCGCCTCCGGATCGCCCTTCTTCATCAGGTCGATCGCGTCGGCGACCAGCACGGTGGTCAGCTGCGCGGGACTACCAGTTTCCGCCACGAATTCCTCGAACTCGTCGGTCATGGTCGCGACCGAGGGGGCAAAGGTCGCCAGCATGCCGATACGCTTGCCCTGCTCCAGGGCGCCCCGAAACATCGCTTCGTTCGGCTTCAGCACAGGAATGGGCACCGCTTCTATCAGGCGGTCGATGGCCGGGCCAAAGGCGGAGCAGGTGATCAGGATTCCGTCCGCGCCCATTTTCGCGCCGTAGAGCCCAAACTCGACGAAGCGCTGGATCATCGCCTCCGACAGGTCCGGCTCGCGCGCGCGATCAAGCGACAGGCCGTCATCGAGGAGGTTCACCGTCTCCGCTTCCGGCCAGCGTTCAGCGAAAGCCGACTGGATCGGCAGCATGGCGACGGGGGTGGCATGAAGAAGCACGATCCTGGGTGCCATGGTGTTTTCCTCGTTTAATGTGCCTGTTTTGCAAGCGCTTTCAGACAGCATAGATGCATCGTGGCACCCGTCAATCTCAGGGGGGGGTGTCGGCGGAGGGGCGGATCAGGCCGGTGGCGGGGCCGTGCTGCCGCGGATAATGAGTTCGGCGTCCACTTCCGTCACCCGCATCGCCGGACGGCCGGCCATGCGGGCCAGCAGGTGCTCGGCGGCGGCGACGCCGATCTCGGCCGACCGCACCCGCACGGTGGTCAGGCTCGGGCGGAGGAAAGCGGCATAATCGGCATCGTTGCAGCCCACCAGCGAGAGGTCTCCCGGAATGCAGAGACCGCGCTCCTGCGCCTCGATCATGGCCCCGAATGCCAGCTGATCCGTGCCGCACAGGATGGCCGTGGGCGGGGGACAGCTGGCCGACAGGATATGCCGCAGCCCGTCGCGACCATCCCGGATACCGTGCGAGACCTGAACGTCGTGTTCCGGCCGCACCGCAAGCGACCGCTCTGCCAGGGCCTGGGCGATGCCCGCCACCCGGGCCGAACTGCGGTCGTTGTCGAGGCGGGTGCCGGTGATGATGCCGAAGCGCCGGTGACCGAGATCCAGTAGATACCGGGTCGCCCGACCCATCGCCGCGCCATTGTCAAAGCCGACGCAGGGACGTTGCTGTGACAGGGTGAAGGTCTGGACGGTGGGGATCGCCTGGCGAGCGATGCGCGCCAGCAGATCGGGCCGATGGATGTCGCCCACCAGCATCAGCCCGTCAATGCCGCGCTCGAGCAGAAATGTCGCCTCGATCAGCTCCCGCTCCAGTTGGTAGCCGGAGTTCGTGACCAGCAGCGTGTATCCGGCATCACGAATTCGCGCCTGGAAGGTCGCCAGCGCGCCCAGGAAACCCTCGTTCTCGAGGTTCGGCACGACCGCGCCCACCGCCATGAACCGTCGCAGCGACAAGGCGCGGGCCGCCCCGTTTGCCACGAACTTCAGCTCCTGCGCCGCCTTCAGCACGGCCTCGCGCTTTTCGGCTCGCACGGCGACCCGGCCATTTAGCACCCGCGACACCGTGGCGGCAGACACGCCCGCCGCGTCCGCCACATCCTGCGCTGTCGGAAACCTACCGCGCTCCGGGGCGCCGCCCCCCTCGCCTCCGCAGACTTGATCCACTGCTGATCCTTGTTCCGGTTGCGCGCCGCCGGGTCGCCGAGGCTGCGCGAACACGGTTGACGCTCCCCGAAACCTGTGGTCTTTGCAAGCGCTTTCATAAAGAACGAATTGCTCGCCCACCCCTCATTGCGGTGGCTGCGGGCCGAAAGGGAGCGGAAATGCCCGAAGGGAAACAAC
>JBPBQE010000124.1:0-14772 GCA_050954595.1 Janthinobacterium lividum | reverse complement strand
GTCGTCGAGACCACCCGCATGATGAGCGACCTCCGCTCGTTCCAGTTCACCACGCAATTCGTTCAGGCCGAGTCCGACCGGATGCAATCCGCCATCGATAAGATCACCGCGAGGAAGATGTAATGCGTTCGCTCGACATTGCCGGCACCGGCATGCAGGCACAGCAGACCAACGTCGAAGTCATCTCCAACAACATCGCCAACATGACCACGACGGGCTTCAAGCGCAGCCGCGCTGAATTCCAGGATCTGCTCTACCAGAACCTCCGCCGCGTCGGCTCCAACAGCTCCGACAACGGAACGGTCGTACCCTCCGGCGCCCAGCTCGGCCTGGGCGTGAAAACCGCTGCCATCTACCGTATTCACGAGCAAGGCAACATCCAGCAGACCAGCAACAGCCTCGACGTCGCCATCAAGGGCAAGGGCTTCTTCCAGGTCACCCTACCCACCGGCGACACCGCCTACACTCGCGACGGCACCTTCAGCCTCTCGCCCAATGGCGAGATCGTCACCGCTGACGGCTACCCGATCGCCCCCGGCATCACCATCCCGCCCAACGCTCAGGACGTATCGATCAACGCCGGCGGCGACGTGCAGGTCACCCTTGCCGGCCAGACCGCCTCCCAGACCGTCGGCACCCTGACGCTGGCTACCTTCGCCAACGAAGCCGGCCTCGCCTCCACGGGTGACAACCTCTACCTGGCCACTTCGGCCTCCGGAAATGCCGTCAACGGCAACCCGAACTCGACCGGCTTCGGCAGCGTCATGGCGGGCTTCGTCGAGACCAGCAACGTTAACGTCGTCACCGAGATCACCAACCTCATCACCGCCCAGCGCGCCTACGAGATGAACAGCCGCGTGATCACCACCAGCGATCAGATGCAGTCCACCCTGACCAACCTGAGGTAACGCGTGAAAACCACCGCCCTCCTTGCCGCCCTCGCCTGCGCCTCGCTCGTCCCCTGTCAGGCCGCCACTCTGAAGCCGCTGAGCACCTTATCCGGCGGCACCATCCGGCTGTCGGACCTTTGGGATGGCGTGACCAACGACAAGGCTCTCGCCCCCGCTCCCGCACCGGGCGCCCGCATGACCGTTCCGTCGGCCCAACTCGCCGCCATCGCGCGCGACTACGGCGTCGATTGGCATCCGGCCTCCAGTGGTGACCGCGTCATTCTTGAACGACCCGGCCGCGCCATCACCCGCGATGACGTCAAGCCCGCCATCGTCGCCGCCCTTCCGGGCGCCGGCTTGCCCACCGATGCCGAACTCGAGATCGGCGCCATCGCTGCCGACCAAGTCCCCGCCGACGCCAAGCTGGACATCGTCACCACTCAATTCGACGTAGATCCGAACAGCGGACGTTTCGCCGCTCTGCTTACGGTATCTGCCAGCGGCATCCCCGATCTGCAGCTCCGCATTGGCGGTCATGTGCAGGAGATGACCGAAATTCCCGTCCTGCGCCGGCGCCTCGTGCCTGGTGACATCGTGACGGCACAGGATCTGTCATGGGCAAAGATCCGCGTGACTCTCGCTCGCGGCGAGATCGTCCACAGCTTCGCCCAGGCGATCGGCCTTGCCGTCAAGCGGTCCGTTCAGCCCGATCAGCCCATTCCTCTGGCCGAACTCGGCCGCGCCATGGTCGTCCAAAAAGGAGAATCCGTGAACCTAAGCCTCGAAACAGCCGGATTGGCCGTCAGCGCACGAACCATCGCCACCGAACCGGGCGGCATCGGTGACCATATCCGCGTACTCAACGAACTCGCCCGCACCACAGTCGAGGCCGAGATCACGGGCGCCGGACGCGCCCGCGCCGTCCCTGGCACGGCACGTCCCGCCACCCGCTACGTGGCCGCCCGATGAAGCCGCCGGCCGCGCTCGCCCTCCTCGTCCTGCTCTCCGGGTGCGGCTCACTTCAGCGATTATCGGAAGTCGGTCGCCCGCCGGCCATGACCCCCAGCAGCGACCCGACCGGTGATCCGTCATATCGCCCCATCACCATGCCGATGCCACGGCCACAGACCGAGCCTGCCGAAGCCAACAGCCTATGGCGGCAAGGCAGCCGCGCCTTCTTTAAGGATCAACGCGCCGCCAATGTCGGCGACATCGTTACTGTCCTGGTGAACATCACGGATAACGCCGATCTCAAGAACGAGACCTCGGCGACCCGCAACGGCAGCGAAGGGCTTGGTGTCCCCAACCTTTTGGGCCTCGAACGCTCAGTGCCGAGAATCTTCGGCAAGGGCGTCAGCCCGGCGTCGCTGGTCTCGACCTCGACGTCCAACGCCAACACCGGTACCGGCGCAATCAAACGCAATGAAAGCGTCACGCTCCGCCTGGCTGGCGTTGTCACTCAGGTTCTACCCAATGGCAATCTGACCGTTGCTGCGCGGCAGGAGGTTCGCGTCAACTCCGAACTCCGAGATCTCCAGGTCAGCGGCGTCATTCGTCCGCAGGACATCGCCAGCGACAACACTGTGCAACATGACCGTATGGCCGAGGCACGCATCTCATACGGTGGTCGCGGTCAACTCACAGACGTTCAACAAGCGCGATATGGCCAGCAACTTTTGGATATATTGCTGCCGTTCTGATCGCCTGGCCCTCGGTCATCACCGAGGGCCACCCGCGGTCAATCGTCCCGATGAACCCGTTCCATCCGCTCATGGCGCTCTTGCGCTTCGATCGACATCGTGGCGATCGGCCGCGCCTCCAAGCGCCGCAAGCCGATCGGCTCGGACGTATCTTCGCAAAATCCGTAGGTTCCACCATCGATCCGGGCCAAGGCCTGATCGATCTTGGCAACCAGCTTACGCGCGCGGTCTCTTGTGCGTAGCTCAAGGGCCCGATCAGTTTCGACGCTGGCGCGATCCGTGATGTCCGCCTCGTGGATACCACCTTGCGATGACAGGCTTGCCAATGTTCCGTCTGCTTCGCGTAGCAACTCGGCCCGCCAGCGCTGCAACTTTTGCCGGAAATACTCGGCCTGGATCGCGTTCATGAACTCTTCATCTTCCGACGGCCGATAGTCCGGAGGCAGCGTGAGCATCATGGTTCAGTCCTTTATTCAATCACCTTCCGGTGTTCTGCCGGCTTATACGCACGCCTCCCCGCTGCGCCAAGCAGCCTTTTGGACTGCTTCGTCTTGTTTCATCGT
Source organism: Janthinobacterium lividum (assembly GCA_050954595.1). Classification (GTDB taxonomy): domain Bacteria; phylum Pseudomonadota; class Alphaproteobacteria; order Acetobacterales; family Acetobacteraceae; genus JAVVHH01. The sequence goes on along the minus strand of JBPBQE010000124.1, from coordinate 11,619 downwards.
TCCTTCGCTGATGTTACATTGATGCCGCACGTCCTCGCCGCGCCAACTCGATTCCAGCGCGCAACCGCACGGCGCGCAGCACGCCTGCGAGCGCCGGGTCGCTGGCCGAGATTGGCCGCGCGACTAGAGCCGTCAAGCGATCGAGATCCGGCCCATCCGCCCCCAGCAGCGCCCGTTGCAGTTCGGTCAACTCGTCGATCACCGCCTCCCCATGCCGGCGCGCCTCTCGATCCTGATGCAGCCCGGATTCCGACTCCTGCAATGCCAGCAGTGAAGTGGCCGACACACTGCCCGTCGCCACCGTCGCATCCGTGTGCGCTGCCTGCTCCGTCTTGACCGCGAATGGTCCGCTCTCCGCACCACGCCGCGCCGACGCGACCTTGGTCATACTGGATCGTGAAACACCGACAACGACCAAATCACCCTCCCCAAATTGCCGACCCGGCAATTCTTACCCACGTGCCGCGGTGCAAAGATACCTGTTTTCATTGAGTTTTCAGGCTGGCACACCGCTTGCTCTACACACATCATGCCCGCAATTGCTTTACGATTTGCAAAGAACTGCATTGTAATCGCGCTCCTTGCGCTGTCGCTCTGTCCGCTCGAGAGCCAGGCTGCCGTCCGGATCAAGGACATCGCTGACGTTGAGGGCGTCCGCGACAACCAACTCGTCGGCTACGGCCTCGTCGTTGGCCTCAACGGCACCGGTGACCGGCTCGACAGCGCGGTCTTCACCCGCCAATCCTTGATCGGCATGCTCGAACGCCTCGGCGTCAACACGCGCGATCAGGAATCCCGGCTTCAAACCAAAAACGTCGCCGCGGTAATGGTCACCGCCAATCTCCCCGCTTTCGCCCGCAGCGGCAGCCGCATCGACGTCGCCGTCTCTGCGCTGGGTGACGCCAAGGATCTCACTGGCGGCACCTTGCTCGTTACTCCCCTGCTCGGGGCCGATGGCGAGGTTTACGGTGTTGCCCAGGGTGCCATGGCAACCTCGGCGATTGCGGCGCGCGGCGCCGGTACCTCGGTCACGCGTGGTGTTCCCACCTCTGCCCGGATCGCCAACGGCGCCACCGTCGAGCGGGAAGTGGCCTTCCAGTTCAACACCCGCGCCGGCCTCCGCCTGGGTTTGCGCAACCCCGATCTCACCACCGCCCGCCGCATTGCCGACGCGATCAACCGCGTTCTCGGCGGCGGCGCCCGCGCCACTGACCCGCGCACCGTCGCCATCGCGCTCGGGGGCCGCGACCCAGTCGACGCGCTCGCCCGCATCGAAGACCTACAGGTCGAGCCCGACACCCCTGCTGTCGTCATAATCGATGAAGCGAGCGGCACGGTCGTCATGGGCGACAACGTTCGCATCAGCACCGTGGCGATCGCCCAAGGAAATCTGACGATCCGTGTCACCGAAGATCCACAGGTGAGCCAGCCCAACGCCCTCTCGAACGGCAGCACGGTCGTCACACCGCGCACCAACATTCAGGTCGATACCCAATCCGACCGCAAGCTCGGTATCCTCCGCGGCGGAATCACGCTCCGTGACCTCGTCGCCAGCCTTAACTCACTCGGCGTCGGCCCGCGCGACATGATCAGCATCCTGCAATCCATCAAAGCCGCCGGCGCCCTCCAAGCGGACCTGCAATTCCGATGATCAACACCACCCCGCCTGCCGCACCATCGACCACGCTCTCACCCGCGCAACTGCAGAAATACCAAAAAGCCGCCACCGACTTCGAGTCGATGGCCATCAATCAGCTGCTGACCCCAATCTTCAACACCGTCGACCAGTCGAAATCGATGTTCGGCGGCGGTGAGGGCGAAGCCGCATGGAAGCCCATGATGGTCACCGCCATCGCAAAGCAGATGACCGCTCAAGGTGGGCTCGGCCTCGCTCAACCCATCATGCAACAGATGATCCGGATGCAGGAACACGCAAAATGACCGACCTCGACGCCGCCCCCACGCTCGAAGCCATCCTGATCGCCGAAAATGACGCTCTCGAACGACACGACGCCAACGCGGCCGTCGCATTGCTGCCGCACAAGATCGCCGCTGCCCGAGCGCTATCGCCCGCCACCATCTCCGAAGAACTCGGCGCTCGCCTTCGTGACCTTTCCGCGCGCAATCAACTCCTGCTCGAGCGGGCGCTCGAAGTGCAAAGCCAAATCCTCACCATGGTCATCAATGCGGCCAAGACTGTCCCAGCCAGCCCGCGATACGGCGCCGCCGGCAACTCCATCCCAGGTGACACCCGCGTCGCCATGACCCGGCACGCGTGACGTCGCGCCGCCCTCGTGTTAGGGCGGCTCGATGCATCTCGCCTTTGCGCTTCCGCCGCCAACTGAGACCGGTGGTGGCGGTGGCGCCGACTACATTGACGGTCTAGCGGGCGGTCTCCGTTCGATAGGCGTGCAAGTCGACCTGCTCGTCGGCACCGACCCGGTTTTTCCAACTGGATCGATCGCCGTGATCGACGGCATGCTGCTGCCCCGCCTACATCACCGGCTCGATGACTTGGCGCGCATGGACGCCGTCGCTCTCATCCACCACATCGCCGCAGCAGCCGGGCGTGACGAAAGCTCACGAGTGCAAATCCTCGAAGTTGAGCGCTCGATGCTTCACCAGATGCGTCGTATCGTCGCCACGAGCGCGCCCATCGCCACTCGCCTAGCCGACGAATTTGGCGTGACCGCGTATGCCGTTCCGCCGGGCCTTCGCGACGCTGCGCCAGCAACGCCCGATCCAGAACGACCCGTCATACTCTCCGTCGGCGTTCTAACCCGGCGGAAAGGTCACGACCGCCTGATCCAAGCCGTGTCTCGCTTGCAAGATCTTCCCTGGCACCTTGTCATCGCCGGTGACTCGCAACGCGAGCCGGCCCACGCCGCAGAACTCCGCACCCTCGCCGATGAACTCGGCCTGAGCACACGAGTCACGATCCTTGCTGACCCGACCCCCGAGCGCCTGGAAACAGAGTGGCGCCGGGCAAGTGTCTTCGCCTTGGCAACGCGCTGGGAGGGTTATCCTTCCGCCATCGCCGAAGCCTTGCAGCGCGGCATCCCGTGTCTCACCACCACCGGTGCCAACGCCGACACCCTCCTCCCCTCGGCCGCCGGCGCGATCTGTCCTCTCGACGACCCGGCGACGTTCGGTAAATGCCTCCGGCGTTTTCTTTTCGATGCCGGTCTGCAGGCCGACATGGCCATGGCCGCCCGCACCGTCGGCAGCGCCTTACCGCGCTGGACCGATTGCGCCCGCAACTTCATCACCGTTCTGGAGCAGTGACATGCCGCTACTAGGCTGCATCGCCGACGATTTCACCGGCGCGACCGATCTCGCCTCCATGCTTGTCCGAAACGGCATGCGCACCGTCCAACTTATCGGCGTACCCGAGCCCGGCGACCCCGTCCCGGACGCGGATGCCATCGTCATCGCCCTTAAATCCCGCACGATCCCAGCCGGAGTAGCCGTCGCCCAGAGCCTCGCCGCCCTCACCTGGTTGCAAGCCGCCGGTTGCCGACAGTACTTTTTCAAATATTGCTCGACGTTCGACAGTACCGAAGCCGGCAACATCGGCCCTGTCGCTGAGGCTCTCGTCGCCGCTCTCGATTGCGGCTTCGCTATCGCCTGCCCAGCCTTTCCGGCCAATGCCCGCACCGTGTACCAAGGCCACCTCTTTGTCGGCACAACCCTGCTGAACGAGAGCGGAATGCAGGATCATCCGCTGACCCCGATGCGCGACTCCAACCTCGTCCGGGTCCTCTCGCGTCAGAGCGAGGGAACGGTGGGCCTAGTCCCGTTCTCGACCGTTCAGACCGGCTCCGGGCCGATCCGCACCGCCCTCACCCGCTTACGTGAACAGGGCCGCCGCTTCGCGATCGTTGACGCAACCGCAGACCATCACTTGCTGGCCATCGGAGCTGCAATCGCCAACCACCCTCTCGTGACCGGCGGGTCCGGCATCGCAATGGGTCTGCCTGAGAACTTCCGTGCCCTCGGGCTTCTATCCACCGACATCTCGACCGATCTTCCGCCGGCCACCGGTTCCGCAGCCATCCTGGTCGGCTCGTGCTCACGCGCGACCTTGCTTCAGGTTGCCACGACGCGAGAAATTCTCCCCACGCTCGAACTCGATCCGCTTGCGACCCCAGACGTGACAACACTCGTGGAGCAAGCATTGTCGTGGGCCCAAGATAAACTCGGCGACGTTCCCATCGTCATCGCCGCCTCCAGCACGCCGGATCGGGTGGCCAAGCTTCAGGAAAAACTTGGACGCGACGCCGCCGGCGCGCTCGTAGAAAACACGTTGGCGAAGATCGCCCAACAACTGGTGGAGCGTGGTGTGCGTCGCATGATCGTCGCCGGCGGCGAGACGAGCGGTGCAGTCGTTTCAGCACTAGGTGTGACGCGTCTGCGGATTGGTGCCGAGATCGATCCCGGGGTACCATGGACCTATGCAGAAGGCACCGGCCCGGAAATGTTGTTGGCACTAAAATCCGGCAACTTCGGCGGGCCACGTTTCTTCCAAACCGCCTTCACCTCGCTCGATCAACAAGCGTCTTCAACGGTCTGATCGACCACGAACCGGTCCGCAGCTTCAATAACTGCGGACCAGATCATACGATCTTAGGGCGACCTAGCGCTCGGCGATCGCAACGAAACTCAGGTTTTCAGGCCCAACATAATTGGCCGTGGGACGAATGAGCTTATTGTCGACGCGTTGTTCCATGACGTGTGCGCTCCAGCCGCTGGTCCGCGCGATCACGAAAATCGGCGTGAACATGGCCGTCGGGATGCGCATCTGGCTGTAAGCGACGGCGCTGAACCAATCCAGGTTGGCGAACATACGCTTCAATTCCCACATCGTGGCTTCGATGCGGTCTGCCACTTCGTAGCCGAGCATGCTGCCGTTCTGCGTGGACAACGCCTTAGCCACGCGCTTGATCACCACATTGCGCGGGTCCGAAACGGTATAAACCGCGTGACCGAACCCGATGATCACCTCCTTGGCCGCGACCCGGCGCCGGATGTCTGCCTCAGCCTCGTCGACGCCGGCGTACCGCTGCTGAATCTCCAGCGCGACTTCGTTGGCGCCACCATGTTTCGGCCCGCGCAAGGCGCCGATTCCACCGACGATCGCCGAATACATGTCTGCACCCGTCCCGGCGACGACACGCGCTGCGAACGTGCTCGCGTTGAACTCATGCTCCGCATACAGAACCAAGCTCGTGTGCATCGCCCGCTCCCACTCGGGCGACGGCGGCTTGCCGTGCAACAGGTGAAGGAAATGCCCGCCGATACTGTCGTCCGAGGTCTCGACCTCGATGCGACGCCCGTTCTGCGACCAATGAAACCAATACAGCAGCATCGACGCACCGCTGGCCATGAGTCGATCCGCAATGTCGCGCGCGCCCGCCGCACTGTGATCTTCTTTCTCCGGCAGAACGCAGCCCATCGCCGAGATCCCGGTGCGCATCACGTCCATCGGATGTGTCGCCGCCGGAAGCGCTTCCAATATCTCGCGGACCGCACGCGGCAATCCGCGAAGGGCCCGCAGCTTGGCTTTGTACGCGACAAGCTGCGCCGGATTGGGCAACGCTCCATGCACGAGGAGATGTGCGATCTCTTCGAACTCGCACTGCTCGGCGATGTCGAGAATGTCATAACCACGGTAGTGCAAGTCATTGCCGGTGTGACCGACTGTGCACAGTGCCGTGTTCCCTGCCGTGATACCGGCCAGTGCCACACCCTTCTTGGCCTTCGGTGCCGCCTGTGTCTCAGACATGCCGTTTATCCTCCATGTGCTGCTGCCTAGCGCAGCCTCGATACCACCGGCCGGGCCGGTTGGGAGGTTTTGTCATGTCAGCGAGAATAGGTCGATGCGCCGAAACTTAGCCGGTAGAAAACGGTGCCGAAAACTCAGCCACTTACCGAAGGCGACTGGTAGTCAGCACCGGCCTCTCTATTCGACGGTAACGCTTTTGGCCAGGTTGCGCGGCTGATCAACGTCGGTGCCGCGCAGCAATGCGGTGTGATAGGCCAGCATCTGCACCGCGATCGCATACAAGATCGGCGCCACGAACGGATCAACCGTCGGTAGCTCCAACATTTCCGCTGCGATCCCCTTCATCTTCGCGCATCCTGCCGCATCGGACATGATCACGATCTGACCACCTCGTGCGCCAGCCTCCTGGACGTTGCTGGCCGTCTTCTCGAACAGCGGTCCGGACGGCAACAGCGACAGGATCGGAACTTGACGGTCGATCAGTGCGATCGGCCCATGCTTCATTTCGCCGGCAGCATAGCCCTCGGCATGAATGTAGCAGATCTCCTTGAGCTTCAATGCCGCCTCGAGCGCAATGGCATGCTGGGTGCCGCGCCCCAGGCACAAGACGTCCTGCGCTTCGCTCATCCGCTCCGCCATCTTGCGAATGGCATCCTCCTTGGCCAACACTTCAGCCGCCCGGCTCGGCAGTTCGAGCAACGCCGCCACCAGTCGAGCTTCCGTCGCTGCATCGATCGTGCCGCGCGCCCGCCCGGCACCGATCGCCAGGCACGCCAGAACCGTCAGCTGCGCCGTGAACGCTTTCGTGCTGGCAACGCCGATCTCCGGTCCTGCCACCGTCTCCAACACCACGTCGCTTTCACGCGCCATGCTGCTTTCCGGGACGTTGAGCACCGAGACGATATGCTGTCCCGCCTGCTGCATGAAGCGCAGCGCCGCCAAGGTGTCCGCCGTCTCGCCACTCTGGCTGACCAACAAACCGACGCCACCAACGGTCATCGGCGGCGTGCGGTAACGGAATTCACTGGCAATATCGATGTCGGACGGCAACCGCGCCAACTCCTCCATCCAGTGCCGTCCCGCCAGCCCGGCGTAATACGTGCTGCCACATCCGGCGATCGTCAGCCGCGGGATGACCTTCCAGTCGAACGGCATCTCCGGCAACGTCACGACTCGGGCCGCCGGATCCAGCATGCGCGCGAGTGTCTGGCCGATCGCGGCCGGATGCTCGTGAAGCTCTTTCTCCATGAAATGGCGGTAGCCGTCTTTGCCCACCACAGCGCCGGTCTGCACCGTCACCTTGATCGGCCGGTTCACCTTGCCACCACCTGGTCCGAAGATCGCGGCATCGTCGCGCGAGATCACGGCCCAATCACCATCGTGTAGATAGGCGATCCGCCGCGTCATCGGCGCCAGCGCCAGGCTATCGCTGCCGAGATACATCGCGCTTTCACCGAACCCGACCGCCAACGGCGCGCCGTGCTGCGCGCCGATCATCAGCTCCGGATGACCGGCGAAGATCAACGCCACGGCGTAAGCTCCCTCCAGTCGCTCGAACGCCGCCCGTGCCGCCTCGATCGGCTCCATCCCGAGTCCGAGGTTGAGGTCGATCAGTTGCGCAACTGTTTCGGTGTCGGTTTCCGTCTGGAAAGACTGCCCGGCAGCCTCGAGTTCCGCTCGCAATTCGGCATGGTTCTCGATGATACCGTTATGCACCACGCTCACCCGCGGCGTGCCGTGCGGGTGTGCATTCCGCTGCGTCGGCGCGCCATGCGTCGCCCAGCGCGTATGCCCGATCCCCGTCTGGCCCGGCAGTGGATGCAGCGCCAACTCGGCAGCCAGGTTGCCCAGCTTCCCCGGCGCCCGACGACGCTCGATCCCGCCCTCGACCAGCGTGGCGATCCCCGCGCTGTCGTAACCGCGATATTCCAGCCGCCGCAGCGCCTCCAGCAGAAGGGGAGCCGCCGGTTCCGCGCCGATTACGCCAACGATGCCGCACATCTACTTCTTCTCCCTAGCCGCCCGGAACGCCGTCGCACCGCCGGGCTTGTCGACCTGCCGCGCGCGCCCGAACGTCATCGCTTCCGCCGGAACATCCGATGTCACGACACTGCCCGCGGCGATGAACGACCCATCGCCAAGCCGAACGGGCGCGACGAGCACCGACGCGGTGCCGACGAACACATTCGCTCCTATTTTTGTCTGAAATTTGTTAACGCCATCATAATTGCAGGTGATGGTACCGGCCCCGATGTTGGTTTTTTCGCCAACTTCGCTATCCCCGAGATAAGTGAGGTGATTGGCCTTCGCTCCGCGCCCAACCCGCGTGGCCTTAACCTCGACAAAGTTGCCGATGTGCACGTCGGCTTCCAGCACCGTCCCTGGCCGCAGCCGCGCGAACGGCCCGACGATCGCCCCCGGGCCAACCTGGCAGCCCTCCAGATGACAGAACGCCCGGATCTCCACCCCGGCCTCGACCACGACACCAGGTCCGAACACCACGTTCGGCCCCACCGTCACATCGGCCGCCAACTGCGTGTCCCAACAGAACTGCACGCTGCCCGGCGCCGTCAGCGTCACCCCGGCATCCATCGCGGCCACCCGCATCCAGGACTGCACGGTCGCTTCGGCTTCCGACAGCTCCACCCGCGAATTGACCCCGCGCAACTCCTCCCAAGGCGCCTCGACCGCAAGGACACGCTGGCCTTCCGCATTGGCCAGCGCCACGCAGTCGGTCAGGTAGAATTCTCCTTTCGGGCTCGGCGTCACGGCTAGCAACCACCGCCGGAAATCATCCGCCGCTGCACACAAGACGCCAGCATTGCAAAGCCCGACCGCCCGCTCCGCTTCCGACGCGTCCGCCCATTCGACGATCCGCTCGACTGTCCCGCCCTGCTCGATGACCCGGCCATAACGCCCGGCATCGGCCGGCCGCATCGCTAGCAGCGCCATCCCGGCCCCCCGTCGCGCCTCAAGCAACCGTTGCATCGTCTCCGTACGGATCAACGGATTATCCGCATACAGAACCGCCACGTCGCCATCGCCGAAATGCGCTTCCGCCTGCAGCGCCGCATGCGCGGTTCCGAGCCGATCCTGCTGCACGACGACCGTATGCGGCGCTGCCGCCTTCGCGACCACCTCCATCCCCGGCCCGACCACGACCACGACGCGGTCGAACACCGCCTCGCACTGCGCGATGAGATGGTTCAACATCGGTCTTCCCGCGATCCGATGCAGGGCCTTCGGCAAGGCCGACTTCATTCGGGTTCCAAGACCAGCGGCGAGCAATACGGCGACAGATGTCATGCGTCTCGCGTAGCCGTCGGCTCCCGCCTGTGTCAAAGCAATCGCAAACAACATTCGTATCGGAGTACGACACCATGCGCCCCACACCGCGCCGGACGCTCGTCCTCGACCTCGACGGGACGCTCGTCGACACGCTGCCCGACCTCAGGGCCAGCCTCAATCGCCTCATGGCGGCGCATCGGCTCGAGGAGTTTCCCGCCTCCGAAGTCGCGGGCTTCATCGGTGACGGCGCCGGCGTGCTCGTCCGCCGTGCCATGGCCGCCCGCCAACGCGAGCCCGAGCAAGCCGACCTCGATGCCTTCCTCGCTGACTACTCGGCTCACACCGCCGACGAATCGGTGCTCTTCCCCGGCGTTGCCGACACGCTCGAGAGAGCGCGCTCCGATGGCTGGCACTTGGCCGTCTGCACCAACAAGCCGGAAGCCCCCGCTCGCTCGCTGCTCGGAGCTCTCGGCATTGCGTCGCTCTTCGCCGCCATTGGCGGCGGCGACAGCTTCCCGAGCCGCAAACCGGACCCGGCCCATCTGCTAGCCACCATCGCCGCCGCCGCCGGAGAGCCCGGCGCCAGCGTAATGGTCGGCGATCACCGCAACGACATCCTCGCCGCCACCGGCGCCGCCATCCCTGCCATTTTCGCCAGCTGGGGCTACGGCTCGCCCGACATGGCGGCCGCCGCCGCCGCCCAGGCTGCCAAATTCTCCGAGGTTCTAGCCCTGGCCGACAAACTCCTCAGTTCGTGATGTACATCGTCGCGTCGCCGAACCACCGCGTGTGGAAGCTAATCCGCACCGGCAGCATCGGCCCGCCCAGCGAGACCGCCGCGAACCAAGCGGTCCCCCGCTGCGGCCGCTGCAGCCGCTCGCGATCCTCGTCCAACATGAAGCCGCCGAGTTGCTTGCCTTCGAACTCGCACTGCAGCGCCGGCCCACTGTAACTCGACACCGAACTTGCCGGGATCGCCGCCGTTCCCACCGTCCACGACCGCAGACTCGCCAGCCGCCGCCCATCGAACGTCTGCACCGTCCCGTCGCACCGCCCGGTCCGCCCGATCTGGCTCAACAGCTGCGCCATCGCGCTCAGCGTATCGATCGTGCCGCGCTGCTGCTCCGCCGGCACCGCTTCGCGCTCCTTGTCGTTCGGCGGCACCAACTGCCGCACCACCGGCTGCCCGTCGCGGTATTCGATCTCCGTCACCCGCTGCTCCCCCCGCAACGATCCGCTGCTCACGAAGCGCCGCGGTACCGCGCGCTCCGCCGCGAAGGCGCCCTGCACGATCGTGCTCTGCTGACTCCGCACGAAAACCCCCAACGTGCCCGTGGTGCGGTAGTCGATCTGCAACCGATACAGCGCCGGCGTCAGTTCAAACGTCGCATCCATCGCGATGACGTTCAGCCCGGCCGCATACGCCGCGTAATGCGCCGTTACCGTCTCGCCCCGCACAGCCGCGGGAATCAACATCAGGGCAAGACAAGCTCGGATCAGCATCCCGCCCATATAATGACCTCGGCTTGACACGACGAGACCCGGCGACCTAAACGACCCGCCTCAGGTCGGGCGCGTAGCTCAGCGGTAGAGCATTCGCTTCACACGCGAAGGGTCACAGGTTCAATCCCTGTCGCGCCCACCAAACCCGTCGATCAGCCTCCCGGACCGGCCACACGCCAGGAACGGTTGCGATATGTCGATGCCCGAGCAGCGCCCCCGCTCAACGCCTGCCGCTCTCCTCGTTCCGCTCGTCGCCGCACTCATCGGCACTGCGATTTACCATCGATACAGCCTGCTCACCGGGCTCGACCGCGTTCAGGCCGATAGCGGCGACTCCCGCTTCGTCGCTTTCCTGCTGGAGCATTGGCGCAACGCGCTCGGTGGGCAGATCAACTGGCGCTCCCCCCCGATCTTCTGGCCGCTGCCCGACACCCTCGCCTATTCCGACCTGCTCGTCGGCATGGGAGTGGTCCACGGCCTGCTACGCACCGTTCTCGACGTGTTTCCGGCGATGAACCTGCAGCTCATCCTTCTCTCTCTCGGCACGTTCGGCACCGCCTACCTGTTCTTCGCGCGCGGCCTCCGCCTCTCCGTCTGGGGTGCCACATCCGGCGCATATTTCTTCGCCTTCTCCTGGCCCCGCTACGTCCAACTCGTCCACGTCCAGCTCCAATTCACCGTGCTGCTGCCGCTTCTAGCGCTGCTGGCCTTGGAGTGTTGTCGCGACGGCCGTGACCTGCGACGGACCGCCTTTTTCTGGCGCGCAGCCGGCTTCGTCGCCCTTCTTGTCGCCCTCGTCGCGACGGCGCTCTACTACGCCATCTTCTTCGCGCTTGGCCTGACCGTCGCGCTCTGCCTGTGCCTGCTCCATCGCCCGGCACGGGTGCATCTTTGGGCCGTCCTACGCCGACAAATCCTGCCGCTCGGCCTGTCCGCCCTACTCGGCCTCGGTCTCCTCGCCCCGATCATACAGCTTTACCTCCCGGTCCTGCGCGTCAGTAGCGGCCGCTCTTGGGCCGAGGTCGCCGCCTTCCTGCCGACCC
>JBPBQE010000111.1:0-14775 GCA_050954595.1 Janthinobacterium lividum | reverse complement strand
ACCGGCGCGGCATCAGCGTGCGCAGGCTCCACATCAGCCAGTAGGCGCCGACATGCAGGAACAGACGGAACTGATTGGCGCTGGCGCGGCAGCACGACATGCGATCGGCAGCCAAATGCGTCTTCCACGCCTTGATGTGGTTCTCCGCCTGACCACGGGCGCAGTAGATGTCCTGATAGACGGTGCGGCCCGACGGCCTGTCAAGGCTGGTGACGATGAACCGCGTGTCCGCCCCCTGCGGCCCAGCCTCGACGCGCGCGATGATCCGCTCCACCCGGTCCCAGCTTGCTGCCGCGTCGTGGAATTCCTTGAACCGGCGCAGCTTGGTGCCGTCTGTCAGAGTGGCCGCACGGGCTGCAGTGCTTTCCTCAAGGCCGAGGACATGCTTGCGCAGCGTCGACGTCGGCGCCACGCCCAGCGTGTAGTCCAGCCCTTTGGCCCGGCAGAAGCGCAGCACCTCGGGCGTGCAGTAATGACTATCGGCGCGCAGCATGATCTGCACCCGCGGCCAGTGGCCCCGGATCGCGCTGATCAGCCGGTGCAGCCAGCGCACGATCTGCTGGCCCGACGGTCGGCTCGCCGGGCGCAGCAGGGCGGCGATCATGCGGCCGTCGCCATCGAACACCACGATCGGTTGGAAGCCGTATTCGTCGTGATGGGCGTTGAACAGCCGCAGCTGCTGGCCGCCGTGCACGGCGTCGAACGTGTCGTCGATGTCGAGCACGATGCGGCGTGGCACCTGGCGCAAGCTCTGGCAGTAATGCTCGACCATGGCACGCCCCATCCGCAGCAGGGCGCGCGCGTCCGGCGAGTTCTCCAGGCGCGAGATGGTCGGCTGCGAGCAAAGGTCGCCCTCGTCCGGCAGGCGCCCCATGGCTAGCTTGAACATCGGGTCACGGCGAAGGCGATCGGCATCGTTGCCGTCCTCGTATCCCGCCGCAATCATCAGCATGCGCGTGCGGATGATCGCGTCCAGATCATGGGTCACCCGGGTGCGATCACGCCGGTCAGGGATGCAGTCTGCCAGACGCTGCGCGATGGCAAGCCGCTGCTCGATCTCTCGCAGCGCCAGCAGCCCGCCGTCGGACGACATGCAGGCTGCATCGAAACGCGCCTCAATCGTCTTGCCACGGACCGGTGACAAACCCGGCAGCATCGGGGTAGATTCAACTTTGACGGGCATGCGCTTCCGGGATCCGATGGGAGTGGCTTCAACATCCAAATCCTACATCGTATCAGCGGCTTGTCCCATGCCCGTCACCCGTGATGAATTATCCGGGCTAGAGAGGGTAGCCGCAGATAAGGCAGAAGCCGGCGAAAGCGCAGAGGCCTGTCACGACGATCGCCTCGGCTGGTGCTCCCGTGTTGCAGACGGGCAATCCCCAGGTTTTACGAAACGGCCAGGCTAACCATAATTCGCGCGGTGTGAGCATGTCGGCCGCCACGTGAGACAGATATCCGGCTGCTAGAGGGCATAGCGTCGAGTGTCATGTAGACAACGCTAAGGGTAAACGGGACAGGAACGTCGGCATCCCTAGGATGTAGTCATCAGTTGTGGGACGCCTGGGGATGCGAGACGTATTCTGTGGACGGCAAAACGCCTCGCTGAGGCCGCCGATCAGCGCCGTCCAGAGCGGATAGTGGACTTTACTGACGCCCCTAATCCGACAACGAGATATCCACAACTTCGGGAGTTATCCCGCGGACTCTACTGACACTCCGGCCGGTGAGCCCTCGTTGAGCAAATCGGGTAACACGTCCTCTACAAATTAAGACCGAATTGCGGGTTGACAGGGCTGGAATAGCTTTGAATTGTCCGGTCTTTGGAGTGCGTCGATGTCGGCGAATCTGATGCACGGCCTGGAGCTCCCATCGTCTTCGCCCCGCACGGTGGCGGCGTTCATTGGCGAAAACGAGAACGGCATCCTTCGTTCGTTCAGCCAAGCGCTGCACGATAGCATCGCTCCCTTCGGCTTTACGGGTGAGATCATCAATGTGAATGAGAAGGGATGGCAGTCCCAACTCGAGAAACTCATCGCGAACGGCCTGCTTCTGGCGTGGGGACCGGCCGGAATCGGTGCCCATCTCGAATTAGGCAACGTCTCGTTGTGGGACAATTTTCAAGTGCCTTTCGTCTCGGTCCTATCGGACTCCCCAAGCCAGCTACCCCGCAATCATCTCGTCAAAAGCCGTTTCGTCGGCAACGCCTATATGATCGCGGATTGGCTCGAGATGCAGCAGCGATGGGTACATGCGCCGCAACTTGGCACCGTACTGCCGCAGAGCATCATGGAGAACTCACGGCGCGATCTCGTCGCATGGTCCGACCGAGAGTATCGGATGGTGTTCGTCAAGACGGGGCAAGCGCCAGAGCTGCATCGACAGAGTTGGGCCAACTGGCCAGCCCGATTCCGCGCCATCATCGAGGATTGCGTGGCCGAAGCGCTGCGACAGGGTGTCGGCGACATCAGCAAACCCTTTTTAGCCAGCGCCGACCACCATGGGTTGATGCTCGATGGAAGGGTCGACGTGCTATTCGGACTGCTGTATGCGGCCGACATCTACATTCGCGATATTAGATCGATGGCGATGGTCAAGGCCCTGATCGATCTGCCCGTCGATATCATCGGTCGCGGCTGGGATCACCTCAAGACTGGCTCGCAAAAGGCTCGTTTTCACACGGCCATCAACGCGGACACTTTACCGCTGTTGTTCGCCAACACACAGTTTTTGCTCAATACCATGCCGAACTTTTCCTCTGGAACCCATGAACGGGTGCTCTACGGATTTGCGGCGCGGAGTTGCGTTGTCACCAACGAGAATGCGGAGATGCGTCGTCGCTTCGGCTCCTTACCCAGTTTTTTCGCCGTGAGTACGGAGGCTGAAGAATTGGCCGACCAGCTTGCCGCATTGCATGCGACATCCGAGCGTTACGATGACAAGACCCAACCGGCGCTCGACCTGGTGGAGCAGGAATTCAGCCCGGTCGGCTTTATGCGGGCCTTGATCGAGTTTAGCCTCGAGATCCGGGCGGCGGCGGCATTCTCACCGTTCCTACCGTCCTGACCGCACGAGGAGCACAACGCGGGATTGGCAGTGTCATGCCGACCGCAGAGGGAGGCGGATGCCCCAGCGGGGAGAGCGTTTGGGCAAGATGGACGGCTGGCTTCAGCTACGTGACAGGGTTCAGAACGGTGCGCGCCGGGTTACGCGCGCTGCTGCGTGATCGCTCGATCAGACGGATATGGCTGCCCGCCTACATCTGCGGTAGCGCCGTGCCGACGGAGGTTCCCCTCGCGTGGATACCAGTCGGACGGACGCTCGATCTGGACGTCGATGCGCTCGCGCCGGAGCTTCGGTCCGGCGACGCCGTCATGATCATCGACTACTTCGGACGGTCTCCGGCATCGGCCCTCATCGCTCTTGCCGCCGCTCGGCCAGACGTTCTGTGGATCGAGGATCGGGCGCAGGCGCTCTGGCCAGATCGAGCGCCGTTCGGAGAAGTTGTCCTGTATAGTCCGCGCAAACTGTTAGGCGTCGCTGACGGCGGAGTTCTGGTATCGCGCGCGCCGCTTCCACAACCAAATGCGGACACTGAGCTGCCTGGTCTCTGGCACTCGAACGACGCACGGCGCGCTGACCCTGACGGGAGAACGCCGGATACGTGGTTTCCGGGCTTTCGCGTCCGAGAAGACGAATTCACCAGCGCCCCAGCGCCAATGAGCGATCGTACCCACAGTCTTCTGCAAAGCATCGCGTTGGCACCGGAGGCGGAGATACGGCAAGCGAATTGGTTGATGCTTGCGCAGTTGCTGCCGGACTACGCACTGTGGCCCGAGCAGCATCCCGCGTTCGTGCCGTTGGCGTTTCCCGTTGTGGTCGAAAACGCCGGCAATGCAGCCTCATGCATGGCGGCTCAACGGGTTTGGTGTGCACGGCATTGGGCAGATTTGCCGAGTGATGCCGACGAGTTTCCCGAGGCGCACACCCTGGCGGCGCAATGTCTCTCGTTGCCCCTCGACTCACGCTATGATGCCGAAGATATGGCGCGTGTGGCGGCCGCGTTGCGCGCTGTGGCGCGCAAGCACTCCTAAGTCAGCCGATCGGGCTCGAAATAGGGCTTGTCGGCAATCAGTCGGGCATAATCGTCGCGAATGATACCTACCATGATCTTGTCCCAATAACGACCTTTGCGAAAATGCCAGCGGCGGAGACGCCCCTCCTCCTTCCAACCGCATTTTCCGACATAGAGCCGAACCGATGGCTCGTTGTATTCGATGATGTCACCGTCCAGGCGCTCGAGGTTCAACTCGTCGAATGCGAACCGCATTACCGCCATGACGGTATCCAACCCGTAGCCTTTCGAGCGTGATGTCGTGGAACCCAGCATCATCCCATGGAACGCATGACGATTTTTCCAATCGATGGCGACCAGGTTTGCCGTGCCGATGAGTTGTTTGTCTTCAAGCGTCTCAATGGCAAATCGGTGGTTGAGTTGGTCGTTCTTGAGGCCGGCGAACCACTGTGCCATCAAATCGAAACTCGATGGAAAGTGCCATCCGCCGAGGTTCTGCCAAATCTCGGGATCGTTCGCCCATTGATGCAACTGCCTGAGGTCTTGTTCTTCGATTGCCCTCAGAACGACCCTTTTGCCTAAGATGTTCATAACGGATCGGGCCGTCCGAGGATGGCGTAGATGCTGGCGCACTCGCCGGGGCGCTCTTTGCCCAACTGGTAGCAGCCCTCCATGAAGGTCTCGCCGATCAGGGGCCCATCGATCAGGGCATTTAACTGGAAATTAGCAAGCGGCTTGAAGAAGATCCCGCCGGTCTGTTCGATCCGTAGTCCCGCTACTCGACAATCACCCGACAAAGTGTCCAACCGATAGACGCGCCGATGACCGGCTGCGACATCGTCCGGGCTGAGTGCCTCGAGGTGCAGAAGCACTCCCATTTTGACCGCGATTCGGCGTGACGGCGCCTCGGCGTTTGGAACGACCACGTAGAGACGGCCGGTTTCCGTCAGCAACGATCCAAGCTTGCGCAGCGCGATCACTGGATCAAGCATATGCTCAAGAACATGAGAGAATATGATCGTCTCGTAGCGCTCGTTAGTCTCGAAATATTCCAGCAAGCTGTTGACGAATTGCACGCGATTCCCCAGCCGCTCCCTCGTACGTTCGATGAACTCCGCGACGGGCTCCACCACGGTCACTTTGTCATAATGCTCCAGGAGCAAGCTGGTCTGATCGCCGTGAGCGCAACCGACCTGTAAACATTGCCCCTTACCAAAAAACGGGGCGAACGTGCGCATCATGTAAGTGCGCATGCGTAAGTCGAATGGAGCTACAACGTCACCATACGACTGCACTGAAGCGTTTAGCCGCGCGCGCTCTGCTGCCAGATGGGTCATCGTTGATCCGCCTTGAACGTCCATTGTTCCGGCGGGACGAAGTATTCTTCGAGACTGGCAGGAACGCGCGCGTCATAGCCGAGGAGTTGGCGAGCGCACGGGGTGAGGTCTCGTTCAAGCTTTTGCGGCAGGAAGCGCGGCCAATCCATGTGCGGCTTCATGAACGGACGGCCGAAGCAGAGCGTGAGTGCCCGGCGGAGCGCGCTACTGCGGTTTGGTGCGCCGCTGTGAACCAACAAACTGTCGAAGAGAAGAATGTCCCCTGCCCTGCCGACGACATGTTTGGCGTGCCGCTCGAACGACTCACGATCGGGCTGTGCCTCGACCCGGTGGGAGCCGTCGAGCAATAACGTAGCGCCGTTCTCGACCGTGAAATCGTCGAGCATGACGAGCATGTTGAGCGACAAGCGATAGCCATTGGAGAACGACCGTACATCGCGATGCGGCTTGAGAGTGTAGGCGGACACTCCCGGGGGGTGGAGTGTGGCTCCGAAATTCAGCAAGATGCACTTTCCAGCGAAATAGCGTTCGATCTCGCCGTAGAGAGGCAGGTCGGCCACGAAATCGTCGAAGCTCGAGTTTTCACCAAGGGCGTGGTGCGCGAGGCCTTCCATATTCGCGGTCATGCCGGCCCGGATCTGAGCCTCGCGTCGAAGCGCGTACAAACGCTCGCTATCACGACGCAGACGTTCGAGCATCTGGCTTGATATGACGTTTGCAAATAACGCCCACCCTCGGCTGGCGATCAGCGCATCGGTATCGTCGGTGGATCGCATCGCAAGATTATCCATCAGTGGTTCACCAGCTGCACGAACAGGGCGGTCCCGACGACGAAACTGAGTGCGATCCGGTCGTGCTCACGGTCGAGAAACGCGTCACCGGCCCGTTTCGGACCGTCGCCGAATGCCCAGACGTAATCGTCGAAGATGATCCAACCGCCGGGCTTGACATGAGGTGTCCACAGACGGGAGTCGAGAGCGGCGCTCGCCTCGGAGTGGTTGCCGTCGATGTGGAGTATGGCGATCTCGCCCGAGTAGATCGTGTGGCCGAAAGTATCGGTTTCGATCTCAAGACCGGGCCGATAACGCGGTGCAGCATCGATCGAACAGGCGCGTAGATAGTTGAGCCGCCCGCCGGCCAGGGGGGCAAGATTAGTCTCGAAAATCCGCAACGCTGCTTCGGTGTCGGCCGCTGCACTTGCGCGGTCGAGCACATCGACACCCTGGGGCAGTGATTGGCTTGCCCAAGGGTCGACGCAAAGCACCGCACCTGAGCCGTGGGCGTGTGCCAGTAGAACGAACAGGGCTGCGGATCGTCCCCACCAGGAGCCGATTTCGACCACGTCGCCATCGGGGGCGTGCTGCATGGCGTGGATTACCGCGGCGGTTTTGTCGTGATCGGTCATCCCCGGGATCGTGTCGACGAGGCGTAGCACTCCAGATAAATCGGTAGATTTCAGCGGCCGCCGTGCAGAGACGTACGAGTCATGAAACCAATTCTGCTCGATGATCCGGTCCGCCCACTCGCGCACGGCACGATAGGCCCGTTCGGTATCGTCGATGGGAGCAGGCTTAATCAAGCGAACGCGTGGCGCGATGTCTGGCATGATCTCGACTAGACGGGCGGCAACGACCCCGTGGGGCGCATAGATCGCGTCGATTTCGCAGCGCCGGAGTAAATCTCCGATGGCGTCGGGAAAGGCGGGCTCGTGCACGTAGGGCAGCCATTCCCATGATGAATAGGCTTGCGCGACCGGTTCGAACCGCCGAGAGGATGCGCCGACGACCACGTCGCCCTGAAACATGGCTTGTTCGCGAAAACGGAGTGCTTCGGGCATGCCGGCGGGAAACACGAGAATCTTCTGCGGAGCATTCATGTAGCATTTTGCTTCTATAACGCGAAGCAAAACTGCCATTAAGTTCTTAACATTTCCTTTACGCAGCCTGCTTCCCCTTAAGTGTTGAGAAACATTTCTGCTGTAGACCGGTTGCAATGAGCGGCCTTGAATTACAGCAGCGTGATGGGCACGGCGGAGGATATGCATCCTCGCGCTATTGTGCATCGCTCGCGTTTTTGGGTGAACTCCATCCCGTGCCGGCTTGGGGCACGCCAGTGATCATGCGCAAGGTTCCAGGCTCGAGCGAGATCGACGCCATGGGACCCTACCCTCTCTGTACTTTACGCAAGGAGGCGGACATTGCCGGCGGTCTTGCGCAATTACGTTCAGAAGGGGCGGTAAGCGTGGTGTTCGTTGCTGATCCGATTGGAGGTCCACCGCAGGAAATGCTGGTCGATGCGTTCGAGGTCTGCCGCAACTTCAAGACCCACTACGTCATGGACCGGGCGTTAGGCTCGGAAGTGCTCTCGAAGCATCATCGAGATCGGATCCGACGCGGCGAGCGGCGGGCTCACGCGCGCTGTGTCGATTTGCGCGATCCGATTTGGCGTAAGCATTGGATCCGGCTGTACGATGAACTCGTGCGGAAAAAGGGAATTACCGGGCTGCAGGCATTCTGTACCGACGCTTTCGACCGACTCTGCGCGCTTTCCGGCAGCACGTTGATCGCATTTGCTGCCGAGAGCGAAGCGGGCGAGGTATTGGCGATGCAGCTTTGGATCTGCGATGGCGTGCGCGCCTACAGCCATCTCACGGCAACCAGCGAGGCAGGCTATAAAGCCGGTGCGACCTATGTGATCTACGCCGCCGCAATTCGGTTTCTGAAAGATTTTCGGATTCTCGATTTCGGCGGTGGCGCGGGCCATTTCGATGATCCCGATGACTCGCTGGCATCGTTCAAGCGAGGCTTTGCCAATGACACACGCATGGCTGTCCTTTGTGGCACAATCCTGGCGCCAAAACTGTATTCCGATCTTTGTGGCGAACGGGTTAGCGCCTTTTTTCCGGCCTATCGCGCCTAAGCTGCAACGAGCGTCTTCGGGAGAGAACGCTTTCGCGCGTGATGGCCCAGCGTACGACCGAGCGCGGTGCAGACGGTTTCGACCTGCGCGACGGTAAGGTCTTGCCAGAACGGTAGGCCGACGGCTCTGCGTGCGTAGATGGGCGTCACAAGCAGCTTCTCGGAGCTATAGCCGCTGTAGGCAGGTTGGGCATGGCAACCGGGGCCCCACCAGGACAGGCTAGCCACTCCCTCTGCGGCCAATGTTTCCGGCAGGGTCGCTCGATGGTCAGGCCAAAGCACGGTAAGCGTCGAGGCGATCCACTCTTGACCATATCTGGGCGTCAACGCGAGGCCGCGTGGCAGCATGGCGCGGTAGGCCTGGGTCACGCGATCCCAGCACGATCGCGTTTGATTCCAGCCGTCGAGACCGGCCAATCCGACAGCGGCAGCGTATTCGGAAATCTTGGCGTTGATGCCGGGAGATTGGGACGCCCGCGACCCGGCGAAGCCGAATTGCTGCAGCGCGCGGACCCGGCGCATGAGATCGGGGTCACGGGAGATGAGTGCCCCTCCCTCGCCGATACCGAACGCTTTAGTGGCATGCAGGCTTACGATCAACGGGCACTCGCCTGCGGGCATCGGCCCACCGGCGCGCAGAGCGTCGAACGCGGCCGCAGCATCGATAATCACCGCGACACCGCTGCGCCGCTGCACGGCATCCCAAGCTGCGAGATCGAGCGGCGCGCCGAACGGGGCGACGATGAGGATCGCGCCGACATCGGGTTGGCGAGCGAGGCGCTCGACGATGTTGGGGTCGGGCGCCCAGGTGCTCGGCAGTACGTCCACGAAATGCGGTTTCAGTCCGGCGGCAACGACCGCGCCAGCGCTCGCGACGAAGGTCCAGGACGGCATGAGACACCGCATGCCAGGCTTCACGCCGCTCGCCTGTAGAGCGAGCGTCAACGCGGTGGTCGCGTTGGTCAGCAACGAGACCTCCTCAGCATCGACGCCCCAATGAGCGGCAAGTCTCGCCTGAAAGCGAACGACAAGCGGGCCCTGGTTCGAATACCACCCATTCGCATCGATCTCGCGAAGGTAGGGCTCGATCGCCGACGCGGGGGGCAATTTGGGACGGGCAACCTGGATAGGTGTCGTCAAAGCTGTAGGAGAAAGGACCATCTTGTTCCCACTTCGACGAGCATGGCCGCCGATCATTGAGGGAGAATACAAAAGCATGGTTAACAACTGGTAAGCGGGCATGCACAGAAGCGGATTCCACCCTCACCGCGCTTGTAAAGGTGCCGAAGCGAGCGTAGCCATTGCTGGCGACGCTTGGAGCGACGCGCGTGTCCCTGCCGATTTCCTGGCAGACCACCATCGGCGACGCATTCGATGCGCGCGACCTCGCCGCCTTCGTCGTGGCCGAGCGAGCGGCGGGCAAGCGCGTCTTTCCCGAGGATATGCAAACCTTCGAGGCCTTGCGCCGAACTCCGCTGGACCAATTCAAAGCCGTCATTCTCGGCTAAGATCCGTATCACCCGGCCGGGTCAGGCGATGGGATTGTCGTTTTCGGTTCCGCCCGGCGTGGCGGTGCCGCCGTCGCTGCGCAACATCCATAGAGAGTATAGCGTCGGTAGTCACTCGACTTTGCCCATATCACGGGGACGAGAGGTCAGGGTCGGATCCGGATAGCGCGTAGTCCGTTTCAGCTCGTGATCGCTCGTCACCATTGTGATCCTTCTCACGTGTAACCTGATTGAAGCTTGCCGCCCCGGCACAGACCAGCAGGTCCGTCATGATCCGCCCTGATCTTCATCTATCGCCCAGTTTCCTCGCCTGGCTTGCGCCCTACCTGACAGTCTTTTCGCGGCGGACCCGACCAACCGTTGCGGCCCTAACCGTGGGGGCGTTGCTGGCGATCGGGCCACGCACCGTCACCAATTGCTTGCGCACCTTGGGACTGGCCGAGCACCCCAGCTTCACTGTTTTTCACCGTGTGCTTAACCGAAACGCCTGGTCCAGCCTCGCACTGGCCCGCATGCTCCTGCGTGCAGTCGTAACCACCTTTGTACCTTCCGGCCCCATCGTGATCGGTGTTGACCATACGCTGGAACGACGCCGTGGCCGCCGTATCGGACCAGCAGGGTATTTCTACGATGCGTCGCGCTCTTCGGCTGAAGTGAAGACAACCAACCGTGGCTTGCGCTGGCTGAGCGCCATGGTGCTGGTGGAGGTGCCATTCGCCGGCCGTATCTGGGCGTTGCCCGTGCTGACCGCGTTGACCCCGAGCAAGGCGTGGTCCGAGCAGCATGGCCGCCGTCACCGCACCGTGACCGAGTGGGCACGCTTGATGCTGCTCGCAGTTCACCGCTGGCTGCCGGATCGACCAATTATTGTCGTCGCCGACGGCGAGTTCGCCGCCCTGGAACTCCTGCATGGGCTCCGCACCCGGATGGCGGTAATCACGCGGCTGCGTAAAGATGCATGCCTATTTGACGCACCCCCTCGTTACACCGGCAAGCCGGGCCGCATACCTCGCAAGGGCAAGCGCCAGCCGCAGTTATCTGAACGCATCACTGACCCGGCCACGCGGTGGCAACGGGTGGTTCAGGCCAGCCGGACATCCTGGCGCAGCGGCGGCTGGATCGAATATGCGCATGGCACGGCGCTATGGTATCACGGCGGTAAGCCGATCGTGCCGATCCTGTGGGTGCTGGTCCGCTACCCTGATGGCCGGCGCGAGCCAGAGGCGTTTCTCTGCACTGACACAGTGGCCAGCCCACGCAATGTGCTGGACTGCTTTAATCGGCGATGGGCCATGGAGACCACATACGAAGAAGCTCGTGCCCACCTCGGGGTGGAAACACAGCGTCAATGGTCAGATCCCGCCGTGTTCCGGACTACGCCGCTGCTGCTCGGCCTTTACAGCGCAATCACGCTGTATGTGCACCAGAATGCCGAACGTTTTGCCCTCTCGCCACGCCGGGCCGCCTGGTATCCCAAGCCAGCGCCGACCTTTGCCGATGCCCTCGCTCGATTGCGACGGCACCTCTGGTTTGAACGTATCGTCATGTCGGCCAAAACTACCGACATGACGGAACCGATTGCGCCAGAACTCCAGGGCATCCTAGACGCCATCTGCTACGCACCGTGATTGTGGTCAGGCCCAGCCAGATCCACCTCCGAATGGGCAAAGTCGAGTGACATCCGACGCTATGCCCTCTGCTAAGGCGGGGGTGATCGCGTGTGCGTAACCGCTATGCATCAGGACCACGATAAGAGCGACCGCGGTAAGCACCGAATGGGTGATGCTTCGGTGTCCGAACACGCCTGAGACCAATGTTGAAATAGGCCAAGAGCGCCGTTCAACCCGTAAGGACGGATGATCGATATCAGGCAGCAAGGACCCCACGAATGCCAATGCCAAACCTGTCGGACTTATGGCGGCAGATAGAGCAAAGGCGCAACGACGATCCAGCTAACCAGGCCGATGATCGCGTGAGGTTTGGCGATCAAACGGCTTCGGTTTCCTTATCGGCATCGAGTGTGCGCAGCCAACGTTCCCGTCAGCGCTCCAGGAGATTGGCATTCATCCCCTTTCTCCTGGAGAGCCACGCCTAGCCGTGAGAACGCTGACTGTCGACCTGACTTATGACCCGCTGCGCGACTTCTTCTTGGCTTCGTGGTGACCAATGGCAGCGCCACCGACGGCGCCCGCTACCGCATGTCCCGAGCCAGTTTCGTGTCCTACGACCGCACCCACGGCCGCGCCCTTTGCAGTGTCATGGTTGTTTGAGGTGTTGCTCTGGGCGTTCTGCGCAAAAGCTGCAGGTGTAAAGACCAGGAACGCGGCAAGACTTGCAGCCGCAAATGCAAATGAGAGATTCATGTAAAAACTCCTAGGTAGTGAGATTGAGTGGAAGCGGGCACTCATGCGAGTACCAACATGCGCCAGATAGTCAGAAATCACGGACCGAGCGTAAAGGTGTTTGACACCAAATCCCTCGGCCTTCATGCAAGCTAAGCGCGACAAATGCTGTAGAAGTTCCGTCGAGATAGCAGGTTTTTATACAACCAGCCTATCCTTCTCCGGTTGCTTTCCTGCCCGTTTTTGTCGCAGGTCATGCAGTAGTTTCGGCTTCCTTGTTGGCATCGAATGCTCGCAGCCCTCTCCGTCGCCAGCGTGCCATGAGATCAGCTGGACTTACTCCTTCCCGTTCATCCCTTTCCTCTTGCCCTTGAAGTCGTGTTGCAAGCTCAAGGAGAGCGCCCAACATCGTAGCGCGATCGTCGTCCACCAGCTCGACTAGGCCGGCTTTCTGCACCAGCCCTCCGAGCTCGATAAGATGACGCGTGCGTGCCCGCCGATCCTGCACCCACTCCCGCTTGTCATCGCGTGTCTGATCTTGATCGAGACGATTACGCAGCACGGTCAGGCGTTTTAGCTGCGCCATTGTCGCTTGCAGCTCCGCCAGCAGTGTCGCCGGCTGCTTGTTTCTTCCCCCGCTTGCCCCCTTGCTGAAAGAAGCTCTGGCCGCGTTCGGTCCACCTCGCGACGGACTCTGGTGTCTTCTTGGATTGCTCGACGGCGGCAAGCAGAGCACCGGCCAAGGCCTCCATAGGTAGGGCATCCGCGCCGACGACTTGGACCAGTTCGCCGAGCTGAACGGTCTTCTGTGTCTTGACCTTTTTAGCGCGCTCCATGAGGGCCTGAAGCTCGGCATCGTAGTCGCGTGGTTTGCGGGCCATCGTCTTGGCTTCCTGCTCAGGTGATAGGCATTTCAGCCTAGCCTTAGCTTCTTTGTGCTGCCAAGTGTCATCTCTGGCGCTCACGCGAGCAGCACATCATTTGCCGACCGAAGCGTAGCGAAGGTTTTAGTTAAATGCGCGCTTAAACATTGCGTTGCAATGTGCGCTGGACTGCGTCAGCCTACCTGGAACGGCAGCGAAATCGGCGTTCAGCACTCGGCATGGCGATTTATCATCTCTCAGCCAAGGTCATCCAGCGGTCCGCTGGTCGCAGCGCTGTCGCCGCTGCGGCCTATCGTTCGGCGTCCGAGCTGCTGGATGAGCGCCTTGATCGATCCTATGACTACACTGCCAAGGATGGCGTGGTGCATTCGGAGATCATGCTGCCCGACGGTGCGCCGGAGCGATGGCACGCTGCGGACGACACGCGGGACGCTGATCGCGCGGCACGCTCCCGGCTTTGGAACGAGGTTGAATCCATCGAGCGTCGCAAGGATGCGGTGCTGGCGCGCGAGATAGAGTTCGCCTTACCGCGTGAGCTGTCGCAGGCGGAAGGGATCGCGCTGGCACGGGACTTTGTGCAGCAGGAGTTCGTCGCCCGCGGCATGGTGGCAGACCTGAATGTGCATTGGACACGGGACCGGGACGGCGAGGTGACGCCGCACGCGCATGTCATGTTGTCGATGCGCGAGATCGACGGCGACGGGTTCGGCAAGAAGCAGCGAGCCTGGAACGATGTGAGCTTGCTGCGGAACTGGCGGGAGAGCTGGGCCGAGATGGCGAACCAGCGGCTGGCCGAATTGGGCCATGACGTAAGGATCGATCATCGGTCTTACGCGGATCAGGGCATCGACTTGGTGCCACAGAATAAGATCGGACCAGCGGGGGCGCGACGCGAGGAACGGGGCGAGCAAGCGGAGCGGGCGGCGGAGCATCGCAAGATCGCCTGGGACAATGGCGAAAAGCTATTGGCCGAGCCAGAGATCGCGCTGCGGGCGCTGACGCAGCAGCACTCTACATTTACCCGGCAAGCGCTGGCGCGGTTCGTCAACCGGCACACGAATGGGGCGGAGCAGTTCGCTGCGGTGATGGCGCAGGTGGAGGCGTCGCCGGAGCTGGTGCAGGTTGGTCGAGATGCACGTGGGCAGGAGCGGTTGTCGACGCGCGAGATGGTGCGGACCGAGGAGCGGCTAGAGCTGGCAGCGGCGACCATGGCGGGGCGTGATGGGCATCGCGTTGGGGCGAGAGTGGTGGAGCAGGCTGTGGTGGTGGCGGCTCGGAGTGGATTGGTGCTTGGCGCAGAGCAGCGGGCGGCGTTGGAGCATGTCACGGGCGGCGCCGATGTGGCGTTGGTGGTGGGGTATGCCGGCACCGGCAAGAGCGCGATGTTTTCGGTGGCGCGAGCAGCTTGGGAGCAGGCGGGCTGCCGGGTTCGGGGTGTGGCGCTGTCGGGGATTGCGGCCGAGGGGTTCGAGGCTGGATCGGGTATCGCGTCGCGCACGATCGCCAGCCTGGAATTCGCGTGGGGGCAGGAGCGCGATCAGCTTACCGATCGCGACGTGCTGGTGATGGACGAGGCCGGCATGGTGGGCTCGCGGCAGATGGAGCGGGTGCTATCGGCGGCGCGCGATGCCGGGGCCAAGGTGGTGCTGATCGGCGACCCCGAGCAGCTGCAGGCGATCGAGGCCGGGGCGGCATTCCGGGCGCTGTCGGA
>JBPBQE010000094.1:0-14782 GCA_050954595.1 Janthinobacterium lividum | reverse complement strand
AAGGAGCTGCTCCTGAGCGGGCGGCCTTGGTCTGCCGAAGATGCGGAGCGCTGGGGTATGGTCAACCGCGTCTGCGAGCCCGGCGAGCTCATGGCTGCGGCGCTGGAAACTGCTGTAGCAATTGCGGGCAACGCCCCGATCTCCATTCGCCAGGCTAAACGCTCAATGCATCACGGCCTGTCCATGAGCCTCGAGGACGGGATGCTGTTCGAGATTGAGGCCTATAACCGCATGGTGCCGACCGAAGACCGCCGCGAGGGCGTGTCGTCGTTCAGCGAGAAGCGCAAGCCCGTGTTCAAAGGACGCTAGCAATGGACATGCATCACACTGCCGAACTGCCCGTCACCGTCGAACTGGGGGAGGATTATCCGGAGTTGCGCGAGGCAGTCCGACGCCTCTGTGAGGCGTACCCGGGAGCGTATTGGCGCGATCTGGACGAACGGTCCGCATATCCGACCGAGTTCGTCACGGAGCTGACGGAAGCCGGGTTCCTTGGGGCGCTGATCCCGGAGGAGTATGGCGGTACTGGGCTGCCGCTGCGGGCGGCTGCGGTGATCCTGGAGACCATCAACGCGAGCGGCTGCACCGCGTCGCCGGCGCACGCTCAGATGTACATCATGGGCACGCTGCTGCGGCATGGCAGCGAGGAGCAGAAGCGCCGGTATCTTCCGGACATTGCCTCCGGCAAGCTGCGGCTACAGGCGTTTGGCGTGACGGAACCGACATCGGGGTCCGACACGACCAAGCTGAAGACCCGGGCGGTGCGGCGCGGCGACACCTACGTGGTGACGGGTCAAAAGGTCTGGACCTCGCGCGCGCTGCACTCGGACATGATGCTGCTGCTGGCGCGGACGACACCTTTGAATGAGGTGAAGAAGAAGACGGATGGGCTCTCCGTGTTCCTGGTCGATCTCCGCGGTGATCATGGCGACCGGCTGGATATCCGGCCGATCAAGGCGATGATCAACCATAATACCACCGAGATATTCATGAACGGGCTGGAAGTTCCGGCTGAGAATCTGATTGGCGAGGAGGGTCGCGGATTCCGCTATATCCTGGACGGCATGAATGCGGAGCGCGTGCTGGTCGCGTCCGAGTGCATCGGCGATGGCCGCTGGCTGCTGGAGCGGGCGGTGACCTATGCCAAGGACCGCCGCGTGTTCGATCGCGAGATCGGCCAGAACCAGGGCGTGCAATTTCCGCTGGCGCGCGCGTTCGCCGAGTTGGAGGCTGCCGACATGATGTGCCGCCGGGCTGCGGCGACGTTCACCGCCGGGCGGGATTGCGGATCGGACGCCAATATCGCCAAGTTGCTGGCCTCGGAAGCGACCTGGAAAGCGGCGGAAGCGGCGATCCAGACCTATGGCGGCTTCGCCTTCGCTCGGGAATATGACATCGAGCGGAAATGGCGGGAGTCTCGGCTATATCAGGTGGCGCCGATTTCGACCAACATGGTGCTGTCCTATCTGGCGCAGCATGTATTGGGGCTGCCGCGGTCCTTCTGACCGTCGGCGATTTAGAGATATTCCTCGACGAGAGCATGGTCGCGGATCTCCGCTACCGTGCCGCTCCGCCGAACCTCGCCACCGCGCATGACGTAACCGCGCGTGGCGAGCTTCAGCGCCGGCCGGGCCATCTGCTCCGTCATCAGGATCGTCGTGCCCTGGCGTTGCATCGCCCGTATGGCGTCGCTGATCCGCCCGATCCAGACCGGGGCCAGGCCGAGGAATGGTTCGTCCAGGAGCACCAGCGCGGGCTGGGAGCATAGCGCGCGCGCAAAGGCGACGATCTGCTGCTCGCCGCCGCTGAGTTGCCCGGCTGGCTGCGAAGCGCGCTGCGCCAGGATAGGGAAAGCGGTGCGCAAGCTGTCCAGGGACTCCCTCTGCCGCTGACGTGGCAGGCCGAACGCACCTGACAGCACATTGTCGGTGACCGACAAGGTCGGGAACACCCGTCGTCCTTCCGGCGAGTAGCCGATTCCGGTGCGCGCCCGGCGATCGGTGCTGAGCGGGCCAAGGTCGGTGCCACGAAATCGGATCACGCCGCCGCAGCTGGGCACCGCGCCGATGACGGCATTGATCAGACTGGACTTACCGGCACCATTAGCGCCGATCAGCAGCACGGTTTCGCCTTGCGCCACCTCGATCGAGACACCGCGTAAGGCGGTGATGCCGCCGTATCGCACCTCTAGTGCGTCGATGCTCAGCATGCGGCGACCCCCTCATCATCGACAACGCCCATGTAGGCGTCGATGACGTCGCGCCGGGCCAGCACGGTGTCGGGTGGTCCTTCAGCCAGCTTTCGACCTGCATCCAGCACCAAGATACGGGGGCACAGCCGGCGAACCAGTTCCATGTCATGTTCGACGATCAGCACGGAGCAGCCGTGATCCGTTTGCGCCGCCTGTACGAACGTATCGACCATTGAACGTTCGCGGCGCTCCAGCCCGGCCGCAGGCTCGTCCAACAGCAGCACCTTCGGTTGCACGGCGTAGGTCAGCAACAGGCCGAGCATCTTCTGCAGCCCGTAAGGCAGCTTGTCGCCGGGTTCGTCCAGCCGCGGCGCCAGATCGAATTGACGCAATAACGGATGCAGCCGATCCCACATGCTCGAGGGTGCGCCGCCGAAGCGGATCGCGCGGGACAGGGTCTCGCGAACGGTGCACCCCTTGAAGGTATTAGTTTGCTGGAAGCTGCGAACTAAGCCCAGCCGGGCTAGGTTGTGCAAGGGCATGCCGCCCACCGAGCGGCCGCCGAGCAACACCCGCCCGCTAGAAGGAGGGAGCTTGCCGCAAAGCACGTTGATTAGCGTGGTCTTGCCGGCGCCGTTGGGTCCGATCACGCCCAAGACCTCGCCGGGCGAGATCGCAAAGTCGAGTTTGTCGAACACCTGCAGACCGCCGAAGCGCTTGCTCACCGCCTCTACTTGCAACGCCAAGCCGCCCGTCATGCGGAGCCCTTGCGGACCGGGGCGGGCGCAACCGACGCCGGGAGCTTAGCTCGTCGGAATAGCGCCGCCACCGTTCCAACGATGCCGCCACGCGCACCGAGCACGACCACGATCAGAAGTAAGCCGAACAGGCCCTGCGAGAGTTGTCCCTGGGCGCTGAAGAGATTGGTCATCCACACCAGCAACACGCTGCCGACGATGCTGCCCAGCATGGAGTAACGCCCCCCGACGATCGCGTAGGCGATGGCGTTCACTGCCGTCGTGGAACTGAACGAGGAGGGATGCGCCGTTAGCAGCATGTTCACGAGCGAGAAGCCAGCCAGCCCAGCCAAGCCGGCGGCGACCACAAAGCCGATCACCTTGTAGTGCCAGACCACGAGGCCCAGGCTCTGCGCCAGCAATTCGTTCTCCTCGATGGCGGCGAAGTGCTGGCGGTAGAACCCGGTTGCCACGGCGGTGATGATGGCGGCGAGACTGGCCAGCCCCATGGCGAGCGCCAGCACGGCCTGGTTGTCGCCGAGTTCGGCCCCGAACAGCGTCGTGATCGGCATGCCGATCAAGCCGTTCGACCCCCCAGTCAGCCCTGGCGTCTCGAACAGGACTAGTTGCGTGATCTCCGTCAGCAGGAAGGTCACGAGCACGAAGTAGACACCGCGCAGCCGGAGCACGAGCGCACCCAGCGGCAGAGCTACCAGGCTGGGCACGACGAAGCTGATGACCGCAAGAACGAGACAGTCGGTAATCCCGAACTGCAACCCGGCAATGGCGGTCGCATAGCCGCCGATCGCCATGAAGGCCGGAACTGCAAAGGTCAGTAGGTTCATGCGCAGCATCAGGTAGACGCTGAATGCCTCGATCACGGCAATGGCGCTCTGATTGGCGATGGAGGTGGCGAACGGATCGGTCGTGACGAATGGCACCACCATGCCGCACGCGACGAGGAGGACGGGTGCAGCGCCTTGAACCCATCGCATCAGGCGTTCCGAACTTCACGGCCGAACAGGCCGGAAGGGCGAGCCACCAAGACGAGCAGCACCAACACGAACAAGACGAGCGCGCCCATGGAACCGCCGAGGTAGACACTCGAATAAGCCTCAACCATGCCGACCAGGAACGCCGCCACAGTTGCGCCACCAATGCTGCCGAAACCACCCAGAATGACGACCAGGAAAGATGTGGCCAGCACCGGATCTCCGACCGTAGGCCCCAGCGACAGGATCGGCGTTACCAACGCACCCGTGAGGCCCGCCAATCCTGCGGCAATGGCGAAAGCCAGCGGGAACAGCAGGCGGGGCCGTAACCCTTGTGTCGCGGCGATATGCCGGTCGTCCGCAAGCGCCCGCAACGCGCGGCCCAAGCCGGTGCGATAGATCAACAGGTAGACCAACCCGATGGCCAGCAGGCAGATGGCGAGCACGACCAGGTTGGCCACCGGCATGTAAAGCCCGGCAAAGCGGAGCGTGCCGGTGAGCGGAAAGGCGAACTGTCGGGACTCCGGCCCGAAGGTCACCAGGACCCCGGTGGACAGCACCATGTAGAGCCCCATGGTCAGAATCAGCGTGGCGAGATGGTCTTCCACCACCCGCTCGACCAGCAACAGTTGGAACAGCCATCCCAGTGCCGCAGTCGCCAACACGGCGAGGAGTACTGCCACTGGGTAAGGCACTCCGAGCCCCATTACGGCGGCATAGGCGATGTAGCCGCCCAACACGTAGAAGCCGCCATGGGCGAAGTTCACCACGCCCAGGATGCCGAAGATCAACGTGAAGCCTAGCGCCAGCAGCGCGTATTGCGCCCCTAGGCTCAGCCCGATCAATCCGGCCGACACGATCTCGGTCAACGCTCCGCCCCGTCAATCGGCCGGCGCTTCGACGCGCTCGACCGCCAGCATCTTGCCATCCACCATCATTCCCACTCCGAACGGGAACGTCATTTCCTGGTTGATGCCGAAGAACTTCTGCCCGCTCCAATGCCCGTGGCCGAGGTATCTGTCCTCGACGGGAAGAGTGCGCAGGGCTGCCGCGACCAGCTTGGTGTCGGTAATGGTGCCCGCCTGGGTGACCGCCTTCAGCAGCATGTTGGTGGCCGCGGCCCACAGCATGAGGTTGGTGTTCTCGGGCGCATCGACGCCCATCACCGCTTTAAAATCCTTATAGATCGCACGAACTTGCGGATCTTCGGTGGGCACGTTCTCGAACCAGTAGAAATTCTTCAACACATCCGGTCCCCCCACGATGCGGAGGATCTCGTCGGTCGCGGCCCCGCCCAGGCGCCCGATCGGCCCCTTGAACCCGGCCTCCCGCAACTGCTTGACGATTACCCCGGCATCGGACGGTGCCGAGGAGGAGGTGTCCACCGCATCCGGGTTCCGGCTCAGGATTCGGGTTGCGATCGCGGCGAAATTCTGTGTGCCGCGTTGATAGTATTCGTCCGACGCGTCGATCCCGTTATTGCGATATGCCTCGACGACGACGCTGGCGATGTCGGTCCCACCCTGGTCGTTCGGCGCTACCACGACGACGGATTTGATGCTGAATTTGGCTTTCGCGGTCTTGATGATGGGATCGGCCCAGACGCTGGGGCCGGGTCCTTCGTGAAACACGAGCGGATATTGCGGCGCGATGGCGTTCTTGGCGTAGCTGTCCCCGAACACCAGCAGGTTGTTGCGCGCCGCGATCGGCTTGATCCCGGTGGCGGCAGGGGCGACGACCGGGCCGACGATGAACCGCACACCCTGGCTGACCAGCAGGTTCGCCGCGGCAGCCGCTCCTTCGGCCGAAGCCTTGTCGTCGACCGCCGAGGTGACGACCTGGCATTTTGCCGAACCCACCTGCAAACCGCCGGCCTGGTTCGTCTGCGCCGCCACGAACTCCACCGCGGCTTTCAGCGCCAATCCCCACTGCGCAGTCGCGCCGGACAGGCCGCCGACGATGCCCAGCTTCAACTCGCACGCAGCGAGAGCCGGCGTGGACGTCAACACCGCGGCCGCCACGCCGGCGAGCAGGATGGATCGGGATCGTTTCAACACGTCGTTCCTCCAGTTCGGGCGCGTTTGCCGCGCTCATTGTTTAGAAGCCGTAGAGTTGTTGGGGATTGTCGACCAATAAGCGGTGCTGATCTCCGCTGTCGGGAGCGATCAGCGGCAATAGATCGACTAGCCCGGTATCGGACGGGACCGGCTTGTCGAAGTAGTTCACGTGCGGCCAATCGGTGCCCCAGACAACGCGCCCGGCATTGGCGGCCAACAACGCCTGCGCGTAGGGCAGGGCGTCATGGTAGGGCGCACCGGCCACGGAGATGCGATCGGCACCCGACACTTTGCACCAGACGCGGCCATTCCGCAGCAACGTGCACAGATGCTGGAAACCCGGACTTTCCACACCGCGATCGGTAGTGATGCGGCCCATATGGTCCACCACGATGTCCAACCCGAGATCCAGAAGGCGCGGTGCCCACTGCGCCAGGTGATCGGCATCCAGCCACGCCTGGACATGCCAGCCATATCGCTGCACGCGCGGCGCGATGGCTTCCAGGTCGGCGAACGTCGTCCCACCGCGGTACACCTGCACGCCGCCACGCTGGAACAGGTTCACCCGCACGCCACGCACCCCGGCTTCGTGCAGCTCCTGCAACATGCCATCCGAGACATCACCCTTGAGCACGGCGACGCCACGCAGCCGTCCGGGCTCGGCCCGCAAGGCATCGAGCATGACCGCGGGCCCTTGCACGCTGCTTTGCACAATGACCGACCGATCGAAGCCGAGGGTGCCGTGCAGTGCGTCTAATGCCGCCAGAGTCTGACCCGGCGCAGGCGTGAAGCTGCGCTCGGACGCATAGGGGTATTGCGCGGGGTCACCGAACACGTGGACATGCGCATCGCAGGCGTTTGCCGGCGGCGTGAAGATGGCGGGGTCGGTGGTCGGGATCGTGGGCCGGCACACCGCTGCCTCGGCCGCGTGCAGGGCGGTCAATGGAGCGCGGCCAGGGAGCGGGCGGAGGCGTGCTCCATTCCCTTCAGCCGGTCGAACATCACCTGCGGCGGCACCGCGGAGCGGCCAACGGTGAGGCAGTCTTCGAACTTGATAAACAAGTCCTGCTCGGTGAGCGGATTGTCGATGTGGCCGCGCGCGCGATGCACCGGCTCGCCCGACAGGCTGCCGCCGGCGCGCAGATCGATCGTGACCCGGTCGTTCAGTGCGGCGCCGGGATAGCCGGGGTCCGGCTCCGTGCTGATCTGCACCGAAACCAGCGGCATCAATGCCTGCACGTCGGCGCGCCGCACAAAATCATCGGTCAGCTCGCCCAGCCCAACGCGACGAGCAATCAGCGCGCAGGCCATGGCGAACTCGATGCTGAACTTCGCCCCCAGCCCAGTCTGTGGCAGGTGGTTGCGCAGGATAGTGGCGAAATTCTCACTGAGAGTCACGGTGACGGCGGCGACGTCGCTGGGCTTCACATCGTGCTCGCGCACGAGATCGAGCATGCCGTCGATCGCGCGATGGGTGCAGTAGCAGGTCGGGAACTTCTTCACCGCCAGGCCGGATGCCATGATGCGCCAGGTCTCGCCGAGACCGGTGGCTTTGCTGTCACGATCCACCTTGCCCTCCGGCGAGACGGCAGCCAGGAACCCCTGCGGATGTTCGAGTGCGTCCATTGACGCGGTGAAGCCCGCGGCGGCGAGACGCGCTGCCATCACGCCGGCATGCGCCGACTTCCCCGCATGGAATGGCTTGGTCATGGTGCCGAAGTTCGCCATCAGCCCGGCGCTCTGCGAAGCGCCCAGCGCAATAGCTTGCGCCGTCTGCGCCGGGTCGAGCCGGCGGAGATGGGCACACGCGGCAGCAGCGGCGATGGCGCCGAAGATGCCTGTCGGGTGCCAGCCCTTGCCGTGATGGTAACCGCTTTCGCGCCGCCCGAGCTCCGCCCAGACCTCATAACCCGCGACGAAGGCCACGATCATGTCGCGGCCGGACACGTCGAGCGTCTCCGCCTCCGCCAGTATCGCCGGAACCAGCACCGTGCTGGGATGACCGCGCAGCGCCACGTCGTCGTAGTCGAGCGCATGGGCGGCAACGCCGTTGATCCAGGCCGCCTCCGGAGCGCCGGCGGTGCGGTCGCTGAAATACAGCGTCGCCGGACCCGGCGCCGGTTGCAGCACCTCCTGCAGCAACCGGGTCGGCTCCTCCTCGCGGCCGGCGAACATCACGCCGATGCAGTCGATGAAGCCGGTGCGCGCAATTGCCGCGGCTGCATCGGGCACGCGGTTGGGCGACAGGTCGGACACGAACTGGCCGAGGTCACGGGTCAGCGCCATGCTGGTCTCCTAGCTCGCGGGGGGAACGAAAGGGTAGGGCAGCGCGATGCCGCCGCGGTAGGGCAGGGCGACGGTGGCGCTGCCGGGCGTCGATTCCACGCCGTTCTCGTTGCGGATGCCCAGTTCCAACTCAACGAGGCCGTAGTCGGGGCGCCGCTCGGTCCCGGTGATGCGGGCCCAGATGTCCAGCCGCTCGCCGACCAAATTCATGGCGCGGAACTGGAACCGGATTTTCCAAACCCAGCCGGTCGGTCCCGCCCAATCCTTCAGGAGTTGTGCGATGAATTGCTGCTTTAGCGAGCCATTGATCAGCAAGCCCGGCAGCTTGTCGTGTCCGGTGGCGAAGGGCAGATCGTAATGGATCTTGTGCCAGTTCTCCATCGCCGCCGACCAGCGCATCAGATGTGCCGTCGTGAATGGGCCTTGATGCATCGGGCCGGCCTCTTGCCCGACGGCGACATCCTCGAAGGCCAGCGTTTCAGACATGTTCATGTGAGCGGTTCTCCGCGGAAGCAGGGAGGAGGCTGCGGAGCGCGGCGGCGAACAGGTCGGGCGCTTCGTAGGCCACCCAATGGCCGGCGCCAGGCACGACCACGAAGCGGGCTCCGGGCTGCACCGATTGCAGCGCCGCGCGCGCCCGATCCGTTTCGCCTTGCACCGCATGGTCGTGCTCGCCCCAGATGCCAGCCACCGTGCATCGCAGCTTGGGCAGCGCATGGACCAGCACGTCACCAGTCCCGATACCGCGGCTATCGAACCGAGCATGGCGGCTGTTCCAATCCTGGATGGCGATGGCGGCATCGTCGATGCGCGCCGCATCGGTGATCATCCAGCGGTGCAGGTTGGTTCGGTGCGCCGCCTCGCGCTCGGCACCTTGCTTATCCCGCACCCGCTCCAGTTTCGTGCCGCGGCGAATGACGCCTAGCCCGCCGGAGCCGACCAGGGTCAGCGAGCGCACCGGCGTCTGCGTCGCCACCATTCCGCCGATCGCACCGCCGAACGAGAAACCGACCACATCCGCCGCCGCTGTGTCGCCCAGCACCTCGGCGAGCCCGGCCGCCACGATACTGGCGCCGCCATCATTCGCCATGTCGGGCACGTCCGCGGACTCGCCCAACCCGGGCAGGTCCGGCGCCACCACCATTCGCTCGCCCCGGAATGCCTCGATCGTCGGTAGCCAATGCCGCCACGACCCGGCGCCGCCATGCAGCAGGACCAGCGGCGCGCCATTGCCCCATACCCGCCACACCATCTCGCCGCTGCCGCATGCAGTTCGCACGGTCCGCGCGTCGCGCTCGAGCGCCGTCCACGGGACGCTCATCGGCGAATGATGGTCTTGCGGACGCGCAGCAGCACATCGGCCTCGACCGCGTATTCGGTTTCGATGATCACGAACAGCATCGGCCCGTTCTTCGATTGCCGCTCGTAGATGTCGGCATAGCGGGAGCGTTGGCTCACCCGCTCGCCATGCCGCGCGTAACGCAAGAACTCGATCTCCGACCCGCCATTCAACAGCGCGCGCCCCGGTAACGGCAATTCGGGCAGCCCGTCGCTCGCAGAAGAGACGAGCCCGTCAAAATCCGGATCCTCGGCTCGTTCGCTCAACACGTCCGACGTGCCATACGGGCGGCGGAACATGAAGGCGGGGTAGATAGGTGGCGCCACCGGTCCGCCGAACCGTTCCGAAGCCGCATCGGGCGCATAATCGCCATCATGGTCAGCCATGATAGCTTGCGCATAGCGCCGGACGGCGCCGGGTTCGACAGCATCGACCGCCGTCACTGTATCGCTCTGCTGGCCGATATAGGACCGAATCTCGTCAGTTAGGATCGTGGTTGTCATGCAGTTTCCTTACGCTGTGGCCGTCTCCGACCGTCGATGCAGACCCACCGCGCCGCTCTCGGCCAAGGCGGCCATCTGCTCGACGCCGTATCCCAGCTCCTGCAGCACTTCTTCCGTATGCTCGCCCAAATGCGGCGGATGCCGGTCGATCCGGCCGGGGGTCTCCGACAGCTTGATCGGCAGCCCGGCCACCTTTATGCGTCCGAGCTCCGGCACGTCGATCTCGCGCACCATCTCGCGCGCGATCACCTGCTCCTCTTCGACCACCTGATCGATGCGGTTGACCCGGGTGCAGGGCACGCCGGCGGCATCCAGGCGGGAGATCCAGTGCTGCGCCGGTTGTTGGGCCAGCGTGTCGGCGATCAGGTCCAGCAATTCGTCGCGGTACTGCGACCGGGCATTCGCGTCGGTGAAGCGGGGATCGCGCTCCCACTCCGGCCGCCCCGCCGCGCCACAGAAACCGCCCCACATGCGCTGGTTGAAGGCCGCGATGACGATCCAGGCGTCCGCAGCCTTGAAGGCCTGGTAAGGGATTTGCGTGGCGCTGCCACTGCCGCTGGGCTCCGGTATTTTGCCGGTCGAGAAGTAGCGGCACAGATGATAGGACAGCATCGACATCTGCCCTTCCAGTAACGAGGTGTCGACGCGTTGGCCCCGCCCAGTGCTGTGCCGGGCCTCCAATGCCATCATGACGCCGACCGTGCCCATGAGCCCGGCGCCGATGTCGGCCACGGAGAGGCCCATCTTCATCGGGCCGCCGCCGATCTCGCCGGTAATGCTCATGCCACCGCTGAACGCTTGCATGAACAGGTCATTCGCCGGGTCATCCCGGCGAGGGCCGCTGGCGCCAAAACCACTGATGGAGCAGTAAATCAGGCCAGGATTGGCCGCGGCGAGCGTGTCGTAATCCAGCCCGGCCCGTGCTAGGGCGCCGAAGCGGTAATTGTCGATCACCACGTCCGCATCTTCGATCAGCCGGCGCGCCACGGCGACACCTTCCTTATCTTTCAGATCGAGCGCGATGCTGCGTTTGTTGCGGTTGGCGGAGGCATAATAGTGCGACATGCCGCCGTGGAAATGCGGCGGCCACGCCCGGCTGTCGTCGCCCTGGCCGATCCGCTCGATCTTGACGACATCGGCACCGTAATCTGCGAGCATCATCCCGCAGAACGGTCCAGCCATCGCGACGCTGATCTCGACGACCTTGATGTGCTGCAGGGGGCTGCTCATGGACAGAACGTTTCCCGAAACTGCCGATCACGCCGGCTTGAGACTCTGACTTGACGTCAGTTATTCACTATGCGAGTTAATCACTCACCATTTAACGTTAGCCGGTCCACCGATCGTTGTAAATGTCGGGCCGAGAAATGATTGCGGTCACGGAGGCAGCTTGAGACAGGCGGAAGCAGTGATCGACCAGCCCGCGGCGCCCGACCGTCAGTTCGTCACCGCTTTGGCACGTGGTCTCAAAATCCTCGGCTGTTTCCATCCGGCCCGGCCGAGCCTGACCGTGACGGAGATCGCCGCCGAACTCGGCCTTCCACAGCCAACTGCCTGGCGCCTGTGTCAGACCATGTTGTCGCTGGGCTATCTGACCGCGAACGATGCCGGACGGTTACGGCCGGCCTTGGCCGTCCTTCGGCTCGGCTATGCCACCTTGTCGGAACTGCCGCTGGCCGAACTGGCCCGACCTTACCTGCAGGATCTGGCCGATGCGGTCGGCGGCGCCGCCGGAATGGCGATGTGCGACGGATACGACATGCGTTTCGTGCAGCGGTGCGAAAGCCAGTCGCAACTGGTGCTGAACCTGCGCATCGGCTCACGCGTCCCCGTCGCTACGTCCGCTATGGGCTGGGCGTATCTGGCCGGCCTGCCGGAAGCGGAGTGGGACGCGGCCAGCGGCAGCCCCGTCACCTGGGCGGCCGCAAAGCCGGCGTTCCGTGCCGCTCTCGGGGAGTTCATGACCGAGGGCTTCATCATCAATCCGGGCGTGCTGCATCCGGGCTACACCACCGTGGCGGTACCCGTCATGGGGACTGATGGACGCCCTGCCTTGACGCTGAACTGCGGCGCGGCCGTGTCGGTGCTGTCCATCGATAGATTGCGCAGCGAGGTCGGACCACGCTTGCGCGACCTGGCCGCGCTGATCGCCGCATCGCTGTGACCAAGATCCCCGTGGACGATGACGACCGGCCCTTCGTCACCGCGCTGGCGCGGGGGCTGGAGATCCTCGGCTGCTTCAGCGCCTCCCGGCCCGAGATCAGTGGAACGCAGCTTGCCGCGCTCACCGGCTTGCCGCAGCCGACGGTCTGGCGGCTGTGCCACACCATGGTGAAACTTGGCTTTCTGGTGTCCGTCAACGGCGACAAGCTCCGGCCGGGCATCCCGGTGCTCAAGCTCGGTCGCGCCGCGCTTGCCTCCATCCCGCTCGCCGATGCGGCGCGAATTCCCATGCAGAGACTGGCCGACCGCTTCGGTGCCGCCAGCGGCCTCGGCGCCCGGGACGGCAGCCGTATGGTGTTCGTGCAACGCTGCATCAGTGAAGCGACGTTGGTGATGAACCTCCGCGTGGGCGCCCGCTTGCCTTTGCTCAGCTCCGCCGTCGGTTGGGGGCTTCTGGCGGGTCTGGAGCCAGCGGAACGAGAGGCCTTGCTAACCGAACACGGTCCAGCCGACCCACGATGGCCGGCAGTGCAGCCATCGTTCCAAGCGGCGATGACCGATGCGGCTCGGGACGGCTTCATCCTCAACATCGGTGTCTTTCATCCCGGCTATAATGCGGTCGCGGTGCCATTGCGCGGGCCCGATGGCCGGGCGGCGTTCGGTCTCACCTGCGCGGGCTCCGCCGCCACGCATTCGGCGGATTTCCTACGCCGGCAGGTCGCCCCCGTGCTGCTCGCGACGGCGCACGATCTGGAGCAGCTCCGAGGTCAGATCTCGTAGGTCCAGGGCTCTGTCTGCAGCCGGTATCCCGCTTCATCCCGGGTCAGACGGGCGAAGCCGGGAAAATGCAGGTGCATGCCGCCGATCACCAAGCCGTCGCGGACCGCCATCTCGAACACCTGCTTGCGCGATGCGGCCGCCATCGGGCCGTCGTAATCGTAAAGCATCGTCACGTCCGGCCGCGGCACCTGCAATTCGGGCACATGTACCGTATCGCCCCAGATGATCATCTCCTCCTGGCCCGAGCGGATCCGGTAAGCGCAATGGCCCGGCGTATGACCCGGGCTCGGCACGCCGACGATCCCGGGCAGCACCTCTCCCTGCCGGAACGTCCGGGTGCGCTCCCGGTATGGCGGCAGCCGGAACCGAGCGGATGCGAAATAGCGGCTGCGGGTGCGCTCATTTGCGCGTGCCATCGCCTCGTCGTCGAACCAATGCGCCAGTTCGTCCGCGTGGACAACGATCTCCGTGCGGGGAAACAGTGCCACGCCTTCATCGTCGGTCAGCCCGTTGGAATGGTCGGGATGGATGTGGGTCAGCAGGATCGTGTCCACGTCGCCCGGCCCGATCCCGGCGGCATGTAGATTATCCAACAAGCGGCCGCAGGTCGGGCCCATGGTGGTGCCGGAGCCGGCATCGACCAGCACCGTGCGCCCGGCGCCCCGGATCGCGAACATGTTGACGCCGATGCGTACCTTCGGCTGGCCGGTGGCGTCCTGCACCATTCGATCCGCATCCGCCGGGTCCATGCCGCGCACCGCATCCAAGGGCGGGTCCACGTAGCCGTCGCTCACCGCGGTGACGAGCAGGT
The DNA here is from genome assembly GCA_050954595.1 of Janthinobacterium lividum. GTDB lineage: Bacteria > Pseudomonadota > Alphaproteobacteria > Acetobacterales > Acetobacteraceae > JAVVHH01. The sequence goes on along the minus strand of JBPBQE010000094.1, from coordinate 923 downwards.
CGCCGAGACGGCGGTGGTATACACCGGGGATCTGGCAGGTCGGTTGCGTCACCACGCGGCATTTCCCGATACGGCGGCGCTCGGCGCCTCCATGCCGGTCTGCCAGGTCGAGGGCCGACCCGGGAACCGGGATTGGGCGCGCTTCTCCAGCCAATAGGCGTAGGGTGGGGGCGCCTGCGCAAAGCCGGACTCGACGCCAAGCTTCTGCGCCGCATCGATCGGCCAGTTCGGATTGTGCAGCATCTCCCGCCCGATCGCGACCAGGTCCGCCCGGCCGTCCCGCAGGATCGCCTCGGCTTGGTCGGCATGAATGATGTGGCCGACGGCCATGGTCATGATATCGGCCTCGGCCCGGATTCGCTCCGCATGCGGCACCTGGTAGCCGTAGCCGACGGTGGCCGAGGTGGAGACATGGGTGTAGGTGCCGATCCCGCCGGTGCTGCAGTCAATGATGTCGACGCCGACCGCTTTCAGCCGCTTGGCGAATTCGATGCTGTGCTCGATCTCCCAGCCGGTCTCGTCCACCGCCGAGATGCGCACGGAAAGCGGCTTGTCGTCTGGCAAGTTGCGCCTGGTTTCCGCCGCCACCTCGATCGCGAAACGCATGCGGTTCTCCAAGCTGCCGCCGTAGCCATCGGTTCGCTGATTGGCGACCGGGGACAAGAATTGGTGGATGAGGTAGCCATGCGCCGCGTGGATCTCGACCACCTCGAACCCGGCGCGCACGGCCCGGGCGGTCGCTTTGCCCCAGGCATCCACGGTCGCGTCGATGTCCGCCTGGGTCATCGCCCGTGGCATCGGATGCCCCTTCTCGTGCGGAATCGTGCTGGGCCCGATCAGCTCCCATTCGCCACCACCCGGCAGCTCTGGTGCGACCTCCAACGGTCCTCTACCTTCCCACGGGCGCGCATTGCGGGATTTGC
>JBPBQE010000039.1:0-15191 GCA_050954595.1 Janthinobacterium lividum | reverse complement strand
CCTACGGACTACGTTTCCATCACCTCGGCCTCGCCGTCCCTGCGCCGGAGCAAGCGTTCAAATTTCTCCAAACTCTCGGCTACACGCCTGGCGCCCAAACCTTTGATCCACTCCAGAACGTCAACCTCGCCATGCGTCATCACGGCGCCATGCCCGACGTCGAGGTAATTTGGCCTGGTGATGGACCCTCGCCGATCGATCAGATGATCAAGCGCGGCAATATGATCTACCATATGTGCTTCGAGACTGATGATGCCGAGACATCGATTGCCGCCATCGAGGCGGATGGGCTGCGTGTCTTCTCTCTTGGAGCGCCCAAGCCAGCGCGGCTGTTCGGTGGCGTGCCGGTCTCGTTTCACAGGATCGATGGCGTCGGCCTGATCGAGTTCATCCACGGGCAACCACTGCCCGCGGAGGGCTGATACTAGCGGCGGAAACCTCCGTGGTAACCGCCATAACCGCCGTGGCCAAAGCCGTGCCCGTAGCCGTGATAGTAGCCGCCATACCCTCGCCCGCCGTAAAAACGGCCATAGCCGAAGCCGATCCCGAACCCGACATAGGGACCGAAATACCCGCCAGCATAGGGATATCCATACCCGCCATACGGATACCCGTAGCCATACGGGTACACGCCATATGCTGGGTACGCATAGGGCACGCCGCCAGCGTAAACTGGGTAAGCCTGCACCTGCTGCTGGATGACAGCCTCCCCGCGCGACGCCATGCAGCCATAATATTGCTGCTCGGTCACCGGCACCGCCGACCCTGTAGTGCCAGTGGCCGCTCCGGTCGTAACCGGCGCCGCTCCACGACAGATGGCATCGTCGGCCCGAAGGTCGGCCTCCGTCTTGTTCTGGCCGGGAATGACGGTGTAGGTCGGCGCTGTCACGGGGACTGCGGCCACGCAACCAGTCAGCGCCAACCCGGCGCCCCCCACCATCAATAGCTTCAAAATGCGCATCTACGTCACCAGCCTCATCTAAGGCAGTAACACTAACTATGCCTGGAGCCCACGGTGCCTCACGCAGTTGTCACATTCGGTAGCGCGCTCGAACCCGCATGGTGATGGCCAACACGCCGTCCACGGGTATTGCCGGTATCTCCCGCAACCGCCAATACCAACGCTTGCTCCATCGCCGACTCGCCGCCATGCCGGTCGCCTGACCCGGTCGGGCACGCACGCCAGCCAGCCTCAGCAATATGACGCACCGCGCCATGTGATACGCCGATGTGGCGACGTAAACTCGACGACGTCCCGGTCCGATCAGCCGGGCACAGGCCAGCGCCGACCGGAGCGTATTGACCGCCGTGTCCTCCAATATGATCGAGCCCCGCTCCACACCGGCTTCGGCGAGCAGGTCCGCCATCACCGTCGCCTCGGCCGGCCCGAACCTCCCCTGCCCGCCCGTCGGCATGTAGATTGGATCCACCAGCAATCGTCCCGTCGCCAGTGCCGCTTCCACCCGGGCGCGCAACACGCCGCTCGCAGACCCGTCCGGCCGCACTGCAGCGCCAAAGATGACCACCACCGGCCTCATGGCGGCGGCGCGAGCAGCACCCGATTCACCTGCATCAACGGCGTGAACGTGTCACGCCACGCTCGTTGCGCCGCATCGGGTTTCACCCCCCTCGCCTGCAGCGTCGCCAGGATCGCGCCGACCGACCGCTCGCCGTCGATCAAGCCCAGGATCGCGCCCGCCAATGGCGGCAGGGCGACCGGCACCCGCAGCCCATCGAACAGGACCGGCAACGTCCCATCCGGCCGGATGGCTGCCGAGATATCCGATGCCGCCATTTCGCGCGCCACCGGCACGGCGTCCGCCCTCATTCCATCGGCCGCCGCCGGCGCATCGCCGGCGCGCACGCAATACACCACATGCGTGCTCATGTTTCCGCTCAGTGCTTCGGCCAGCGCTGCCTGCTCAAGGGGCGTCATCCCCGCGATCCGTGTCCGGAGCTTGGGGTCCGGCAGAAATACCGCCGGGTCGTAGCGCATCGGCTCCATCCACGCCGTTACCGCCAGCCCCGCATCGGCCAGCAACGCCGCAAACGCCGGCACCGTATAGGCCCGGTCACGCGGATTGAGCAGCAGATCGTACAACCCGGCATCCCCGCCATCGATGTGATCGCCGAAATAGCGGTTCGCCCGCAGCCACGCCGTGTCCGGCAAATGCCGCATGACTCGGCGGGCTATGTCCAACCGTGCCGGTGGCGCATCACCCTCTGGCGCCAGCATCCCCAGCGCCTCCTGCACCATATACACCCCGGTCCGTCCATGGGGGGCGTAGACCATCAACCCGAGCCCACCGCCGGGCGCCAGCACCGACAACAGCGCGCGCAACCCGGCTGCCGGGTCCGGCAAGTGATGCAGCACACCGCAGCAATCGATGTAGTCGAACGGCCCCAACCCCGATTCCGGCAAGTCCAACAACGACGCCGCCGCCCAATCCAACTCCAGCCCCCGCGCCTTTGCCCGCGCCTGCGCGATCTCCTGCGCCGGCCGCGACCGATCCAGGTGCGTCACCCGACCCGGCCGTCCGTCGCGCCTGAGATGTTCGGCCAGCATGATCGCGCCATCCCCGGTCCCGCCTCCCGCGATCAGCGCGCGCAAGCCGGCCGAGCGTGGCCGCGCCGCGCCGAACACCCAATGGTCGATCTCCCGCAGATGACTCGGGCTGCCGACGATCAACCGTTTGGCCTCGTCTCGCGCATCCCGCTGCGGGTAGGGATAAGCCTCGTATTGCGCGGCGAGACGCTCGTCGGTGACGTCGGCGCTGTTGGTTGCAGTTGCATCGGTCATGGCGAACGCATACGTCGCGCCGATGCATCCCGCCAGGACAGCGCCTCACTCCACCCGCGGCTATTGTGGGATCGGCGCCGAAGGCGTGTCGAAATCTGCCAATTTCGGCGCTCTCCTTCGCACCGCCCACGCGTTCAGTGCCAGTTTCTGCTTCACGATCGGTGCCGGTTTCGACTCCCGCGCCGGTCGCCGATCCGACACGGCCGACACTCCGGCCCATATCCCGCTCTGGCGCTTCCAGGACCCCGACGCTATCGCCCTGCCCCGCGAATGCGCGCTGGTCGGCATCGAACTGCTTGAGGACGCGGTGGACCTGCCATCGTTCCGGCACCCGCTCAACGCCGCCTATGTCCTTGGCCCGGAGCGGTCCGGCCTCTCCCCGGCGGTTCTGGCGCAATGCAAGCACGTGATCCGCATCCCGACGCGCTTTGCGCTCAACCTGTCCCTCGCCGGCGCCATCGTGTTGTATGACCGTCTGTTACAGCACGGCCGCTTCGCCGAACGCCCTGTCGCCAGTGGCGGCCCGGTCGCTCCGCTGGAGCCGCCGGGCTCCCATGGTGATCCACGCTTCCGCCGTACGGTGCCGGATTGGCTGGCGCGCGAGTGACGGTGGGGAGATCGGCTGCATCCGCGCTTGTTCCTCCGCGCCGCTCAACATATTTTCATCCCATGCCCTCACCCTCGACCCGGCTGTTTGCGGCCGCCATCCTCCTCACACCGCTTATCTTGTCGACGTTGCCGGCAAACGCTGCCGAGCCGCGCGGAAGCCATGCCGCATCGCGCGCCGCACATAAGCCGTCGGCGAGCGGGCCGCGGCGCATCGGCACATGGGACGATTGGCAGGCTGCGACCAACCAGGAAGCCGGCCAACCCGTATGCTACGCGTTCAGTCGGCCGAGCGCGTCGACTCCCGCCGTTCCCGGCCGCGGCGACGTCGTGCTGACCGTCACCGAGCGTAGTGGCGGCCGAGATGCCGTAGCCTTGACCGCAGGCTTCGCCTACCCCGGCAATGCCGAGATGGAGATGTCGGCCGAAGGTGTGACCCTGCCCTTCTATACCTCGGGCCGCTCCGCCTTCGCCCGCGATGGCCGCGCCGCCGTCGCCTTGTTCAACCGCGGCCGCCAGGCGGTCGCCCGTTCCCCCGGACCGCGCAGCCAGGCCGTTACGGACACATTCAGCCTGCGCGGCTTCGCCCAGGCCTATGCGGCCATCGTGAAGGCTTGCCCCGCACGATGACCGTGATGCTGACCGAGAGCGAACGAGCCCGCGTTCTCGCCAAATCCGCGCTGTTCGATCCGCCACCGGCACGCCTGCCTGACGGCCGACGGGAGTTGGTCGGATTGTCGCGCGACGAACTCACCGCCGAGCTTCTCGCCATCGGCGAGAAGCCGTTCCGGGCCAAGCAGCTATGGCATTGGATCTATCATCAGGGCGTCACCGACTTCAGCCTCATGTCGACGGTCTCGAAGCCGCTGCAGGAAAAGCTGGCCACTCAATTCGTCATCGGTCGACCCGGCGTCGCCATCGCCCAGGAGAGCACCGACGGCACCCGCAAGTGGCTGTTCCGCTTTCGCGACGGGCAGGAAGCCGAAACCGTCTACATCCCGGACCGGAGCGAGGATCGTGGCGCTGTCTGCATCAGCAGTCAGGTCGGCTGCACGCTGTCGTGCCGCTTCTGCCATACCGGCACGCAAAAGCTGGTGCGCAACCTAGGCGCTGCCGAGATCGTCGGCCAGTTCATGGCGGCCCGCGACGCCTACTCGGAGTGGCCGAGTCCGCAAGGCGAAACTCCACGTCTCCTATCGACCATCGTGCTGATGGGCATGGGCGAGCCGCTCTACAACTACGAGAACGTCGCCAAGGCGATGCGCATCGTCATGGACAACGAGGGCATTGCCCTGTCGCGTCGCCGCATCACGCTGAGCACGTCGGGAGTCGTGCCGTTGATGGACCAGTGCGGCCAGGAGCTTGGCGTCAATCTGGCAATCTCGCTTCATGCCGTGCGCGACGAGTTGCGGGACGAACTCGTGCCGCTCAACCGTAAATACCCGATTGCCGAACTGATCGCCGCGTGTCGCCGTTATCCCGGCGCCAGCAACGCGCGCCGGATTACCTTCGAATACGTCATGCTGCGGGACATCAACGACAGCGAGGCCGAAGCGCACGAACTAGTTCGCCTGATCGCTGGCATCCCGGCAAAGGTGAACCTCATCCCGTTCAATCCCTGGCCCGGCAGCTCCTATGAGCCGAGCAGCGGCAACCAACTCGCTCGTTTCGCACGCATCGTGCAGGACGCCGGGTTCGCGTCGCCGATCCGAGTCCCGCGCGGTCGGGATATTCTTGCAGCCTGCGGCCAGTTGCGCACCGAGAGTAAGCGCACCAAATCGGCTGCATGACCGACGAAACCAAACCCGCCCTGCCCGCGAAACCTATCGTTCCACCGGAAGATCTCGCACCCGAGATCGGCGGCCAGAAAGGACCAGAGCCGACTCGTTACGGCGACTGGGAAAAAGCCGGGCGCTGCACCGACTTCTAGCCCCGGCGGGCAATTGCGGCCATTACGGTGTTGTCCAATAGACAGGCAATGGTCATCGGCCCCACTCCGCCGGGCACTGGCGTGATCGCTCCCGCGACTTCGACCGCTTCAGCGTAGGCGACGTCACCGACCAGCCGACCGTCACCAAGCCGGTTGATCCCGACGTCGATGACCGTCGCGCCCGACTTGATCCAGTCGCCGCGAACCATCTCGGCCCGACCAACGGCTGCAATCAGGATGTCTGCTTCACGGCACCGTGCCGGAAGGTCGACAGTGCGGCTGTGTCCCATGGTCACGGTAGCATCCTCGGCCAGCAACAGCGACGCTACTGGTCGGCCAACGATGCTCGATCGACCAATCACCAGCGCGCGGGCGCCGCGCAGCGATACGCCACTCTGCCGCAGCAAACGGATGACGGCCCGCGGAGTGCAGGGGGCGAGGCCCGCGGCACCATCATGAAGCCGGCCAACATTGAGGGGGTGAAAGCCGTCGACATCTTTCGCCGGGTCGATGGCGGCGATGACGACACTCGTATCGATGTGACCCGGTAGCGGAAACTGCACCAGGATGCCGTCCACGTCAGGATCGGCATTCAATTTTTGCACCACATCGAGCAACTCGCCCTGCGTCGTCTCCGCCGACATGCGGTAGGTCGTGGCCCGCAACCCGGCCGACTGCGCGGCGCGATCCTTGTTGCGCACGTAAACGGCGCTAGCGGGATCCTCCCCCACCAACACCACGGCCAGTCCCGGCTGGTAGTCGAGTTGTCCGACACGGGCGGCGATCTCCGCACGCAGCGATGCTGCCAGCGTAGTGCCGTTGATGATCGTTGCCGTCATCGCCTCGGCCTAGAAGCTCCAGACACCGGTCGCCAGCCCACCGAACAAGGTCCGCACCAGCGGCACCGCGATGTATTGCAGCAACAGGATGGCGACGAGCGGACTCAGGTCGATCCCACCGAAATTCGGCAGCAGGTTGCGGATCGGCCGCAACATCGGCTCGGTCACGCGGTAAAGAAAGTCGCTGATCGTCCAGACGAGCCGGTTGCGCGTGTCGAGCACGCCGAACGATGTCAGCATCGACACGACCGCCGATAGAATCAGTGCCCAAACGAGTAGGTTGATGACGACGAGTATCAGTTCGTAGATGCCAGCAAGCAGCGTCACATTGGTTTCCTTGGATCGGGGCGGACCCTACCGTGCGTCCAAAGCAGCCGCAACCAGAGGACAAGCCGGCAACGCCGTAATCTTGCCGGCGACCTGGCGATGGATGTTTGCCACTGCGGGGTTGACTCGGGAGGTGCGTCTAAGCATTTTCCGGCCTCGCACGGCGGGGCTGTAGCTCAGTTGGGAGAGCGCCTCGTTCGCAATGAGGAGGTCAGGGGTTCGATTCCCCTCAGCTCCACCACGCCGTGCCTAACCGCTTCTCACACCGTCGGCTTCATCGTGAACAGCGCGATCCCTTGATCGACACCCCACTTGATACCGTCCGAAGTTAGCGGCTGACCAAGAATCCAGCGGGTTTTTCCTGAACTCGGCAATGCAGGAAGCGTCGCCAGATCGGTTGACCAGATCAGCTGGACGAAATCGAGATCGAGCGCAGCCAAATCCAGCGTCGGCAGCAAGGCGTTGGAAACGGCACGGAGACAGATGCGATAGGACCGGCCACGGGCGAAGTTCCGGGCAAAGGCAAAAGCGGCAGCGTCGGACGCGATGTCGGCCGGCAGAAAGCTGATCACCACCCGGCTCCGCAATCCCAACGGCAGCGAGGCATCGAAGCGCAGGAACTCGGGGCTGAGAACGCTGGCGACGTTCAGCGTAATACTGAACGGGCCTGCTGTCCGCAGTTCCTGCGGCTCGCTGAGAATGGACAGCATCCGTCGATCCAGAACCCGCGTCAGCCGGCGAAACAGCCAGACATCCGAGCGCGCATCCCGGCCCGGCGCGACCGTGTCGATCAACTCCGGGATGGAAAGGGTGCGCTCTTCCCAGGCAAGCTGCGCATTCTGACCATTGAAGTAACTCACCGGCCGACGGCGGGCAAAGCGGCTGATATCGGTGCCCGCGAGGCTCTGCTCTAACCGGTCCAACTCGGCGGGCAGAAGCGGCTGTAACTGAGCCGCAACCGGCTCGGTCTCCTCGACCGAGGCGGGAACAGGCTCGTTACTCGGCACCTCCAGCCCGGCGCTTGCTGCCGACAGCAAGGCCTCCCCTTCTCCCGGTAGGCTGAACAACTGCGCGAGCGTCTGCAATGACGGAGCGTCGATTGGGTTTTCGCGCAAGATGCGGTCCAGACCATCCATGGTCTGCTCGACGAGCTTGGCCGACTCGCCCTTCCAACACATGACGATCCGGCCACCCGGCAAGTCGTAGCGCTGCGACCGGTCTGCACCCTCGAGCGGAGCGACGGCGTGACCAGCTCGCTTTAACTGTTCCGGCTTCGACAGCGAAGGCGGCAAATCATCCGTGCGCAGCAGCAGCACTCGGCGTGCAACACCGGATATCGTGCTCGTGCGGACCAGTTCTGAAAGGGATTCCAATCCCGACGCCTGACTCATCATGCCGCCTGGCTCGTGTCGGCGACCGACGTGTCGAGCAGTGCGAAATTTCGACAGCCGATCCGGCCCGCTTGCGTCGCCGCGCCTTCGCGCTCGATGCATTTCCGCAGCGAACAATCGGTCGCAGCTGGGCAGACGGCCAAGCGGCCAGCCGCAAGGATCGCGTCGATGTGTCGACCCTGGAACCGCCGGATTCCGTGGACCAACCCCCACCGCACGGCTTCTTCGGTGTCAGCCTTTTGCAAGATGATCTTGCTCGGGTCGATCGCCCGAATGACGCTGTCCAGGGTATCATTGGACTGCAGCAACTGACGCGACCAATCCAGCTTGAGGTAGTCGTATCCGAGCGCGGCCGGTTTCGTCACCAACAAGGCGTGATGTGTCACATCATCCAGCACGAGCCGGAAGCCTGCCTGTCGCACACGCTCGCGCGCGCGAAAGAACAGGTCGGCGTCGGCGAACGCCTCGATCAACGCGATCTCGACCGAAATCCGCGCCGAGCTTCGGGCCGCGGCCTCCGCCAGCCGATCGAACGCCGACGACATCACGGCTTCCAGGCTCATGTTGACGTGCAGGAACATGCCGCCGCCACGCACACCCGCCAGCATCGGCCGGTCATGATCGATATCGCCGGTCGTCGCCGCGAGCATGAAGATATCCAGCTTGGCGATGAGATGCCTGAACAGGAACGGGTCGGCCGTCACATGGCCCGAGGCTGCCGCCCTGGCTTCCAGCGCCGGTAAGGAGAAACGGATTTCACGAAAGAGCGGGACCACCCGCTCTGGCCCGCTGACCGTCACCAGCACACCTGTTTGACGTTCGAGCAACTCGCGTATCCGGCGCGCTTCAACCGCATTGAACAGTGCAGTCACTGCTGCCAGACCCGAGTCCCGCTCAGTCGTGCCTGGTGCCGCCAGCGTCGGGATGGCATCGAGAAAAGCCGAGAGTTGGGGCAGATGGTCCGGCATGAGCCACCGACTCAGCAGCAAACCCGGATCGGGAGCGTCCGCCGCAAACAAATTCACGAGCGTCGCCGCCAAGCCGATGCCTTGGTCGCCCGGCGGGAAAAGCAGCGCCAGGTCGCCGTTGATGAGGGTAAACAACTGCCCTTGATGCTGGGAAGCAGCATCGTCCAGCACGACACGCGCGATCCGTCGGTGATGAGGCCGAGGTGCAGGCGGAGCAAGACGCGACAGGTGCAGAACGAGCACCGTCCATCCACGCACCTTTCCACGGAAGGCGCGTTCGACGGCATCGCGCAGAGGAAGGGCCGCTTCCTGCGCTGCTTGAAGCTGAGCTGCTCCTTTTTGTGCCGACAATATCAGGGTCGTCGTCTCCGATTCTTGACGGTAGATTACCAATCGATGGTTACGAAAGAGTTAGCGGGCAGCATCGCTGCCGGCCCGCCCCCCGACCGGATCTACGCGATCGGTGACGTTCACGGTCAGCGCGCGCAGTTGGACGCCGTGCATGCGCTGATCCGAAAAGATCTCCTCGAGCAGCCCGTCGCGCGTGCGCACATCATTCATCTCGGCGATTATATCGATCGCGGCCCTGCCTCGGCCGAGTGTCTGCAGTTGCTGGTCCAGGGGTCGCCGGTCCCGGGGGTTCCCTGCACCAACTTGCTGGGAAATCACGAGCAGATGCTGCTGAACACGCTGGCCAACCCGCGTGACGGCGACCTATGGCTGAGCAACGGTGGTCAGGCGACCCTGCTGAGTTGGGGGATCGATCCGGAATCCGACCCAAGTCAATGGATCGAGTTAATCCCCGCCCCTCAGCTCAAGCTGCTCAGGGGTTTGCTGCCCATGCTTCAACTAGGCCGCTATCTTTTCGTCCATGCGGGCGTCCGGCCCGGAATTCGTCTCACCTCGCAGGTTCCCGCCGACCTGCTCTGGATCAGACGTGAATTCCTGGACTGGGAAGGTACGATGCTGCCGGATGCGCCCGAGCTCCGGATCGTTCATGGCCATACTCCGAGCCTCGAGCCGGAGTTGCGACCGAACAGGTTGGGCATCGACACCAACGCGGCCCGCGGCGGAAAACTAACCTGTGCTGCACTAAGCTCAGACTCCGTTTACTATCTTCAGGCATGATCGACCGCAAAGGTAGTCAACTGCTTGCCACGTGCGAGCCAAGAAGGTAGCCGTGACGTATGGATAGCACAAAGTCCGGCGACCAATCTGCCCAGTCTGGGCCGATACTTCCGGATGCTGATTTCTCGTCGGACGACGCTGCGCTTTCGGCAGCCGTTCGCCGGCTCAGCCGCACCAGCGTCACCGTGATCGGCGACGTTATGCTCGATCGCTATATCTATGGTGTGGTTGACCGGGTCAGTCCCGAGGCGCCGATCCCTATTCTCCGAGTTGAGCGGGAGACCGCGATACCTGGTGGCGCCGGCAACGTCGTGCGTAACCTCACCGCCCTCGGCGCCGCAGTCGCCTTTGTTTCCGTCGTAGGTGACGATCAGGCCGGGTCGGATTTGACCGGTCTCGTCGGGGGACAACCCGGTATCGAGCCGTGGATGCTGATCGAGGGTGCACGGACGACGACGGTGAAGACACGTTTCGTGAGTCAGGGTCAGCAATTGCTCCGGGCGGATCGCGAACAGGCTGAGCCGATCGGCCCTAAGCTCGCCGAACGCCTGCTGCGCATCGCCGGTGACACGTTGGCCGCGACGTCGGTCACGGTGCTGTCCGACTACGCCAAGGGCGTGCTGGCCGGCGACGTTCCCGCGCAGCTGATCGCCATGGCGCGGCAGACCGGCCGGCCCATCGTCGTTGATCCCAAGGGCCATGATTTTGCCCGCTACGCCGGCGCCGACGTCATCACTCCCAACCGGCGGGAGCTCGGTGAAGGCACCGGTATGCCGGTAGCCGACGAGGCCGATCTGGTGCGTGCGGCGACTTATCTGCGCGAGCTGCACGGGTTCGGAGCCATCCTGGTCACGCGTTCCGAAGATGGGCTGACCCTCGTCGATGCTGACGGCGCTCATCATTATCCGTCCGAAGCCGTCGACGTGTTCGACGTTTCAGGCGCCGGCGACACGGTCGTGGCCACGCTGGCCGCCGGGCTGGCGGCCGGGTTGAGCATGCGGGTGGCAGCCCGGCTTGCCAACCTCGCCGCCGGCGTGGTGGTCGGGAAGGTCGGCACGGCAGTCGCGCGATGCGAGGACCTTCTGCGCGTATTGACGCCGCAGGTGAGCACCTTGCGAAAGATCGTGACGCGCGAGGCGGCGGCCGAGCAGGTTGAGCGCTGGCGTCGCAAGGGCTGGCGCATTGGCTTCACCAATGGCTGCTTCGATCAACTGCATCCAGGTCACGTGCATCTGCTGGAGCAGGCGCGGGGACAGTGCGATCGGTTGGTCGTCGGCCTGAACTCGGATGCGAGCGTCAGCCGTCTCCGTGGCGAGTCACGGCCGACGCAGCCGGAAGCGGCACGTGCGGCCGTCTTGGCGGGTAATTCCGCGGTCGATCTCGTGGTGATCTACGAGGAGGACACTCCTCTGGAAACGTTAGAGACGCTTCGGCCGGACTTGCTCGTCAAGGGCGCCGACTACACGATCGACCGAGTCATTGGTGCCGATCAAATGCAGCGCTGGGGCGGACGTGTCTGGCTTGCCGAGCTCCTGAAAGGCTACTCGACAAACGCCCCTGGCCGGAAAGTCGCTGCCGGCGCCGGGTGATCTACTCCGCCAGCAAGGCGGCACGTAGACTGGCCATACCATCGGGGTCGTCGCGGCAGGCTAGGCGCCGTGCTGCGAGTGCAGCGAACCGGTGCAACAACGCCCGACGCCGCGCCGCCGGCAACGGATGCGCCGGTGCCTCGCGAACCACTTCGGCCTCTCGACCGCACGCGATGATCAACCCGGTGTCGATGGGCAGACAGTCGCAGGGAAAATCGTCATCCACGGCGAAATACAGCGTATCGGCGTAGTCGCGGTATTCGGGCCATTTTGAGTCGGTCTGAAAGTCGCGCAATCCAGACTTAACCTCGATGCAGGCGAACCCTCCATCGGCGCGCAACGCCAAAATATCGGCCCGCCGGTGGTTTGGCAGCGGCATCTCGTGCACCGGTGACCACCCTAGCCGCACGCACAGCAATGCTGTCGCGCGTCTGATTCCGGCGGCACGTTCCGGAAAGCTGACTGTCTCCATTCACGTTTTGTACTAGCCTAGCGGCACCGGCGCCAGCGTTGACGAAAATGGTCGGGCATCGCTGCCCGACCACGTTTTCATTCAGCCGAACAGCCAGCGAAACGCCTTGTCGACGGTGCTCTCGCCACGCTGACGCGCATCCTCGGCCAGCCGTGCCACGCGCTTGCGGCCATCGGACACGGTATCTTCCATGTCGTCGCGATCAGGCAAACGCTTGCGGGCTTGCTTGGCCAGCTTACGCGCCCGTGCGCGACCCTCGTCCACCGCATCGCTAGCATCGCCGCGATCCGGGAGCCGGTCCGTCAACGAGCGGAACCAACCCCGCGCACGCGAACGGCCTTCGTCAATCGTGTCGCTCAAATCATCCCGATCCGGCAACCGATCCGCCGCCGTCCGTGCCCAACCCCGAGCCCGCTTACGACCGGTATCGACGACGTCCTCGACGTCATCGCGGTCCGGCAGGCGCGACGCCATCGAACTCGCGAACTTCCGCGCCCGCTTACGGCCTTCATCGACGGTATCCTGCAAATCGTCGGGATCTGGCATCCGGGACCGCACATCCTCGGCGAACCGCTTGGCGCGCTTGCGACCCTGTGCCGCCAAGCCCGGCAGGTCCCACTCGTCGACGGCATCGCGCGCCTGCTCGGCATAGTCGCTCGCCAGTTCGCGGCCTCGGTCGAGATACTCGCGGCCGACATCGAGATAGTCCCGACCGTGCTCGTAGAGATAATCGCGACTGTCCAACAATGCCTGCCGGCCGTTGTCGAGCCGCTCATGCAGCGACGGACCGCGCATGATGACGACCTCGTCCTTCCACGGCGACAACACCCGGGTTCCCAGGTCGGTGAAGATGCCGAACACGATGTGCGCCAATGCGCTTTTGGCATGGTCGCGTGCCGCATAGTCCATCGGCCCCTTGGCTAGCCCCATCGCCGGTGCGCCTATCTCGTCGCCCAGGATGAAGTTCGCAATGCCATAGAGCGAGCCCCGCCCTGTCGTCACGACCGGCGCCATGCCCCGCAACAGACCGTAGAGGGCGCCTGCACCGATACCGATCCCGTAATGCACGGTATGACCAGCCGCGTTGTCGCGCGGATTGGCGACGCGGACGCCAGCGGCCGCAGCGGCCTTGCCTGCCGCGGCATGCGCCGGGTCCATGCCGGAAGCTGGCGCGGATGACTTACGGCCGGCATGGCTCAGCGACCAATCCATCTTGCTGATCAGCCAAACCGCTGCGCCGCCGGCGATGGCTCCCGCCAGCACGTCGCGACCAACGCCGCCCGAGGTATAGCGTCCCATAGAAAACTCCTTTTCAGTCCTGCTTAAACCTCATGGAGCGGCATGGGTTCGGTCGCGGCCGGCTTTTTATCGGAATTGGCCGTCACTCGGCCCGCGGCAGGAAGGCGTCAACGGTTGCGACGAACGCATCCGGCGCGTCCGCGTGCAGCCAATGACCGGCATCTCGCAGGGCCGCGAAGCGGGCGGAAGGGAACAGGCGACGGAACAACGCGCGATCATCGGGCTTGATGTAATCCGACCGCTCTCCGCGCAGCACCAGGGTCGGACCGGCATACACCCCCTCCCCGCTCCAATCCCATCCCTCGATCGCCGGCAGCGCCCCCGCGATCGCCGGCAAGCCGATCCGCCACGAGGGCGCATCGCCGAACCGTAGGTTGGACAGCAAAAACTGCCGCATCGCCGTATCCGGAACCGCATCGGCCAAGGCTGCGTCAGCGGTAGCGCGCGTCAGCCCGGGGTCAAGCGGCAGCGCCAGCATGGCGTCGGCGATCGTGCGATACCGCGGCGGATAGTCCACGGGGGCGATATCGGCGATCAAAAGACGCACGACCCGCTCCGGCGTACGCAGCGCTGCCTGCATCACCACCTTGCCACCCATCGAATGGCCAACCAGCGCGGCCCGTTCCAGCCCGAGCGACGCCATTGTCTCGAAGACGTCAGCGGCCATGGTGGGGTAGTCCATCACCGGGTCATGCGGCGAGCGGCCGTGATTGCGCAAGTCCATCGTCACGACCCGACGCCCGACCGCAAGCCGCCGCTGAATGGTGGCGAAGTTGCTGGCGGTGCCAAACAGCCCGTGCAGGATGATCGCTGCCGGGCCGCTGCCGACATCGGTTGCTTGTAGGATCATGTGCCGCTCCTTTCGGTGTTGAACAGCAGCACCCGGCTCTCGCGCCCCAACTCCAACGCCGCCCGCGCTGCCGGATCGGACGCCGCCGCGAACAGCCCGGCGGCGCCTGCCGCACCTGATGGCGACGACCCGACCCCCTCCGTCGACAGTCGCCGCACCGCCTCCCCCGCCGTTGCATCCTCTATCTCGACGTGAGCAAACGCCGCACGCTCCAGTTCCTGCCAGGCCAACAGGTTAGGCTTAGCCTCCGGCCCGACGACCAGAAGACGGGTGCCGGCACCGAGCCGAACCCGCGTATGCACCGATACCGCCGCCGCGATGCCGCCGCGCCCTGCCTGGATCACGACGTGAGTCGGCGGCGCCCCGATCCACTGGTCAAGCGCCTCGTCCACCAACAACCGGTAGCCCTGCATCATCATCCGCGGCACCTCCGTATAAGCCGGCCATGCCGTGTCCGACACGACAAGCCAGCCCTGCCGCGCCGCCTCCGCCGCGGCCGCTTGCACGCTGTCGTCATACGTCGCGCCCTGGCGACACACGGACGCCCCGAGCGCCTCGATCGATCGGATCCGGCTTGCCTCGCTCCCATCGGGCACGACGATCCGGCATGCGGCACCGACTCGCCGTGCGCCCCATGCCACGCTCGTCCCGAGATTGCCCTCGCTGGCACACGTGACCGTCAGCTCCACCGGGTAACGCCTGGTCAGCAGATCGGCCGTGGTCGCACTGGGGGCAATGCCGCGACGGGCCAACTCGGCCTTGATGACCTCGCCCACAGCATACACGCCACCGAGCACCTCGGCATTGCCCAGGCCCAAACGCCTCGACTCGTCCTTGATGGCGACGACCCCGAGCGACGTCGCCTCCGCCAGCCCCGGCAGCGGCACCAGCGGCGTCGGCAGGTACTCCGCCCAAGCGGTGATCTCGGCCTTGGCCCGGCGAAACCCACCGGCAGGCAGCACCACGAGTCCCGGGGCACCATGATTTCCGTT
>JBPBQE010000068.1:0-15203 GCA_050954595.1 Janthinobacterium lividum | reverse complement strand
CCGATCGTCTTGCCGTTGTAGGTGATGGTGATGCTGTCACCCTCGACCTTGACCTCGCCCGGGAAACGGCCGTGCACGCTGTCGTAGCGGAACAGGTGGGCATTGGCCTCGACGCTACCGAGGTCGTTGATGGCGACCGGAACGACGTCCTCGTTGCCGCGCTCGATGATGGCGCGCAGCACCAGGCGGCCGATGCGCCCGAATCCGTTGATGGCGACCTTGACGGCCATGAGTTCGGTTCCCTTCAGTGTGGAAGCACGCGGCGTCGAACCGCGGCGGTGATGGCTTCCGGCGTGATGCCGAAATGCCGATAGAGATCGGCGTGCGGCGCCGAAGCGCCGAAGCCGGTCATGCCGATGAACAAGCCGGTTTCGCCGATCCAGCGCTCCCAGCCGAAGCCGCAGGCGGCCTCGATCCCAATGCGCGGAGCGGACCCCAGCACGTCTAAGCGGTAGCGATCATCCTGTTGCGCGAACAATTCCCAGCAGGGCAGCGACACCACGGCCGCCGCGATGCCCATGTCGGCCAATCGTTGCCGGGCCTCCAGCGCGATGGCGACTTCCGACCCGGTCGCGATCAGCGTCGCCTGCCGCGGCCCGTCCGCTTCCTGCAGCACGTAACCGCCCCGGGCGCTGCGATTCTCCGACGCATCCTGCCGCAGCGGCCGCAGCGCCTGACGCGCCAGCACGATCAGGCTCGGCCCCCCGTTGCGGCGGATCGCCAACTCCCAGCACTCCGCCGTCTCCAGCGCATCGGCGGGTCGGAACACGCACGTATTGGGCAGCGCGCGAAAGCTCGCGAGTTGTTCGATGGGCTGATGGGTCGGGCCATCCTCGCCGACGCCGATGCTGTCATGCGTCATGACATGCACGACCCGGAGCCGCATCATCGCGGCCAGGCGCAGGGCAGGGCGCATGTAATCGCTGAACGCACAAAGGCTGCCGCCATACGGTATGAACCCGCCGTGCAGCGCGATCCCGTTCAATGCCCCGGCCATCCCGTGCTCGCGAACGCCGAAATGGATATAGCGGCCGGCATAGTTGCCGGGCCAGACCGTCGCCGCGTCCGGTGGATGCGTGCCGGTAGAACTGCCGGCATCCGCCGAACCGCCGACCAGCTCCGGCATAATTGCCGACAGCGTCGTCAAGGCGCGGTGCCCGGCGACACGGCCCGAGATCGGCTGGCGTTCCTCCGCGATCTCGGCGCGCAATGCGGCAATCCGTTCGTGCCAGTTGTCCGGCAGCTTGCCCGCCATCACGCGGTCGAATTCAGCGCGCAGCGGATGTTTGGCCATCCGCTTGAGCCAAGCCCGCCGTGCCGAAGCCCCCCGTGCTCCCACCGCCTGCCACCGGTCCATCACATCCGCCGGCACCGTCAGATGCGGCTCGTCCCACCTAAGCGCGGCCCGGGCAGCATCCGCCTCGCATGGGCCCAACGGTTTGCCATGCGCGGCCGACGTGCCAGCCTTCGTGGGCGCAGCCAAGCCGATAATGGTGCGGCAGGCGATCAGCGTCGGCTTCTTTGATCGCATCGCCAGCGCCAGCGCCCCGGCTAGTTGCGCCGGATCATGCCCGTCGACGCGCTTGGTCGCCCAACCCTGGGCCGCGAACCGCTTCAGCGTATCGCTCGAGTGCGACAACGCGGTGTCGCCATCGAGCGATACGCTGTTGTCGTCCCAGAGCACGGTCAGCTTCTCCAGCCGCAGATGCCCGGCCAGATCGGCCGCCTCGTGGCTGACGCCCTGCATCAGATCACCGTCGGACGCGATCACCCAGGTGCGATGATCGACCAGGCTGCGGCCGAACCGCGACGCCAGCATCCGCTCCGCCAGCGCAATCCCGACGGCGTTGGAAAATCCCTGCCCCAACGGCCCGGTGGTAGCTTCGATCGCGGGATGGGCGCCGTATTCGGGATGTCCACCCGCCGGGCTGTCCAACCGTCGGAACCGAGCCAAATCGGCGATGCCCATGCCGACATGGCCGGTCAGATGCAGCAGCGCATAGAGCAGCATCGACCCGTGACCTGCCGACAGCACGAACCGGTCGCGATCCGGCCAACGAGGGTCTCCCGCGTCGAAGCGCAGGAACCGCGTCCAAAGTGCGGTAGCAGCATCCGCCATCCCGAGCGGCATCCCCGGATGCCCGGACCCGGCACCTTCGATAGCATCGATGGCCAGCACGCGGATGGCGTCGGCCATGCGGCGCTCGGGGGTCAGGGGGCGTGCAAGGATGGCGTCCTGTAGCGACGTGATCGGCGCTTCCGGCGACCAGGCCCCCTCGGTTTCGCGTGATCCTGACATCAATCTCCTCGAACCGGGGCTATACGAGCCATGGGAAGCCGCCACAAGCCCTCCGCATCCGTCAGTCTGCGGTTCGCGTAGCGGTTCCCTCCGCTGTCGACGCAACGCCGCGTCGCCGGTTGATCCGCTTGATGATGCCGTTGAGCGCGGTCCGCCCGGGTCGTTCGATGCCATGATAGGCCAGCACGGCGAGCGGCAGCACTGTCAGCGACCCGATAAACGCAACACACAGCGCCATCCATGGCGGAAGCGGCGTCGGATGCAGCAGCCGCACCGCCCAGAACTCGGTTTCACGCAGCATCTGGTGAACCAGATAGATCGAGAACGAGATCGCGCCGAGGTAGTGCAGCCACGGATGCGACAGTATCCGGCTCGGCCGCCCGGTGTTCAACGCAAACGCCAGCACCAGGAACGGGAACACGGCAACCGCTGCCAAATCGCTCCGGCCGACGAGGCTGGCGACGCCAAGACCGGCGATCACCCATGTCCAGCGATCACGGCCCAGCGCACACATCCACCCGCCCCGCCGATAGGCCTGGAACACCAACATGCCGAAGCCGAACTCGATCACGCATCGGGCCATGTCGAACGGCGGCGAACGGAACCCCATTCCCCCTGTCGGGTCATGCGCGGACAAGCGCAGCAGAATCCAGATCCCGAACGCCGTATACGCAGCCGTCACCCACGGCCGGGCGGAGATGTTGAGGTAGATGAGCACCGGAAATAAAAGATAGGCGCCTAGTTCGACGCTGACCGACCACGACGGATCGTTGAGGCTGTAATCCGGCATCAATCCCTGCAGATGCAGCAGGTTGATGGCAATAAGGGTGCCGAGCCCGGTCCCTGGCGGCAGGTGGTAGAACAATCCGGTCAGGCCGAATGGTGCCATCGCCAGGCCGAGCAGGGCGATGATCAACGTGATTGCGATCCCGAGCGGGAAGATCCGCGCCACCCGCTTCCACAAAAACGGGCCATACGCGCGTAACCCGGCGGTCTCGAAATCCGCCAGGTAGGTGTACGACATGATGAAGCCGCTGAGCACGAAGAAGAAGTCCACGGCCATGTAGCCGTGCGGAATGATGGACGGGATCCAACCCGACGCGTTGTGCTGCGCCGTGGCTGAGAAATGCTGCATCACCACCGTCATCGCCGCGAGACCCCGCAGCGACGTCAGCGCCTTGATCTCCCCCCGCGGCCGCGCCGCGCCGCTCATCGCCACTCAAACATCGACGTTAAACGATCGATCGGTTCGCACGTGCCACCACCGCCCTGAACAATACCTGCGCACCGGCCTCCGCCTCATGCGGCTCGATGCTCTCCGCCTCATTATGACTCAACCCGTCTTTACAAGGCGTAAAGATCATCGCCGTCGGGATGTGCTGCGCCACCGCGATCGCGTCATGGCCCGCGCCGGAGACGATGTCGCGCATCGAGTAGCCCAGATCGGTCGCCGCCGACCGAACCAGGTCGATGCACGCGGGATCGAACGGCTGCGCGCCGATCCGGTAAACTTCCTTGACCGAAAGCTCAATTTCGCAATCCCGCGCAATGAACCCGGCCTCCCGCGGAAACTGCGCCGCCAGCCGCTCGATCTCCGCCGCGTCGGGATGCCGGAATTCGACGGAGAAACGCACCTCGCCCGGCACCACGTTGCGGCTGTTCGGCAGCACGATCAGCTGCCCCACCGTGCCGCGGCCATCCTCGCCCCGCGCCCGCATCATCCGGTCCACCAGGTCAATCACCCGCGCCGCACACACCAGCGCGTCCCGCCGCAGGCTCGGCGGGGTGGTTCCCGCATGGCTGTCCCGTCCCGTCGCCACCAGATCGTACCAGAGTTGCGCCTGGCCGCCGGTGACGATGCCGATCTGCTTGGCCTCGCCCTCCAGCAGCGGCCCCTGCTCGATGTGCAGCTCGAAATACGCGTCGGCGGCAAACGGCCGCGCCGGCTCGCTGCCGCGATAGCCGATCTCGTCCAGCGCCTGCCGAACCGTCACGCCCTCCAGATCCGCCGCCGCTTCCGTTTCCGCCTGGTCGTAGAGCCCGCCCCAGACCCCCGATCCCATCAAGCTCCTGCCGAAGCGGCTGCCTTCCTCGTCCGTCCAGTTGACCAGTTCCAGCGGCGCCTCGGTCACCATCTCGAAATCGTTCAACGTCCGCATCAGCTCCAGCCCGGCGATCACCCCCAGCGCCCCATCGAACTTGCCGCCGCTCGGCTGGCTATCGAGGTGGCTGCCGAACAGCACCGGCGCGCGCGCCGGGTCGCGTCCGGCCCGGCGGGCGAACATGTTGCCCATCGTGTCCACGCGCACGCTCAACCCGGCTTCCTCGCACAGCGTGCGGAACCGGTCCCGGCCCTCGCGGTCGACCGCGCCGAGCGCCAGGCGACGCACGCCGCCCTTCGGAGTCGCGCCAATGGTGGCCATCGCCATGAGGCTGTCCCACAGCCGGCGCCCGTCGATGCGCTGGTTGCTGCCCAGAGCCGCCCCCGGCGCCGTCTCCAAAGTCGTCCCCAAAGTGGTCATTGTCGCTCCAATCCGTCGCGTCTAGATAGCGCCAAACTGGAGTTCTAGCCCATGGCGCACCCTGTCGAAACCCGCCGGGCCATCCTGTTGGCGTTGGCCGGACTATCCGGATGCACGCTCGTCGATCAGCGCACCTTTAACTCGGACGCCGGCCGCCCCCCGGTTCGACCCAAGCCGCCCGCGCCGCCTGCACCCCTTGCCCCGCCCGAACCCGGTCCGCCGCCGCTGCTCAGCATCCGCCTGCCGGCCCCGGCCGACATGCAGGCGACAATCGCACGCTCGGTCGCTGCCGCGCGCGCCCGCAAGCGGGACGTGGTGTTCGATGTCGTCGAATTCACACCCGGAACCTCGGCTGGCCGGGAAGCCGCCGAGATCGCCGAGCTTATCGTCGCTCAGGGCGTCCCGCCCGCGCGCGTCCACCTATCCGCCCGGCCGATCCCCGACATCTCCCGGGAAGTACGCGTCTTCGTGCACTGATCCTCGATCAGCGACGCTGCCGAACCGTCGAGATCGCCTGACGCAACTCGCCGACATCGGCAGCTCCCGCAAGCAAACTGGTCCCGATCACCATCGCCGGCGTGCCCTGGATGCCGATCTGCTGGGCCAACGCCACGTTGGCCTCGAGCCGGGTCTTGATCGCCGGATCGTCCATGTCACGCACCATCCGCGCACCGTCGAGACCGAGGCGGTTGGCCGTGTCGCGCAGGCTGTCGATCGTCGACGCCGTGCTGCTCGCCATCACGGCGTCGCGCAGCTTGAAATACCCGCCCTGTCGTTGGGCCGCCAGCAGCGCTCGGCTTTCCAACACGCTGGCCGGCCCGAGGATCGGCATGTCCTTCATAACGACCTTCACGTTCGGCTCCGCGCGCACGAGGTCGGCGATCACCGGCAACATGCGCCGGCAATACGGGCATCGCGTGTCGTAGAATTCCACGATAGTCACGTCGCCGAGCGGGTTGCCCTCGACCGCATCCGCCGGGTCATGGATCTCCTTGTCGAGGCGCACGATGGCGGCGCTCGCGGCACGATCCTGTCCCTGAGCCTCGTCCTTCTGCAGCTCGACGAAAGCGTCGCGCAAGATGCTCGGGTCGTTCTTCAGCGCATCGCGCACGATCGCGACGATGTCGGCCCGTTGCGCCGGCGTGAAGCCCTGCGCTGCCGCCGGTCTCAGGCCGGTCAGGAGAAGGGTGAGGCAGAGCAGGACGAGGCGCACGGTCTTCTCCTTGATACGCCGGATTGGGTAACACGGCGTGGATGCGCGGTCGAAGGAATTGCCGGCCAAGGTATTGGTCGCTATGGCATCGACTATGACATCGACGACAGTGACCCAGATGCATGCGACGATGCACGCCCCGACCCGCCCAGCGCTGGCACGAAGGGCCGCACGGCTCGCGGCCTCGGCGATGCTGTTGACCAGCAGCGGCTGTTCGACGCTGGGGTCCGTCCACGACATGTTCCTCGGCGGTCCGCCCGGCGGTGCCGAAGCGCAACGGCTCTCCGGCTTCATTGGCGCTGCCGTCGCCGACGAACCGCGCGCTGCCTTGGCCGGTCGCGAGGTTCTCGCCGCCGGCGGTAACGCCGCCGACGCTGCCGTCGCGATGGGCTTCATGCTCGGCGTGACCCTGCCGTCGCGCGCCGGCCTAGGCGGCGGTGGTGCCTGCCTCGCCTTCAACCCCAGCCGCACCGGACCCGGTGGTGGCAGCCCCGAGGCGATCGTCTTCACTCCCGTCGCCGCCCGGACTCCCGGCGCGGCCGCAGACCGGCCCGCCTCCATCCCGATGGTGCCCCGCGGCCTGTATGCCCTGCACATCCGCTACGGCAAGCTGCCCTTCGACACGCTGCTGCAGCCCGCCGAACAAGCGGCCCGCTTCGGCATCCCGACCCCGCGCGCGCTGGTGCAGGATCTCGCGGTCGTCGCCGGCCCGCTCATGCAGGACCCCAACGCCCGCGCCATCTTCGGCCCCGGCGGCAGGCCGCTGCAGGAAGGCAGCACGCTGCAACAACCCGAACTCGCCGCCACGATCGCGTCCATGCGCACCGAAGGCGTGGGTACTCTTTACGTCGGCACCCTGGCGCGCCGTCTCGTCGATGGCGCCGCACTCGCCGGCGGCGGCCTGACCGCGCAGGCGGTGCGCGACGCGCTGCCCCGCTCGGTGCCGCCGGTCGTCGTCCCCTCCGGCCGCGACCAGGTCGCCTTCCTGCCACCGCCCGCCGATGGCGGCCTAGCCGCAGCCGCCGCGTTCCAAACCCTTCAGACCGGTGGCGGCGTTCCGACTGCCGGCGCGCGCGCGATGGCGATCGCGGCCCGCTGGCGCAGCGGCGGCGGTGACCCGGCGGCGGTCCTGGCCTCCGGCGGCAGCGGCGGCAGCCTGCCCACCCTACCGGCCTCGGCCGGTTGGCTGGCGCTCGACCGCGACGGCAACGCCGTGGCCTGCACCGTGACGATGGACAACCTCTTCGGCACCGGCCGCATCGCTCCCGGCACCGGCCTGCTCCTCGCCGCCGCGCCCAACCCGGCGCCGCTGCTCTCGGCCGCGATCGCCTGGAACACTAACCTGCACGGCTTCCGTGCCGCGGCGGTCGGCACCGGCCAGGAAGGCGCCCCGCTCGCCACCGCCGTTGCCATGACCAACGCTCTCGCCTCCACCAGCGCCATGCCGGCCCCGGTGCCCGCGCCGGGTCGCGCCGACGCGATCGCCTGCAGCCGCTACCTGCCGGACGCCAACGAGGGCTGCACCTGGGCCGTCGATCCCCGCACCCCGGGCTTGGCCGCCGGCGGCAATTAACCTCCGATGTTGAAGATCGGCCGCGGTGCCGAAGCGCCGCCCTTCATGGTGATGGACGTCATCGCCGCCGCCAACGCCCACCAGGCCGCGCTACCCGCCGGGCACCCGCATGTCATCCGCATGGAAGTCGGCCAGCCCAGCACGGGCGCCCCGGCCGGCGCCCGCGACGCCGCCGCGGCAGCGCTCCGCAGCGGCGACGCCCTCGGCTACACCGAAGCTTTCGGTCGCCCCTCGCTCCGTGCCCGCCTCGCGCGCCACTACGCCGACTGGTATGGCCTCAACCTCGCCCCGGCCCGCATCGCCGTGACCATGGGCGCCAGCGGCGCCTTTCCGCTCGCCTTCCTTGCCGCCTTCGACCGCGGCGACCGCGTCGCCCTGGCCGCCCCGTTCTACCCGCCTTACGTCAACATCCTCACCGCCCTCGGCCTCGAGCCCGTCATCCTCGAAACCGGCCCGGCCGACCGCTTCCAGCCAACCCCCGCCATGCTCGCCGCCCTCGACCCACCCCCCGCCGGCCTCATCGTCGCCAGCCCCTGCAACCCGGCCGGCACCATGCTCGCCCGCGCCGAGCTGCAAGCCCTCGCCGAATGGTGCGACACCAACGGCGTCCGCCTCATCTCCGACGAGATCTACCACGGCCTGCATTACGCCCGCCCCATCGCCACCGCCGCCGCCTACAGCGACAGCGCCATCGTCATCAATAGCTTCAGCAAATACTTCAGCATGACCGGCTGGCGCGTCGGCTGGATGGTGCTCCCCGCCGATCTCTGCCGCCCCGTCGAATGCCTGGCGCAGAACATGTTCATCTCCGCGCCACACATCGCCCAGATCGCCGCCGAAGCCGCCTTCGACTGCACCCCCGAGTTGCAAGCCAATGTCGCCCGCTACCGTCGCTCCCGCGAACACCTGCTCGCAGCCTTGCCCGCCGCCGGCTTCCCCGACATCGCCGCCGCCGACGGCGCCTTCTACCTTTATGCCGACGTGAGCACCCGCACGGACGATGCACAAGCCTTCTGCGCCCGCATGCTCGCCGAAACCGGCGTCGCGGCCAGCCCGGGCCTCGACTTCGACCGCACCCGCGGCAACCGCTTCGTCCGCTTCAGCTACTGCGGACCCGAAGCCGACATGCACGACGCGGCCAACCGCCTGACCCGCTGGACCTGACGACTTCGCTTGACTTGCCAAACGCAGAAGTTCCTATTTTGTTCCATGGGCAGCCAGCGCTCTCCCTTTCATCACCTATGAACACGCGCTGGACGGCATCTGCGATGCCGCCATGCTCATCCTCAGGCGCCTCAGCGACGAGATGAAGCGTCTCAAGCTACAACCCGCCGAGCCCAGCCTCATCACTCCCGAAGACATGCTGCGGCAATTCGCCATCCTCTCGGCTCACGTGCGGCGCGCCGTCATGGTCTCGCGCTACCTTGAGAGCCGCGGCCGCCTCAGCCGCGCCCCCAAGATCGGCCTGATGCCCACCCTCGAGATCGTCCTGCGCGTCCTGGCCGCCCACCGTGTCGACGCCGACACCTACAATCACGACATGGACATGCTCATCGAAGCCGAGGAGGACGATTTCAGCGACATCCCCGGCTGCCGCCCCGTCACCCTCATCGCCGAACTCCTGCGCGACGTCGGCATGGTGGCGCACGCCGTCCCGCCGGACTGGCTGGCCGACATCCCCGCCGAATTTCGCCTGCTCGCCGCCCGCACCGCCGCCGCCGCCATCCGCCCGCGCCGCCCGGCCCTGCGGATCGAACAAACGCTGCGGTTCTAGTCCTGCCGATCAGGCCAGGCTGGCGATCAACCGCTCATTATGCTGCCGGACCTTCCCGGGGATCAGGAACAGGTCCAACACCATGATCAGCCCGCTTACCAAACCGGTCAGCCCGAACGTCACGAACGCCAGCGTCGTGCATGCCAGGATCAGCACCCCGATCCCCCAGCTGCCCAGATAAAATCGATGCACCCCGAACGCTCCGAGAAAGAACCACAGCATATACGCCACCCCGACCGACTTCTTGGCCGCATCGTACCGCATCAGCCGCACCGTCTCCTCGGTCCCGGCAGCGGACCCCAGGTAGTTCAATTGGTTCATGAAAATCTCTCGAGCGCGGTGATGACCCCCGGATAATATCGGCAACCGCCGCTACAGGTCGAGCCTGCCTTGCCCCGACCCGTCCACTCGGGCGTTCACCGTCCCGTCGGCGAACCGCAACACCAGCGCCGCTCCCGGAGTCACCTCCGTCGTCCGCGTCAACGGATGCCCCTTGCGATCCGACACCAGCGCGAACCCCCGTTCCAACACCTTCTGATACGACACGGAATCCAGATGCGCCGCGCTGCCCAACAACTGCCGCCGCGCTTCCCGCAACCCGGTTAACAGCATCGCCGGCGACAACCGCGCCAGCGCCGTGCTCGCCCGCTGCCGATGCCGCCCCACCGCCTGCCGCAACGCTGCGTCTAGATGCACCCGCACCAGCGCATGCGACAACGGCGCTAGCAGGGCAGGGCCCCCCGGCATCGCCCGTCGCACCCGCTCCAGCGCCCCCCGCCGTTCCCGCACCAGCCCCGGCAGCGCCAGCACCAGCCGGTGCCCCCGATCCGCCACCGCCACCCGCGCCGCCCGCACCAGCGCCGGCGCGTCCGGTATCGCTCGCCCCGCCCGCTCCAACCCGGCCCGCCGCGCCGCCAGCAAGTTCGGCAGCGCCAGCGTCAGTCGTTCTACCCGATCGTCCAGCCGCTGCCGCGCCCCGCCCAGCAGCGCCGGCAGATCCGGCAACCCTCGCTCCGCCCGCCCCAACCGCACCCGCTGCTCGCCCACCAGCCGCAGTAACCCCTGGCTCAACCGCGCCCCGTCCCGCTGCAGCAGCGATGCCAACTCCACCCGCGACGGCACCGCCATCTCCGCCGCCGCCGTCGGCGTCGGCGCCCGCCGGTCCGACACCAGGTCGATCAGCGTATGATCCGTCTCGTGCCCCACCGCCGAGATCAGCGGGATCCGACACGCCGCCGCCGCCCGCACCACCGCCTCGTCGTTGAACGCCATCAAATCCTCGAGGCTCCCACCACCCCGCGCCACGATGATCACGTCCGGCCGCGGCACCGCCCCACCGGGCTTGATCCCATCGAACCCGGCGATCGCCGCCGCGATCTTTGCCGCCGCCCCATCCCCCTGCACCGGCACCGGCCACACCAGCACCGACCGCGGAAACCGCCGCGCGATCGTCGTCCGGATGTCGTGCAGCACCGCCCCCGCCGGCGACGTCACCACCCCCACCACTGTCGGCAGCAACGGCAACCGCCGCTTCCGCTCCCCGTCGAACAACCCTTCCTCACCGAGCCGCTTCTTCAGCATCTCGATCCGCGCCAGCAGCGCCCCCGCGCCGGCATACTCCATCCGCTCCACGATTAGCTGATACGAGGACCGCTCCCCATACGCCGTCACTTTCCCCGTCGCGATCACCTCGACGCCGTTCTCCGGCACCAACCCCAGCCGCGACACCCCGCCTTTCCACACGATGCCGGCGATCTTGCCCCCGTCATCCTTCAGCGAAAAATACAGGTGCCCCGACGGATACCGCTTGAACTCGGTGATCTCCCCCCGCACCCGCACCCGCCCGAACGCTCCCTCGAGCGTGCGCTTCACCGCCCCCGAGATCTCGCTGACGCTATATTCTGGAAGGTTGCTCACGACTTCGGACATGGCCCCAACCTATGCTAGAGCCCGCCCCGACGACAGTGGGCCACAGACAGTGGCCCAGAGACAGCGGCCAGGGGCGAAGACATCATGCGGGTTCTGGTAATTGGCAGCGGCGGACGCGAACACGCCCTGGTCTGGGCAATCGCCGCCTCACCCTTGGCGACCAAGGTCTACGCCGCCCCCGGCAACCCCGGCACCGGCACCCTGGCCGAAAACGTCCCTATCGGCGCCACCGACATCCCCGCGCTCGTCCGCTTCGCCCGTGACCACGCGATCGACCTCGTCGTTCCCGGCCCCGAAGCCCCCCTCGTCGCCGGCATCGCCGACGCCCTCGCCGAGGCCGGCATCGCCTGCTGCGGCCCCACCCAAGCCGCCGCCCGCCTCGAAGGCAGCAAATCCTTCACCAAGGAACTCTGCGACGAAGCCGGCATCCCCACCGCGCTATGGGAACGCTTCGACGACCCGGCCGCTGCCCTCGACTTCGTCCGCCGCCGCGGCGCCCCCATCGTCGTCAAGGCCGACGGCCTCGCCGCCGGCAAGGGCGTCGTCGTCGCCCAAACCGAGCCCGAAGCCGAAGCCGCCATCCGCGCCATGATGCAGGAATCCCGCTTCGGCCAGTCCGGCACCACGGTCGTCATCGAGGAATGCATGACTGGCCCCGAATGCAGCCTCTTCGCCCTCTGCGACGGCCCCGACGCCGTCTTCCTCGGCCTCGCTCGCGACCACAAGCGTGTCGGCGACGGCGACACCGGACCCAACACCGGCGGCATGGGCGCCTTTTCCCCCGTCCCTAACCCCGACAAGACGCTCCCCGACGGCACCCTCCTCGACCCGGCCCCACTCATGGACGCCTTCATTCGCCCCGCCCTGGCCACCATGGTCGCCCGCGGCACCCCCTTCCGCGGCATCCTCTTCGCCGGCCTCATGCTCACCCCCACCGGCCCCCGCCTGATCGAGTACAACGTCCGCTTCGGCGACCCCGAATGCCAGGCCATCCTCCCCCGCCTCCGCAGCGATCTCCTCCCGGGCCTGATCGCCGCCTGCGAAGGCGAACTCTCCCGCTTCGACCTCCGCTTCCGCAACGAATCCTGCGTCGCGATCGTGGTGGCCGCCAACGGCTACCCCGACGCCCCCGAGACCGGCACGGTCATCGACGGCCTCGAAGCCGCCGCCGCCACCCCCGGCGCCTTCGTCTTCGAAGCCGCCACCCGCCTCGAAGCCGGCCACCTCCTCGCCGACGGCGGCCGCGTCCTGACAATCGCCGCCCTCCGCCCGACCCTCGCCGAAGCCCGCACCACCGCCTACGCCGCCCTCGACAAAGTCATCTGGCCCCAGGGCTTCGCCCGCCGCGACATCGGCCAATCCGCCTGACCCCAGCGTTGCACGAGCCAATCCCATCGATGCCTGGCAACGTTCGGGGCGTCAGCCAGTGAGCCCTGGCGCCTACACTATCCACTTACGACACCTGCTTTGGACGCTCAGCCTATCGGTGTTGCAGGTCTGTTGAAGCCTGGCTATTCGCAAACCTTGCAGAAAGCGATTGTGCTCCGTCCAGCACCCGGTGGCCGGAGGTGGGCGCTGTCAGGCTGCCCGCTCGACAATAGCCTGCGCGTCAAGCACTGCGTCCCGCGCTCGCGTCAGTGCCAACGTATCAAACCTAAAGGCGGCAACGTGATGTCGATCACCGTATCCTCCAGGACCTTCTCCCGGCAGAGCATCGTGCCGACCAGGGCGGCCCGTCGTTCATCGCCTTTTTTCCAAAAGCGGTTTACGGCCCGCACAACTCCCGCGATGTTACCAGGCGAGAGGAAGGTAGTTGCCGCTTCAATCTCGTCGGTAAGCTTGATGGCTTCTGATACAACTGCAGCAAATTTCTTTACGGCCGCCTGGATTGTGGCACTGCTGGCCTGGGACGAACTACGGTAACGCAAAGCGCTGAAAGCTTCCAGCAACTGTGCGCCAAGCAAACGGCAACGGTCGGGCGCGCGCGGGATGACGGTGAAGAAGCCATGTCCTGCAAAGGTGTGAAATGTGCGGCGCTCTGTTTTGATGATGGGCTGCTTCGATGCATCCTTGTCGCGTTCGGCCTCAAGCTCCTCAAAAAGGAGTCGATCAACGCCGTGGTCATTGCGATCGAACCCAAGCTGGCGGGCCCTGACGTCCAACTTGCGGTCGAGCCGTTCATCTCTGATCTTCTCGGCCATGTAATCCCGGACCGGGAGTTGGGCGAACAACCGACCACCTTCTGCCTGTTGTAGACGGCGCGTGAAGTGGGGAAGGTGGGTCATCATTTCAGACCGTGCCATGCCGCACGCCGCGATGGTCGGGTCTATGCGAATGGAAGCAAGGTGCTCGTGGATCACCGGCGCCCGCTCAAGCATTCCAAGCGCCTGCCGCAAAAGGCGGGCGCGGCCCATGCGGCTCTCAAAGTCCTTGATCCGCTCGTCGTGATCGAGTTTGTGCCTGGTCTTGCCGCAGTTCCGGCCGAGCGTCGCCCGGCTTCCATCAACGAACCTGAGCACTAATCCTCGCCGATGATTATGGTTACGGCGACACTCACAGCACCGTATCCACAGATGACGATTGCGCTCTGAGGCAAGCACCTCGTAGGCAAACTCGACCTCTTCGATCGTTAGATCCTTCGGGATGTCCTGGCGTAAGTCCGACAGAGTTGTCGGGTTATGGACGTGGAACTGGGTGTCGAGAAGCTCGCGATCGTCTTTTGACAGGCTGAAACCGAACCGGCGCGCCCATGATGTCTCGGGTAGAATGTCCACTTGCGAATCACTCCAAGTAACGTGCCCAGATTACTTGAAAACAATCTCTAATACAATTAGAACAGGAGTTTAGGCTGAATAGCCGCCCTGGCCGGCATGCCTCTTGGTACTAATGCGGGCGGAAGCTGTTCTGATGCACTCAACCAGCAGACAGACGCGTAGTAAATAATTTTACACAGCAAGCGTAGGGCGGAAAAGCGCAGCGCATTCCGCCACTTTTACTCAACATCGCTCCCCAGCCTCAACCGGCTGGTCCGTACTTCCAGACCACCCCGACGAATACAATCCCGCCGCAACGCACCGTCGAAACGACGAATACGGCCAATCTGCCGCATGCGTGGCATAGCCGTGCTTGACCGGATTGAAGTGCGTGTAATCCATGTGCGCCGCGTAATCGCGCGCATCCCGGATCGTATGTTCCCAGTAACGGCGCTGCCAGATCCCGCGCTCCTCGCGTCGAACCATGACCTCGCTTGGCGTCCCGAGACCCGGTAGCGCCTTCGAGAAGATCGTCTTGATCATCCGCCAGCGTCCTGGGAAATCCGCATCGCCCGGCGGCAAAGTCCATACACAGTGCATGTGATCCGGCAATACGACCCAAGCGTCGATCGCGAATGGCGCACGCGACCGCGTTTGACGAACGGCATCGCGCAAGATGTCGATCCGGGTGACCAGCAGGTCGGACTGCCGGTCGAGCAAGTTGGCGGTGAAAAAGAAACATCCGCCCGGCACCAGGTTGCGGCGATACTCCGGCATAGGAAATCATAGCGCCGGATCGGCTCCGGCGGAATGCACTGCGTTTTTCCGCCCTACGGCGTGCTCGGGCAACGTCGCTGATCGGGTAACTCACTCCGAAGCGCACCGTCCGCTTCTCGCCAACACCGCACTAAGCCACGACGAGTGGATGCCCAACCAACTTCGCGTCCCGCGTCAGCAGCCGCAGACCCTCCTCCTGCGCCTGCACCAACAACAACTCGTCGAACGGATCGCGATGCCCCAACGGCTCCGCCAGCGAACACACCGCATGCCGCCCCGTCAGCGCCATGATCTCCCACCCGACCGCACCGGCGAACGCGACGATGGAGCCCGGCCCGATCGGGCCCTTCCTCGATCCAGAGA
>JBPBQE010000010.1:0-15259 GCA_050954595.1 Janthinobacterium lividum | reverse complement strand
ATCACCGTCACCGGCAACGCCACCTTGCTGCAGAGCTTCACCAACACCGGCACCGTCGACGTCACCTCGGGCACTCTCTCCCTGGAGACCGCCGTTCAAGGCACCGGCGGCACCTTCGCCGTCGAGACCGGCGCCACCCTGACGCTCGATGCCGCCTCCGCCCAAGCCGTCGCTATCCGCAACGGCGGCACGCTGCGCCTATCGCAGCCCGCCAACTTCACCGGCACCATCCAGATGCCCGCCACTGGCGCCCGCATCGACCTCGCCGGCATCAGCGCGACCTCGGCCGTCGTCTCCAACGGTTCCATCTTCGTCACCACCGCCAATAGCGGCAATTTCCAGCTTGCCGAGACCGGCCTGGTCAACGGCTCCTCCCTCGGCCTCAGCACCGATGGCGCCGGCGGCAGCCTCCTCACCGTCGCCGCCACCCCAACCGCCACCAACCCGACGCCCACACCCACCCCGGCCCAACCGGTCGCCTACCGCTTCTTTGACAGCATTCACGGCACCCAGTTCCTGACCACCAGCGACACTGAACGCCAGACCATCCAGAACACCCGCCCCGACCTCGTCTACGAAGGCGTCGGCCTCACTGCCGTCGACCCGGCCACCGACAGCACCGCCGCCCCGGTCTACCGCTTCTTCGACACCAAATTCGGCACGCATTTCTACACGTCCAGCGCGACCGAACGCGACACCGTGCTCGCCACCCGTAGCGATCTCGTCAGCGAAGGCATCGGCTTCTACGAGCACAACACCGCCCAGGCCGGTGACTCCCCGGTCTACCGCTTCTTCGACAGCAACTTCGGCACGCACTTCTACACGGCCAGCAACACCGAACGCGCCAACATTGTCGCCACCCGGCCCGACCTGATCTCCGAGGGCGTCAGCTTCTACGCGCCAGCTTCCGCGACCGTCTAAACTCCTGCGTCACTGCAAGAAGCGCAGCGACCCGGCAATCCAGGGCGGCAAGAGCAATCTTGCCGCCCTACCCGTCAGAAAGCGCCAAGCTCCGGCGCCACATACCCCAGCACCGAGAACACGATCCCGGCCACGCCCAGCGCCGCCGCCAACAACAGCAGCGCCCGCGACCGCATGATGGCCGACGCCGTCGCCAGCACGATCCCCAACTGATACGACGCGGACCCGTTATGGTACGCGTGCGTCTGCTCCGTCGCATGATCGCGCAGGTGCTCGAATGCGTGCGCCCGGTTGGCGATCGCGTCGCGCCCGTCCGTCGGATCGTGATCGTAGCCCTCGGCATCCCCGCGCAGCTTGGCCACCAACGCGTCCCGCCGGGCGATTGCCACCGGGTCGGTGCCGAAATCCAGCACGCTCGCCAACGCCGCCACGTCTCGCGCCACCGTGCCACGCGTCGATTTTGCCTGGAATTGCGCCCACGCATCCGTGGTATCGATCGCCCGCTGTTGCACGCGGATCTCCGCATGCCGCGCACCCTGCTCGGCGATCGCCAACCCGGCGGCCAGCGTCGCCACCAGCAACGCCGTCCACTGGGTCGAGCGGCTCATCTCATGCCCAGCCCCATGGGTGGCATGCTCGTGACGCTCCAAACTCTCGACGATGTCAGTCATTCTCGAACCCCGCTCAACTGCGGGGTCGAGTCATACGCGAAACTTAGGCGTGCTTCATCCACTCTTCGAGCAACGCCAGGTTCCGCAGGTTGGCCTTGAACGCCATGTCGAACAGGTCACCCAGGATCGGCACCGACCCGCCCACGACCTCGATCGCCACGTTGCTCAGCATCCGCGCCTGCAGCCCAGTCGGCGCACCCATCTGTCGCGCTTCCCACACCAGGTACAGTGAGATCAGCCCCATGGCGACGTCGCCGGCAACCGGCGCCAGCCCGATGATGCTGTTCAACCCGAAGCGGAACCGCGTCCCCGGAATGCCGAACTGCCCGTCCAGCAACCAGGCATATTTGCGGAACTTGGCCAACCGCTCCGCGCTGGCGGCGAATTTGGCAGCATGATTGAATGTGGTGCTCACCATGGCGGGACCCCTCGAACGCAGCGCTATGTCGGAGCGCCAAGCCCCCACCACAAGCGCCCCGGCCTACCCGTTCGATAATTCCTTCACGGCTGCAACAGCCGCCGGGTCGGCCCAGTCCGCGCCGCCCTCGAGCCGCGCCCGCTCGCGGCCGCGCGCGTCGATCAGCACCGTCGTCGGGATCCCTCGTGACCCGAACGCCCGCGCTGCATCCCCCTTCGGGTCCAGCAGGATCGGCAGCCCGGCGATCCCCTTCTCCTCGTAGAACTTCCGCACCGCCGCCGCCCCGGCCCGGTCCGACGACAGCGGCAGGATCGCGATCTTCGCCGGGTCGGTCAGCGTGGCGAGCTTGGCCAGCGCCGGCATCTCCGCCACGCACGGAATGCACCACGTCGCCCAGAAATTCAGCACCACGCCCTTGCCGGCATAGTCCTTCAGCGTCTTCACCTCACCTTCGGCGGTGGTGAACTGGAACTCCGGCACCGGCTCCGACGTGCTCGGCAGCTGATCCACGGCGGCTTTCGGCGCCGCCCATAATTTGCGCGGCACCAGCACCGCCGGTAGAGTCGCCCCCATCGCCGCGAGCAGGACCCGGCGCCCCGTATAGACAGTAGAAAGGGTCATGGGCTTGTCCCTCGGCACGAACGATCAATCCAATCTAGATGCCAATGCCCAATGGGGCAGCCGCTTCGCCAGCGGTCCCTCGGTCATCATGCAAGACATAAATGCCTCGATCGGCTTCGATCGCAAGCTATGGCGCCAAGACATCGCCGGCAGCCGCGCTCATGCCGCGATGCTCGCCCATGTCGGCGTCATCGAACATGCCGACGCCGAGGCCATCCGCACCGGCCTCGAGGGCATCGCCGCCGAGATCGACGCCGGCCGTTTCCCCTTCGTCGAAGACCTCGAAGACATCCACATGAATATCGAGGCCCGCCTCACCGAGCGCATCGGCGAGGCCGGCAAGCGCCTGCACACCGGGCGCAGCCGCAACGATCAGGTTGCCACCGATTTCCGCCTCTGGGTCCGCGACGCCATCGACGGCCTCGACGGCCAGGTGAAGGACGTGATGCAGGCCCTGGCCACCCGCGCTACCGAGTTCGCCGCCGACCCGATGCCGGGCTTCACCCACCTGCAGACCGCCCAGCCCGTCACCTTCGGCCATCACATGCTGGCCTATGTCGAGATGCTGGCCCGCGACCGTTCCCGCCTACGCGACGCCCGCGCCCGCATGAACGAATGCCCGCTCGGCTCCGCCGCCCTCGCCGGAACCTCCTTCCCGATCGACCGCGAAATGACGGCAAAGACCCTCGGCTTCGACCGCCCCACCGCCAACTCGCTCGACGCCGTCAGCGACCGCGACTTCGCGCTCGACTTCCTATCCGCCGCCGCGATCTGTGCCATGCACCTCTCCCGCCTGGCCGAGGAGATCGTCATCTGGTGCAGCGCCCCCTACGGCTTCATCCGCCTGTCCGACGCCTTCACCACCGGCAGCTCGATCATGCCGCAGAAGCGCAACCCGGACGCCGCCGAACTCGCCCGCGCCAAGACCGGCCGCGTCACCGGCGCCCTGGTCGCCCTGCTCACCGTCATGAAGGGCCTGCCCTTGGCCTACGCCAAGGACACCCAGGAAGATAAGGAGCCGGTATTCGACGCCGCCGCCGCCCTCTCCCTTTCGCTCGCCGCCATCGGCGGCATGGTGCGCGACCTCCAGCCCAACCTGCCCCGCATGCGCGAAATGGCCGGCTCCGGCTTCGCCACCGCCACCGACCTGGCAGACTGGCTCGTCCGCGTCCTGAAGCTCCCCTTCCGCACCGCCCACCACGTCACCGGCCGCCTCGTTGCCGCTGCCGAAGCCAAGGGCACCGACCTCGCCGGCCTCACCTTGGCCGAGATGCAGGGGGAAGAACCCGCCATCACCGCCGACCTGTTCAACTACCTGACCGTTGACGCCTCTATCGCCAGCCGCACCAGCTTCGGCGGCACTGCCCCGGCCAACGTCGCCGCCCAAGCCCGGCGCTGGACGGAGGCGCTGGCATGAAGCCCGCCCTGTTCCTCGTCGCCCTCATCGCCCTCGCCGCCTGCGGCAAGAAGGGCTCCCCCGTGCCGCCGGGCCCGAGCAACGAGATCGTCTTCCCCAAGCAGTATCCCTCCCGATGAGCGCCGCCCTCTTGCCCGAATCCGATGACCCTACCGCCGCCGACCTCATCGCCGCGCGGCCGCATCTCTCGACTCACCCGATGGACGGCCTCCTGGTCGAAGGCGTCCCCCTGCTCGCCATCGCCGAAGCCGTCGGCACCCCCACCTGGGTCATCTCCGCCGGCGCCCTCCGCTCCCGCCTTGCCCGCCTCCACAGCGCGCTCGCCGACCTCCCCATCCGCGTCCACTACGCCGTCAAGGCCAACGACCACCTCGCGATCCTCCGCCTGATGTCCCAGGGCGGCGCCGGCGCCGACGTCGTCAGCGGCGGCGAACTCCAGCGCGCGCTTCACGCCGGCCTCGACCCGGCCCACATCGTCTTCTCCGGCGTCGGCAAGCAGGATTGGGAACTCCGCCTCGCCCTCGAGCGCGGCATCGGCCAGATCAACGTCGAGAGCGCCGAAGAACTCGCCATGCTCTCCGCGATCGCCGAAACCATGGGCAAGACCGCCACCGTCGCCCTGCGCATCAACCCCGACGTCGACGCCGGCACCCACGCCAAAATCACCACCGGCCGCGCCGACAACAAATTCGGCATCAGCTACGACGACACCCCCGCCCTCTACGCACACGCCGCCGGCCTCCCCGGCATCGACCCGGCCGGCATCGCGCT
Organism: Janthinobacterium lividum; assembly: GCA_050954595.1. GTDB lineage: Bacteria > Pseudomonadota > Alphaproteobacteria > Acetobacterales > Acetobacteraceae > JAVVHH01. The sequence goes on along the minus strand of JBPBQE010000010.1, from coordinate 10,440 downwards.
GCACATCGGCAGCCAGATCCTCTCCATGACGCCGTACCACGCTGCCTACCGCCGCGCCGCCGACCTCGTCCGCACCCTCCGCGCCGCCGGCCAATCCGTCCGCATCGTGGATTGCGGCGGCGGCCTCGGCATCGGCTATCGCGACGAGCCCGCCCCCTCCCCGGAAGCCTTCGCCGCCACCATCCGCCAGGCCTTTGCCGGGCTGGACGTCCGCCTGGCCATCGAGCCCGGCCGCTGGCTCGCCGGCCCCCCCGGCCTGCTGCTCGCGAGTGTCATCCTGGCAAAAACCACTGGCGAGCGCCGCTTCGTCGTCCTCGACGCCGCCATGAACGACCTGCTCCGCCCCGCCATGTACGACTCATGGCACGGCATCGTCCCCGTAGGCGCCACCGACCTGGTCGCCCCCGCCACCCCCTGCGACATCGTCGGCCCCGTCTGCGAAACCGGGGACACGTTCGCGAAAGCACGCGCGTTGCCACCCCTCGCACCGCACGCAAAAGTAGCGATCCTCGACGCCGGTGCGTATGGTTCGGTGATGAGCTCGACCTACAACGCCCGGCCGCTGGCCGCGCAGGTCCTAGTCGACGGCAACCGCTGGACCACCATCCGCGCCCGCCAATCGCGCGACGCCATGTGGGCCGACGAAACGGTCCCCGCTTGGATCTGACCCCACCGCCTCTCCTCGCCCGCAAGCGCCGCCTCGCCGCGGCGGCGCTCTGGGTCGAACAACTCTGGCCCGCGGTCTGGCCCGCCCTTGGCGTGCTCGGCTTCTACGCCGGCATCGCCCTCCTGGACCTGCCAGCATTCCTTCCGTCCTGGCCCCGCCTTCTTCTCTTCGCCGCGGTCCTGGCGCTGGCCGCCTTCCTGCTCTGGCGCGGCCTCCGCCGTATCGCCCGCCCCAGCCCGGCCCTGGCCGACCGCCGCCTCGAACGCGACAGCGGCCTGCCTCATCGCCCGCTCGCCACCCTGGCCGACCGCCCCGCCGCCCCCACTCCCGAGCAGGAAGCCCTCTGGCGCGTCCATCTCGCCCGCCTCGCCGCCACCATTCCCCGCCTGATCGTCCGCCGCCCCCGCCCGGGCCTCGCCGCCCGCGACACCTGGGCACTCCGTGGCGCTCTCGTGGTCTTCCTCGTCGCCGCCCTCGCCATTGCCGGCCCCGATTCCGGTGCCCGCCTGCTCCGCGCCGTCACCCCCACTTTCCCGCCGATCCCTGCCGGCCCCGGCACGGAGATCCAAGCCTGGATCACCCCGCCCGCCTATACCGGCCTCCCGCCCATCCTGCTCCGCTCCGACACGCTCGACGTCCGGGTGCCCACCGGCTCCCGCCTTACCGCCAGCGTCACCGGCAACACTGCCGAACCCAGCCTCTCCGTCGGCGGCGTCACCGAACCGTTCCGCTCCCTCGACCCCGCCAGCTGGCAAGCCGATCGCGAGTTGACTCCAACCACCCCCGACTCCCGCGAACACATCGAGATCCGCCGCAACGGTCTCCTGGCCGCCTGGACCGTCACCCTGATCCCCGACCTTCCCCCGGTCCCCCTCTTCACCGAACCGCCCGCCCAAAACACCGCAGGCGGCACCCGCACCCTGCAAACCCGCTTCGCCTGGCAAGCCACCGACGATTACGGCGTCACCCAGCTCCAAGTCGAAATGCACCTGGTCGGCCGCCCCGACGCCCCCGCCTTCGTCGTCCCTATCCCCCTGTCCGGCGCCCCCAAATCCGCCCACGGCGCCATCGCGCCCGACCTCACCGCCCATCCCTGGGCCGGCCTCCCCGTCATCGCCCGCCTGTCGGCCAAGGACGCCGCCAACCAACTCGGCAAGAGCGACGCCGCCGACCTCACCCTCCCCGCCCGCGAGTTCCACAATCCGGTGGCCGTGGCCCTCATCGCCATCCGCCGCCAACTCAGCCTGATGCCGGAAGAGCGCCGCGCCGCCCGCGCCGTCATCGACGGCATCGCCGACGACCCGGCGTCCGTCGATAATTCGACCGCCATCATTCTCAACCTCCGCACCCTGTCTGCCCTGCTCAACCGCGGTCGCGGCCAGCCCGCCGTCGATGAAGCCCAGGCCCGCATGTGGACCCTTGCCCTAGCCCTCGAGGAAGGTGCCACCGAACGCACCGCCCAGGCCCTCGAACAGGCCCGCGAAGCCCTGCGCGACGCCGTGGATGCCGAGAAGCCGCCGCCCGAGCAGCCCACCACTGCCGAACAAGCCGAAATCGACCACCGCATGCAGGAATTGCGCGACGCCATCCAGAAACACATGGACGCCCTCGCCGAACAGGCCCGCCGCGACGACACCCCCATGCCCAGCGACCCCAAGCTGCCGCAGATGAATGCCCGCGACCTCGACAAGCTGGCCCAGCAGCTTCAGCAATCGCTGAAGGAGGGCCGCACCGACGATGCCAAGCAGCAGATGGCCGAACTCGAGAAACTTCTCGAAGCCCTGAAGAACGCCCGCCCTGAAACCGGCGAAGAGCGTGACAAGCAGCGCGCCGAGAAGCGGCAAAAGGGCAAGGACCAGACCGACGCCGTCCAGGACATGATCCAGCGCGAAGGCCAGATCCTCGACCGCAGCGAGAAACGCTCCGCCGAGCAGCCCGCCCCGCGCTTCTTCGACCCCCGCACCCTGGATCAGCGCCAGTTCGACCCCCAGCCTCGAGCCGGTCAGCCTGCTCCCCAAGCCCCTTCCCAGGCCCAATCGCAGCTCCAATCCCAGCAGCAGTCCCAGTCCCAGTCCCAATCCCAGCCGCAGCCCGGCCAGCAACGCGCCGGCGACCAGAAATCCCAAACCGCCATGCGCCGCGCCCTCGGCGAGCTCATGCAGCAATTCGGCGACCTCACCGGCGACGTCCCCGCCCCGCTCGGCGAGGCCGACCAAGCCATGCGCGACGCCGGCCAGGCCCTCGCCGACGGCCGCGACGCCGCCGCCGGTGCCGCCACCAAGCGCGCCATCGAAGCCTTGCAGAAAGGCGGCCGCCAGATGAGCCAACAAGTCGCCCGCCAATTCGGCGCCGGCCAGCAACCCGGCGAGGGCGAAGGCGAGGACGGGCAGGACGGCCAGGGCACAGACGGCACGGAGAACGGCAACGGTCGCACCGCCGGCCCCAAGCCGGGCGAGAACCCCGGCTCCGGCCAACGCCGCTCCGCCAACCGCGACCCGCTCGGCCGCCCGCTGCATCAGGGCACATCCGGCAGCGCCGAAGCCGGCGACGTCCACGTCCCCGATGAGATGGAACAGGCCCGCACCCGCGAGATTCAGGAAGAACTCCGCCGCCGCGGCGCCGATCGCACCCGCAAGCAGCCGGAACTCGACTACATCGATCGGCTACTGAACCCCTTCTGATCCGTTGCCGCGCGAGTCGCTCGCGCCGGAACAGCCGCTGCTTACGGCCGGGCGGCCAGCTTCAGCGCGACATAGGCGCGGATGCTCGGTGGCCACGCCTGCATCACCGCATCCCGCCACATCACCAGCGCCGCCACCGCGCCGATCACCACCAGCACGCTCGCCACCCAGGCGATCGTCAACCACGCCCCGCCACGTCGCGCCTGCACCTCGGCGGCCGGCTCGGTCGCGGCCGGGGTCACCGCCGGACTGACCACCGGGTCGTCGTCCAGCGCCATTCGCCGGGTGGGCACGTCCGGGTCGGGCTCCGGCGATAACTCGGCCGGTGCCGCCTCGGGCAACGCCTCGGCTGGCACGTCCGGAGACATCGCCGCCGCCCGCCCTACCTCCGCCACCCTCGCGCCTGCGGTCCCGTCCTCGACCGGCACCACCGCGACCGGTGCCCAATCCGTCCCGCACCGCACGCAGCGCACCATCCGGCCCTCGACCAGCTGCTCGTCAGGGACCTGGTAGACCGCATTGCACGACGGGCAGCCGATTCTCATTCCGGGGTGATACAAGTCCCTGCCGGGGCTGAACAGCCGCACTCTTTCCGTCACAGCGTCACCCGTGCCACAACCCGGCCCCCAAGCCCGGCTTATGCGACGCCGGCAGGAAGGAGAACTGAATCGGTATGGTGCGGCTAGACCAAGTCGGGCTCGACCTCGGGCGCGGCGACACCCGCACGACCGTCCTGCAGGACCTCAGCTTCGACGTTCCCGAAGGCGGCTTCCGCTGGCTGCTCGGCGAGTCCGGCGCCGGCAAGACCAGTCTCCTCCGCCTGCTCTGCTTGTCCGCCCTGCCCACCAACGGCCGTCTCAACCTGCTGGGCTGCGACATCGCCGGTGCCCGCCGCCGCGACCTGCCGCCGCTCCGCCGCCGCATCGGCGTGGTGTTTCAGGATTTCCGCCTCCTGCCGCACCTCTCGGTTTACGACAACGTCGCCCTCCCGCTGCGCATCGCCGGCCGACCCGAAGGCCAGATCCGCGTGGACGCCGTCGAACTCCTCGGCTGGGTCGGCCTCTCCCGCAAGCTCACCGCCCGGCCGGCGGAACTCTCCGGCGGCGAGCAGCAGCGCGTCGCCATCGCCCGCGCCGTCGTCGCCCGCCCCCTGCTCCTCCTCGCCGACGAGCCCACCGGCAACCTCGACGAGGAACAGGCCGAACGCCTCATGCGCCTGCTCCAGGAGCTGAACCGCCTCGGCACCACCGTTCTCGTGGCGACCCACAATACCGCCATGGTGCACCGATACCCCGCCCACACTCTCCGCCTGCACGAAGGACAGCTCATCCGCGATGACTAGGAGCCTGCTTCGGCCCCCCGGCTTCGACGACCTCGGCGTCCGCCGCGCCCTTTCCGACCGCCTGCTGCCGTGCCTCGTCGCCGCGATGACCTTTCTCGCCGCCCTCGCCCTGGCCGGCGCTGTCGGTGCCACCGCGCTGTCGCAACATTGGCAGTCCGGCGCCGGCGGCATGATCACCGTCCAGGTGCCCCAGCCCGGCGATCCCATCGGCAGCACCACCCGCCTCGACCGGGTCCGTGCCGCCCTGACCGCCACCGCCGGGATCGCCAGCACCCGCACCCTGTCCGACGATCAACTGCGCGTCCTGCTCCGCCCCTGGCTGGGCACCACCTCCGGCGATATCTCCATCCCGCTGCCCGCCGTCATCGACGTTCAAATCGCCGGCACCGGCCCCGATCGCGCCACCCTGGTCGCCGCGCTGGAGACTGCCGCCCCCGGCACCCTGGTCGAGGAACACGACCGCTGGGTCAAACGCCTCGCCACCCTCGCCCGCAGCCTCCAGGCCTGTGCCGCCCTAGCCTTCGCCGTCGTCGCCTTTGTCGCCGTCGCCGTGATCGCGGTCGCCACCCGCGCCGGCCTTGCCTCGCGTCGCGACGCCATCGAGATCGTCCACGGCCTCGGCGCCACCGACCAGTTCATCGCCCGCAGCTTCGCCCAGCGCGCCACCGTCCTGGCCGGCATCGGCGCCGCCATCGGGGCGTTCGCCGCCCTGCCCGTCCTCGCCGGCCTCACCGGCCTGGCCGCCCCATTCGGCAACGCCGCCGCGCCAGACAGCATCATCGGCGCTTTTGCCTCCATCCCGCTCAGCCTCTGGCTATCCATCATCTGCCTGCCGCCGCTCGCCGCCGCCATCGGCTGGCTCACCGCCCACCGCACCGTCCGCCGCTGGCTCCGGCGCCTCCCCTGATGTGGCGGTTGCTCGCCCTCGCGCTCACCGCTCTGTTCGCCGCCGCCCTGCTTTGGCTGGCCGGCTTCACCGCCTTCGAGGCCGACGCCCGCCGCCCCGTCCCAGACTCGGTGATCAACCCCGACCCTGCCGACGGCATCGTCGTCCTCACCGGCGGCGCCGACCGCATCGAGACCGGGCTCCGTCTCCTTGCCGCCGGCCAGGCGCCCCGCCTGCTCATCTCCGGCGTCGGCACCGGCATCGAGCTTTCCGGCATCCTCCGCCATGTCCCCATCGACCCGGCCCTGCTCGAGACCCAGATCGTCACTCTCGGTCATGCCGCCACCAACACCGTCGGCAACGCCGCCGAAACCGCCGCCTGGGCCCGCCGTTTCGACCTGCACAGCATCATCGTCGTCACCGCCGGCTATCACATGGCCCGCGCCATCGCCGAACTCGCCCGCGCGCTCCCCGACCTCGAGCTTCGCCCCATGCCGGTCCGCCCGCCCGCGTTGCGCACCCGCGACGACGTCACCACCCTTCGCTTGCTCGCCATCGAATTCGACAAGCTCCTGGCCGTCCGCTTCGGCCTGACGCGGCTCAAGAGCGCCCACCTCGAAAAAGGACCCCGACCGTGATCGTCCTCCGCTCGGCCCTCTTCAACGCCTGGTTCTTCGGCACCACCGCACTGCTCGGTGCCATCGGCATCTTCGTCCGCGCTTTCACCCCGTGGTGGACGCTCCGCCTCGCCCAGCTCTGGGCCGCCACCGCCCTGTTCGGCGCCAAATGGATCTGCGGCATCGAGGCCGACATCACCGGCTTCGACAAGATCCCCCCCGGCGCCGCCCTCCTCGCCTCCCAGCATCAATCCGCCTTCGACACCCTCATCTGGGTCGTCCAGCTTCATCGCTGCAGCTACGTCTTCAAGGCCGAACTCGCCGACATCCCGCTCTTCGGCCCCATGCTCGAAGCCTCCGGCCAGATCCCCGTCGACCGCAACGCCTCCGTGGCCGCCATCCGCGCCCTGCTCCGCGGCACGGAGGCCGCCAAGGCCGCCGGCCGCCAGATCGTCATCTTTCCCGAAGGCACCCGCGTCGCCTACGGCACGGAGGTCGAGATCCGCGGCGGCTTCAGCATGATCGCCGCCCGCACCGGCCTGCCGATCTATCCCGTGTCGACCGATTCCGGCCTGTATTGGAGCCGCCGCGCCTTCGTCAAACGCCCCGGCCGCGTCCGCATCCACATCGGCGAACCAATCCCCACCACCGTCCGCGGCGACGCGTTGATCGCCACCCTCCGCCAACGCTGGGCCGACGCGAGTTTCACTGAATCAGCTGTGGATAACTCCGTGGATCAACCTGTGTGAGGCCTGTTGGGCAACCTGAATAAACGCCCTGTAGCGCCCCCCGATTTTGCCGCCCGCCATCACCCCGCGCAGCACGACGAATCCGCTATCCTAGTGCATTTACGCCACAGATCGCAGGATCCACGGGCGTTGCCGCCCTTGACGGACCGATGGTGCCGACCACGACATAGATTGCTTCGTGAGTATTTGGTGACAAAAATCAACGATTCATTCGCGGTTGCCGCCCTGTGGACAAGTTTCAGGAATTGCGACGAGTCAACACCAAAGCGCATCGGTCGTGATGGATAAAGTCAGCGTCCGGCGGCGACTACGCTTGGCCGCCATCGCCGCGGTTTCGTGCGTCATCGCCGCCGATACCGTCATTTGGGCCATCGCCTGCCGACGCTTGGACGACGGAGCCCGCGACGCCGCTGCGGCCGCCGGATGGTCCCTTTCCGCCGAACCCGCTCGCTGGCGCGGCTGGCCTTTCGCGGCCGAGATCGTGCTGCCGAACGCCACCCTCCGCTCCGGCCCCGACATCATCCCGCCGCTCGCCTGGACGGCGGGCACGCAGACGCTTCGTCTCGGTGCCATCCACCCCAGCCGCCTGACAATCTCCGCCGCCGGCCCGCAATCGATCGCCCTGGGCGATGCCCCGCCGCTAGCCTTCACCGCCGGCAGCCTGATCGCCACCCTGGACCTCAGGCAAGCCGACCCGGCGATCGTCAGCGCCACCGATCTCGACATCGCCGCCCCGGCTGGTCCCGTCCGCATCGCGTCGGCTCGGCTCGACACCCGCCCCGACAGCCTCGCCATGCAGCTCTCGACGGTTTCGCTTCCCGGCTCCGACGGCCAGCCGATCCAGCCCCCGATCGACTCCCTGCACGTCGTCGCCCGTCTCTCCACACCGGTCGTGCCGATGGCCACCGCCGCCGCAAGCGCGCAACGCTGGCGCGCCGATGGCGGCCACCTCGACATCGACGATGCCGCACTCGCCTGGGGCCCGCTCGCCGTCACCGGCGCCGCCACCCTGGCGCTCGACCCGGCGCTTCAACCCGCCCTGACCGGACGCCTCGCCGCCACCGGCCTGTTCGCCGGTCTAGACCGCCTCGTCGCCACCGGCGCCCTCACCGCTTCCGGTGCCCTGGCCGCCCGCGGCATGCTGACGGTCCTCGCCGCTCCATCCGGCACCGGGCCGGTGGAGCTTCCCATCACGGTGCAGAACGGCACAGTCAGCCTCGCCCGTATCCCCGTGCTGCGCCTCGCGCCGCTCCGCTGGGATTAGCGGCTCATCATCGCGTTACGCTGACGCTTTCGGTCCCGTCCGCCGCGCCGTTTTACCGTTGCCGCTCGTGGCCGCCGGATCGCGCCGCACGTTCTCCGGGATCACCGACGCCGCCAGGATCGGCGCTGGCACGACGGCCGCCGCATGCGCTGCCGCGAGTTGCCGCTGCAAGCTGGCGACTTCGTTGCGCAGCCACGCCAATTCCGGATTCTCGTCCGACGGCCCCGCGCCGCCCTCTGCCGCGCCGCTCGCCTCGGATGCCTGCTCCGCCGCGTGTTCGGGCTGGGGAGCCGCCGGGTCGTGCCCGGCATCTCCCGCGCGCGCAAACGGGTTCCACATGCTAACAGCCCGCTCGAACATCGCCAGGTTCTGCCGGTTCATCTCTTCCACACCGGCCGGAATGAACGGGCTGAACGTCCGCTCCATCACCGTCCGCATCTGCTGCTGCTGCCGCGCGAAGCTGCTCATCGAGTATTCGAGATACCGCGGCACCACGCCCTCGAGGTTCCCGCCATAGAACCCGATCAACTGCCGCAGGAACGCCACCGGCAGCATCGCGCTGCCCTTGCTTTCTTCCTCGACAATGATCTGGGTCAACACCCCGCGCGTGATGTCGTCACCCGACTTGGCGTCGTACACGACGAAGTCCCGCCCGGCCCGGATCATCTCGGCCAGGTTGTCCAGCGTGATATAGCTGGAAGTTTCGGTATTGTACAACCGCCGGTTGGCGTACTTCTTGACCACAACGGTGTTGGATGCCGACGCCTTGGTTGTCTCCGCGGCCTGCTCGGGTGGTTTAGCGGGCACGTCGGCCATGGAATACCTCGTTGGCGTTAGTTGACCACGATAGCACCTGATGACGCACTGCGCGAAATACACGTTTCATCAACCCAGGTCCCACAAACCCCAGCTCTGGAACCGCCCTCCCGGGCTGGTTGCGCCGCCTCGGACCGCCTATCTATCTCGGCACAAGTAAGGGAGCTCAAAAAATGGAAGACGTCGTCATCGTCTCGGCCGTCCGCACACCCGTCGGTAGCTTCAACGGCGCCTTCGGCAGCGTCCCGGCCCACATCCTCGGCGCCGACGCCATCCGCGCTGCCATCGCCGCCGCCAAGCTCGACCCGGCGGATATCGACGAGATCATCCTCGGCCAAGTCCTCACCGCCGCCCAGGGCCAGAACCCAGCCCGCCAGGCCGCCCGCATGGCCGGCATCCCCGATAGCTCCACCGCCTTTGGCATCAACCAGGTTTGCGGCTCCGGCCTGCGCACCGTGGCCCTCGCCGCCCAGCAGATCATGAGCGGCGAAAGCCAGATCGTCGTCGCCGGCGGCCAGGAGAGCATGAGCCAGTCCACCCACGCCGCCTACCTCCGCCAGGGCACCAAGATGGGTGACCTCGGCCTGGTCGACACCATGATCAAGGACGGCCTCTGGGACGCCTTCAACGGCTACCACATGGGCAACACCGCCGAGAACGTCGCCACCAAGTTCCAGATCACCCGCCAGCAGCAGGACGAATTCGCCGCCGCCAGCCAGAACAAGGCCAGCGCCGCCCAGAAGGCCGGCAAGTTCAAGGACGAGATCGTCCCCGTGACCATCAAGGGCCGCAAGGGCGACACCGTGGTCTCCGATGACGAGTACATCCGTCACGATTCCTCGGTCGAGACCATGGCCAAGCTGCGCCCCGCCTTCTCCAAGGACGGCACCGTCACCGCCGGCAACGCCAGCGGCATCAACGACGGCGCCGCCGCGCTGATCGTCATGTCGGCCAAGGAAGCCGAGCGTCGCGGCCTCACCCCGCTCGCCCGCATCGCCAGCTTCGCCACCGCCGGCGTCGACCCCTCGATCATGGGCACCGGCCCGATCCCGTCCTCGCGCAAGGCCCTCGAGCGCGCCGGCTGGAAAGCCGCCGACCTCGACCTCGTCGAAGCCAACGAAGCCTTCGCAGCCCAGGCTTGCGCCGTGAACAAGGACATGGGCTGGGACACCGCCAAGGTGAACGTCAACGGCGGCGCCATCGCCATCGGCCACCCGATCGGTGCCTCCGGCGCTCGTATCCTGACCACCCTGCTGCACGAAATGGGTCGCCGCGACGCCAAGAAGGGCCTCGCCACCCTCTGCATCGGCGGCGGCATGGGCGTCGCCATGTGCGTCGAGCGCTAGCTCGCAGATCTAGTCGAGCGGTAAACTCCGGGGCCGCTCTGACCATCCGGTCAGAGCGGCCCCACCTCCTCC
>JBPBQE010000559.1:0-15358 GCA_050954595.1 Janthinobacterium lividum | reverse complement strand
CGCTTCAGGCGTTGACGTCGCGCTACGACATCTGGCGCCCGCGATCGCGGCTGACCGGGTTGGTCGAGCAGGCCGGCTCGCTGTTGGCCACGGTGGGCCTGTGGGCGGCACGGCATCGGCTGGCGAGCGCGCTGGCACACGGTGAGCAACGGGCGCTCGAGATCGCGATGGCGTTGGCGAGCAACCCGCGCCTGCTGCTGCTCGACGAACCGACCGCCGGCATGAGCCCGGAGGAGACGCGCAGCATGATGACGCTGATTACCGAACTAGCCCGGGAGCGGACGGTGATCCTGGTCGAGCACAAGATGAAGCTCGTCATGGGCATCTGCGACCGGTTGCTGGTGCTGCACCATGGCGAGTTATTGGCCCAAGGCACGCCGGATGCGGTGCGCGGCAATGCCGAGGTCAAGCGCGTCTATCTCGGCCAGCGGGAGCATTAGGGCGTGCTGCATCTCGAGGGCGTTCATGCGTGGTATGGCCGCAGCCATATCCTGCAGGGGATCGATCTGACGGTCGAGCAAGGCGAGATCGTCTGCCTGGTCGGGCGCAATGGCGCGGGTAAGACCACGACGTTGCGCAGCATCATGGGCCTGGCCGGGCGCACGACCGGGAGTGTCCGCTTCGACGGTGCCGAGTTGCTGGGGCGGCCGGCGCATGTGCGCAACGGGCTGGGGCTGGGCTACGTGCCGGAGGAGCGGCGGATCGTCGCCGGGCTGACGGTGCGCGACAACATCCGGCTCGGCCTGTTGGCCGCCAAAGTGAAGCGGCCGGAGCGCGAGGTGATCGACGAGGTCGCCACCATCTTCCCGCGATTGGCCGAACGTCTGGACCAGATGGCGCTCACGATGTCGGGCGGCGAGCAGCAGATGCTGGCGATCGCGCGTGCGACGGTGAGCCGCCCCAAGCTGTTGATGCTCGACGAGCCGAGCGAAGGCATCATGCCGATCCTGGTCGACGAGATGATGGCTCTGTTTGCCACCATGCGCGAGCAGGGCACCACCATCCTGCTGGTCGAGCAGAACGTGGAGCTCGCCTTGGGGATCGCCGACCGGGCTTACATCATGGATGGCGGTCGGATCGTCTATCAGGACCACGCCGCCGCGTTGTTGGCCGACGAGGCATTGAAGGAGCGTTACTGCTCCGTGTGACGCTAGCTCTTCGTCGCTGCACGCCAGGAGCAGTGGCGCGCAGCGACAGCGTCACTCGGCAGCGGTTCGTTCGCGGCCAGTGGCAGTGTTGATCATCGGCATCACCCGTTCGGCCATCAACACCTTGCTGCGCCGGGCGATGTCGCGGTCCGCCCAGTCGTGGCCGGCATAGAGCAACGTGCCGAAATCGCCGACTTCGTCGCGAAAAGCCAGTAGCTTATCGGCCACTTCGTCAGCGGTGCCGTGGATGATCAACCGGTCGCAGATGGCGTCCAGCGTGACGCTGTCGTCGGACTGGTTGCGGTCCTCCTTGAACAGCTCCGCCCTGCCGGCGCGCTTCATCTTGGTCAGGAGCTGTTTGTAGTAGAACCGGTACGGGCTATCCGGATCGGTCGCGTAACGGCGAGCGGTGTCGCGGTCATCGGCGACGCAAATGCTCTTGGCGACGCGCCAGTTGGCCGGGTCGGCCGGGCGGCCGGCGCGAACGCAGCCTTCGACGTATTTCGGCCAATGGCTGTGCACCCATTGCGGCATCAGGAAGTTCGCGCTGATCGGCTCCCAGCCGCGCGCCGCCGCCTCCGTGACGCCCTTGGAGAATGGGGCCACGACGGTGACGACGATGGGTGGGTGCGGTGCCTGCAGCGGCTTGGGGATCAGGCCCTGGCCGATATCGGCGATCAGCGTCTTTTCCGTCGTGACCGACCAATACTTGCCGACGATATTGTAGGGCGGTTCGCTCGACCAGATCTGCAACACCTGGTCGATCGCTTCGACGAACATGGCGGCGCGGTCGGCGCCCAGCGTGCCGAACGCTTCCGCATCGGACGGGAGGCCGCCCGGGCTGATGCCGAAATTGAGCCGGCCGTCGAGCATGTGGTCCAGCATCGCGATCTCGCCGGCGACCCGGGCCGGGTGGGTGTTCGGCAGGTTGACAGTGCCGGTGCCGAGGCGGATCTGCTTGGTGTGCCCGACCAGGCTCGCCAGGAACAACGTGCAGGAGGTGATGTTCTCCGCCTTGTCGGTGGTGTGTTCCCCGACATAGGCCTCGCTGAAGCCGAGTTCGTCCGCCAGGATGAAGGTTTCGCGGTCCTCGCGCAGCGATTGGCGCCAGTCCTTCTCGAGCGGATGGATCGGCATGGTGAAGAAACCGAGCTGCATGGTGTTCCCTCGGATGGTTTCGTTGGCGGCAGCATAGGGCAGAGACGCACCGCGCCGTCATTATCGATTATGCGCCGGGCCATCAGCTCGGTTGATGGTCGGCTTTCGATGCCCAGAATGCCGGCAGCCAGGTGCAGTCCCGCTCCCCCCAACCGGCCGCGCTAGCGTCGTCGAAGCTCGCCAATGCGGCCGATGCTGCGGGAAGCGCAACGTTGCGCGAACCGGCTTCGGCCACCATGGTCGAGAGATCCTTGCGAATGGAATCGATGTCGAAGGTGACGGCACCGGGTTCCGCGCCGGCCAGCGTCGCCGCGATCGCCTTGCCGCGGTTCTTCAACACTGCCGGAGCGCCGGAGGTGTCGGCGAACAGCTCGACCAGCCAAGCCGGGTCGAGCCCGAGGTGGCGTACCAAGGCATTGGCTTCCCCGAACGACTGCCAGAACACCAACAACGGCAAGTTGATCGCCAGCTTCAGCGAGGCGGCCGCGCCATGGCCGCCCACATGCTCGACCCGGCGGCACAACACATCCAGCACCGGCCGTGCGCGCGTAACGTCATCGGCCGCACCTCCGGCCAGCCCGAGCAGCGTGCCGGCCCGTGCCGGCCCCGTGGTGCCGCCGACCGGGCACTCGATCGCCGCCCCGCCGCGGGCCCGCACCGCTTCGGCCAGCGCCACCTGCGTATGCGGCCGGAGCGTGCTCATCTCGATGATCAGCTTGCCGGCAAGATCGGTCGCCAGCAGCCCATCCGTTCCGTGAAACACGGCCTCGGCGGCGGCATCGTCGAACAAACTGGTGAGGATGATGTCGGTGCGCTCGGCCAAAGCCGACGGCGTATCGACGACGACGAGGCCGGTGGCGTCGGCTCGGGCGCGGGTGCGGTTCCAGACCGCCGGCGGCTGTCCCTGCTCAGCAAGGCGCGCCGCCATCGCTGCGCCCATCTTTCCCATTCCGGCGAACCCGATGCGCATGGACGTCTCCTGCATTTGCGGCTTATTGATCGTTCGATCGCTATAACGAGCGACATCGAGGGGAGCAACGGCATGGACAAAGAAGCCGGTATCATCGGGCTGGGCATCATGGGCGGCGCGATGTCGACCAATCTCGTGCAGAGCGGCTGGCGCGTGCACGGCTTCGATCCGGACCCGGTAGCTCGTGATGCGGCAAAGGCGGCCGGCGTCACCGTGCATGACGACTTGGCGGCGTTGGTGCACGCGGCGCCGGTGATCATGACCAGCCTTCCATCGCCGGCCGCGCTGCACGCGACCGCCGCCGCCATCGCCGCGTCCGGTGCGCCGGCCCGGGTCGTGGTCGAGGCCAGCACGATGGCGCTCGAGGATAAGATCAAGTTCGGCGAGACACTCGGCGCGGCCGGGCACTGCGCGCTGGATTGCCCGATCAGTGGCACCGGTTCGCAAGCCAAGAACCGGGACCTCGTGATCTATGCCAGTGGGGATAGCGCAGCGATCGCGCGGATCAAGCCATTCTTCGACGGTTTTGCCCGCGCCGCACACGACGTCGGTGCTTATGGCAACGGCAGCCGCATGAAATACGTCGCCAATCTGCTGGTCGCGATCCACAACGTCGCGTCGGCCGAGGCGATGGTGCTCGGCATGAAGGCCGGGCTGGACCCGAAGCAGGTGGTGGACTTGATCGGCGCCGGCGCGGGCACGTCGCGGGTGTTCGAACTGCGCGCACCGATGATGGCGAGCGGCGAGTACGAGCCGGCGACGATGAAGGTGTCGATCTGGCAGAAAGACATGGCGATCATCGGCCAGTTCGCCACCGCGTTGGGCGTGCCGACGCCGCTGCTCAGCGCCTGCATCCCAGTTTACGCCAGCGCGATGTCACTCGGCCACGCGTCGCACGACACGGCGGCGGTGTGCGACGTTTTGCAACGAATGGCCGGGCTCCCCGCGTAGCACGCTTGCATCCATTGCGCCGACGCGCTTATCTGTCGGTCGATAATTAAGCGCGACGAGAACGCTTGGAAATAAAGGACGGCAAAGCCGCCTTGGGGAAATTCTGCATGGCCTTGAGCGAAACACGCGACGGAATGCGTATCGATTGGGACGTCGTCATCGAAATGGATGATGGCCTCGCGCTGCGCGCCGACGTGTTTCGCCCGGTGGCCGACGGGCGGCATCCTGTGCTGCTCACCTACGGGCCATACGCCAAGGGGTTGTTGTTCCAAGAAGGCTATCCAAGCGCCTGGGATCGGATGGTCGAGCAGCATCCGGACGTGGCGGCGGGTTCGAGCAATCGCTACCAGAACTGGGAAGTGGTAGATCCGGAGAAATGGGTGCCGGACGGCTACGTTTGCGTGCGCGTCGATAGCCGCGGTTGCGGACGGTCGCCGGGTTACGTGGATCATTTCAGCCCGCGCGAGACGCAGGATTTCCATGACTGCATCGAGTGGGCCGGGGTGCAGGACTGGAGCAACGGCCGGGTCGGGCTGAACGGCGTCAGCTATTACGGGATCAACCAGTGGCAGGTCGCCAGCTGTCAGCCGCCGCACCTGGCCGCAATGTGCATCTGGGAAGGCGCGGCGGATTGGTATCGCGACATGACGCATCACGGCGGCATCGTCAGCACGTTCTGGGCCAACTGGTATGACATGCAGGTCAAAACCGTGCAGAACGGACTTGGCGAGCGCGGGCCGCGCAATAAAGTGACTGGTGAACTGGTCTGCGGCTCGGACACGCTGGACGAGGCGACGCTGGCAGCCAATCGATGCGATTTCGGCCGCGATATCCTCGCCCACCCGCTGGACGACGACTATCACCGCGCCCGCTCGCCCGACTGGTCGCGCGTCACTGTACCGTTTCTCTCAGCGGCCAATTGGGGCGGCCAGGGACTGCATCCTCGAGGTAATTTCGAAGGCTTCATGCGGGCGGCGTCGACCGAGAAGTGGCTCGAAGCCCATGGGATCGAGCATTGGACGCATTTCTACACCGATTACGGACGCACCCTGCAGCGCCGCTTCTTTGACCATTTCCTCAAGCAGGATCCGGCGTCGGATTGGGACCAACACCCCAAAGTGCTGCTGCAGGTTCGCCATCCCGACCGCTTCGAGGCGCGCTCCGAGACGGCATGGCCGATCGCCGACACTCAATGGACCGAATACAGCCTAGATTTAAACGATCAGGTGCTTGGATCGGCATCGACCGTCGGAACGCTCGCCTTCGAAGCCATGGGCGACGGCGTGACGTTCCTCACGGCGCCGGTCGAGTACGAGACGGAAATCACCGGCCCATCCGCCGTCCGGCTGTTCGTGTCGTCCAGCACCGCCGACGCCGACCTGTTCGTGGTGCTGCGTGTGTTCACGCCCGACCTGCACGAAATCACGTTTCAAGGCGCGATCGATCCGCACACGCCGATCGGCCAAGGCTGGCTGCGCGCCTCTCACCGCACCCTCGATACCGCGCTGTCCCTGCCCTATCGTCCCTATCACACCCACACGGACCCTCAGCCGCTCACGCCCGGCGAGATCGTCCGGCTCGACGTCGAGATATGGCCCACCAGCATCGTCGTACCACCCGGCCACCGGATCGGCCTGAGCGTGCGCGGGCGGGACTACGAGGCGGCTACCGACGGCGGCAAGCTGTCCAACTTCAAGAACGTGCTGCGCGGATGCGGGCCGTTCCTGCACGACGACCCGAACGACCGACCACCGGCGCTATTCGCCGGCCGGACCACGCTGCACGCAGCCGCGGGGCAGCAACCGGTCCTGTTGCTGCCCATCATCCCGTCCCGCACTGCACTGGAGGCATCATGACGACGACCATCGGCCGACGCACATTCCTCGGCAGTAGTCTCGCCCTCTCAATGGCCAGCCGGGCCTGGGCTCAGGAGACTGGGCCGATCCGGCTCGGCTTCCTGACCGTCAAGACCGGGCCGCTCGCGGCGGGCGGGATTCAGATGGAGCAGGGCCTGCAACTATGGCTCAAGCAGAACGGCAACAAGATGGCCGGGCGGACGATCGAGCTGTTCACCGCCGACACCGGTGGCGTTCCCGCCAACACGCGCTCCAAAACGCAGGAATTGGTGGAGCGCAACAACGTGTCGGCGATCATCGGGCCGCTGGCAGCATTCGAGGCCTTGGCGATCGATGATTACACCAAGGAAAAGAATATCCCGGTGTTCAGCGTCGCGGCGGCGGAGGACATTACCCAACGGCATCCGGACCCATGGTTCTGCCGGGTGACGTCGTCATCGGCGCAATGTGCGCAAGTGCTGGCCGACTATGCGCGTAAGGATTTGAACTACAAGCGCGCCGCGACGATCGGCGACGACATGGCGTTCGGTCAGGAGCAGAACGCCGGGTTCCAGCGCGTGTTCGAGGATGAAGGCGGGCAGACGGTGCAAAAGCTGTGGCCGCCGCTGAACGCGCCGGATTACGGCACCTTCATCGCCCAGTTCAAGGACGTGGACGTCATCTTTATGTCGTTCGCCGGGTCCAACGGATTTCGGTTTTTCAAGCAGTACAAGGAATATGGCGGCACCACCCCGATCATCGGCGGCATGACGGCGGTCGACGAGGCGATCCTGCAACAGATGGGGCCGGATGCCCTGGGGATGGTGTCGACCAATTGGTATTCCGCTCAGCTGGACAACCCAACCAACAAGGTTTTCGTTGCCGGGATGCAGGCGGATTACAAAGCCGATCCTGGTTATTACGCCGCCGGAACTTATGTCGCGGCGCAGGTGATGAACGCGGCACTCGGCCAGATCGGCGGTCGCATCGAGGACAAGCAAAGTTTCATCAAAGCCGTGCGCGAGGGCACGTATCCCGACACGGTGCGTGGACCAGTGCGCTTCGATCAATTCGGCAACGTCGTCGGTAGCGTCTACATCCGCAAGGTCGAGAAGAAGAACGGCCGCTTGGTCAACACCGTTGTCAAGACATATCCGGACGTCAGCCAGTTCTGGACCTATGACCCGGCGGCGTTCCTGAAGGCTCCCGTCTACGGGCGTGATACACCGCCTGCGCGCTTCCTCGACAAGTAGCGCATGCAATTCTGGCTGATCCAGACGCTGAACAGCGTGGCGTTTGGCGGCTTGCTGTTCCTGCTCGCCTCCGGGTTCTCGCTGATCTTCGGTTTGTTGCGTATTCCTAACCTTGCTCACGGCGCCCTGTTCATGCTGGGCGCCTATCTCGGCGCGACCCTGCTGAACCTGGGCTGGCCGCTCTGGATTGCGGCACTGGCAGTGGCAGCGGTCGTGGGAACGCTCGGCGCCGTGCTCGAGCGCGGGTTGCTGCGCCGGCTCGCGGGTAACGAGCAAGGCCAGGTGCTGGTGACTCTCGGCATCGCCTTTATCATCGCTGATCTGTGCCTCAGCGTCTGGGGTGGCGATCCGATGCCGCTGGCCGCGCCGCCCTCGCTGAGCCGGCCATTGCGTGCGTTCGGCTACGCCTTTCCGACCTACCGCCTCGTGGTGCTGGTCGTTGCGGTGATTGCGCTGGTGCTGCTGGTGCTGCTCCTAAACTACACGCGGTTGGGCGCCATGATCCGCGCCGGCGTGGATGACCGCATGATGGCGCGCGGCGTTGGCATCCGGGTTGGTTGGTTGTTCAACACGGTGTTCTTCATCGGTGCCGCGCTGGCTGGCTTCGGCGGCGCGGTCGGCGGACCGATCCTGTCGGCGTATCCTGGGCTCGATACCGATATGCTGCCGCTGGCACTGATCGTGGTCATCCTCGGCGGCGTCGGCAGTCTCGGCGGCGCGCTCGTCGGGAGCTTTCTGATCGGCTTCATCTATAATTTCGGCAACGCTCTGCTGCCCGACTTCGCCTACGTCGTCCTGTTCCTACCGATGGTGCTCGCTTTGGTGTTCAAACCAGAAGGTCTGTTCGGGCGGGCGGGCGCATGAGGAATCCCGTCGCCATCGCCGTCATTACGATGGCCGTGCTGGCTGGGCTGCCGTGGCTGCTGCCCGGGACGTTTTATGTCGCGATCGCGACGCACGTGCTCGTCGCCGCCATCCTCGCCCTCAGCCTCAATATCCTGATCGGCTATTGCGGCATGTCGTCGCTGGGGCATGCCGTGTATCTCGGCGTTCCCGCCTATGCGTATGCCTGGCTGATGATCAACACCGGGGTCGGCGCGCTCGGGGCCGCGATCCTGTCGATCCTATGCGGCACTCTGTTGGCGGCGGTGTTCGGGGTGCTGGCGCTGCGGGCGGCCGGGCTGAGCTTCATGATGATCACCCTCGCCCTAGGACAAGTGGTGTGGGGCTTGGCCTATCGCTGGGTGTGGCTCACCGGCGGCGACAACGGCTTGCGCGCAGACCGGCCGAGCGTACCAGGCGTGGACTTCACGCAGCCGACGTCCTTCTACTACTTGGTCACAGCGATCTTCCTGGTCGCATTGGTCGCGCTCTGGCAACTCTCCCGCTCGCCTTTCGCCGCGTGCCTGCGCGGCGCGCGGGACCAGCCACGCCGGATGCGCATGCTGGGGTATCCGGTCTGGCTGATGCAGTGGGCGGCCTTCACCTTGGCAGGGTTCTGGGGCTCGGTGGCCGGGCTTCTTTACGTTTGGGATTATGGCTTCATCAGCCCGCAAACCATGTCGTTGCAGCAGTCGGCCGAAGTGCTGCTGATGGTGGTGCTCGGCGGTGCGGGCACACTGGCCGGACCGGTCGTCGGCGCCGCCGTCATCACCGTGGTCAAGACGGTCGTCAGTTCCTATGTCGATCGCTGGTCCTCGTTGCTCGGCCTCATCTTCATCGTCTCGGTGATGCTCATGCCGCGCGGACTGGTCCCGGGCGTTCGCCGCTGGTTCGCCATTCCGGCGAAAGCATGATGACCACGCCCGCACTCCATGTCGAAGGCCTGCGCAAGACGTTCGGCGGCATCACTGCGACCAACGGGGTCTCGCTCACTGTCATGCCCGGCGAGCGGCGGTTGTTGATCGGCCCGAACGGCGCCGGCAAGACAACGTTGTTCAACCTGATCTGCGGTGACCTGCGCGCCGATGCCGGCAGCGTCAAGGTCTTCGGCCAGGAACTGCGAGGCCAACCCGTGCGCAAGCGCGCCAGCGTCGGCCTCGGCCGCACCTATCAGGTACTCACGCTATTTCCTGGCGAAACCTTGCTGCACAACGTCGCTCTTGCCGCGATTGGCACCAGCCCGATCGGCTGGATTCCATGGGGCTCGTTTGCGCGGCGGCACGACATCAACGCCCGCGCGCAGGCCGCGTTGACGACGGTGGGGCTGCAGGACCAAGGCACTCGGATCGCGGCGGAGACGTCCTATGGCGAGCGGCGGCGGCTCGAGCTGGCGATGGTGCTGGCGCAGGAGCCGCGGCTGTTGCTGCTGGATGAGCCACTGGCCGGATTATCGGCGCAGGAACGGGTCACCGTGCGCGCGGTGCTCGAAGCGTTGCCGCGCTCGGTATCGATCGTGTTGATCGAGCATGACATGGACGTCGCACTCGCGCTGGCGGATCGCATCACCCTGCTCAATTTCGGCACAGTGGTGCTGGAAGGCACCCGCGCTGAGGTCGTGGCCGATCCCCGCACACGGGAGGTGTATTTCGGTGGTTGACGCGCTCACGCTGCACGAGCTCGACGCCGGATACGGCGACAGCCATGTGCTCCATCAGGTGAGCCTGGTGTTGCCCGAAGGAAGAACGCTGGCCCTGCTGGGGCGCAACGGCGCGGGCAAGACGACGTGCATGGGCGCCATCATGGGCTTCGTCCGCGTGCGAGGCGGTCACGCCAGCGCGTTCGGCAAGACGCTGCGCGCCGGCAGCCCCGAGCATGTCGTGCGCCAGGGCGTCGGCATCGTGCCGCAAGGT
This sequence comes from Janthinobacterium lividum, assembly GCA_050954595.1. GTDB lineage: Bacteria > Pseudomonadota > Alphaproteobacteria > Acetobacterales > Acetobacteraceae > JAVVHH01. The sequence goes on along the minus strand of JBPBQE010000559.1, from coordinate 5,251 downwards.
CGCCGCATCTTCCCGTCGCTGACAGTGCGCGAGAACCTGGTCGTCGCCGCCCGCAAGGTCAGCGGTGGCGCCTGGACGGCCGAGCGCGTCTTCCAGACGTTTCCGCGGCTGCGCGAGCGCGTGTCGCAGCGCGCCGGCCTCATGTCGGGCGGCGAGCAGCAGATGCTGGCGATCGGACGAGCGCTGATGGGCAACCCGCGCGTGCTGCTGCTCGACGAGCCGTCCGAAGGGCTGTCGCCCAAGATGGTGACCGAAATTGGCGAGACGATCGCGCTGCTCAAGCGCGAGGGCTTGTCGATGATCCTGGTCGAGCAGAACGTTCACCTCGCCCTGTCGCTGGCCGACGACGTCGCGCTACTCAACACCGGCCGGGTCGTCGTGCAGAGCACGGCAGCCGCGCTTGCGGCCGACCCGGCGACCATCAACCGCCACCTCGGCGTGTTTTAATAGGAGACCACTCGTGACCGAAGAAACCAACCACTACGGCGCCACCGCCGCGCGTCAGCATGGCCAGCCCGGTCGCGAGCTGCGCCCGAAGAGTATCACGGTCGACATGCACTCGCACGTCATGGTGCCCGAAGCGGCAGCGCTGACGCAGCCGCATGTGGATTTGAGCAAGGTGCCGCTGGCGCACTTCGCCACCGACGCGACCAAGGCGCTCAACCGTAAGCAGGACGCCGACCGCCGGCCCAACATGGTCGATCTTGGAGTGCGCCTGGCCGACATGGACGCCGCCGGCATCGACGTTCAGATCATCATGCCGCCGCCGCCGCAATGCACCTATCACGTGCCGCTCGACATCGCGATCAAGGCGGCGCGGATGGTCAACGCTGGGCTGGCGGCGTTCGCCGCGCAGAAGCCGGAGCGTTTCGCCGCCATCGGCACGGTGCCGATGCAAGACGGTAAGGCGGCCGCGGCCGAACTCGAGCGCAGCATGCGCGAGGACGGCATGAAGGGTGCACACATCCTCACCAACGTGAACGGCCTCGAACTGTCCGATCCGGAATTCGCTCCGTTCTGGGCCAAGGCAGAAGAGCTCGGCGCGGTGATCCTGATCCACCCGAACGGCTTCACCGAGGCGACTCGGCTGACGCGCTTCTACTTCAACAACGTGGTCGGCAACCCGCTCGAAACCACCCTCGCGCTGCACTACTTGATCTTCGACGGTGTGCTCGACCGCCATCCCGGCCTGAAGCTGATCGCCGTGCATGGTGGCGGCTATCTGGCCACCTATTCCGGCCGCATCGACCATGCTTGGGGCGCCCGGTCGGATGCTCGTGGAGCGCTCAAGGAGCCGCCGACCTCATACCTCAAGCGTGTGTTCGTCGACTCCGTCGTATTTACCCCGCATCAGCTGCGGAACCTGATCGAGGTGTTCGGCGTCGATCAGGTGCTGATGGGCACCGACTATCCATACGATATGGCCGAGAGTGACCCGATCGGACACTTGGCGTCGGCCGGGCTGGACGAGGCGACCTTTGGCAAGATCGCCGGCTTCAACGCGCAAAAGCTGTTCGGCCTCAAAGGCTAAAAGTCCAACAGCGCCGTCTCCGCCATCACCGCCTCGGGCGTGCGGTGGCGGAAGGCGGCCTGCCGCTCTTCTTCCGTGCTGAGGTGCGCCTGCATGTAGGCGCCGAGATGCCGGCCGCGCTGCACCAGCCGACGGCCTGCCGGTAGGCGTTCCGCCTGGTAGTGGTCGAGCGCCGCCTCCAGACTTCCGGGCTCGGCCAGCGCGGTGGCCAGGCATGTCGCGTCCTCAGCGGCCTTTGTTACCCCTGCACCCACATGCGGACGCACCACGAATGCGGCGTCGCCGATCAGGACGGCGCGCTTCCAGGCGATCTGCGATAGCTCCAAGTCGAAGATTGGCTGCAAGAACGGTTGCGCCGTTGCAGCGACGATCGCGGCGAACGCGGGTGCCAGCGTTCGTTCTGCCGCCTCCCTCATCGCCGATGTCACCGCCGGGCGGATCAGTGGCGGCGGGATGGAGACGGCGTGTGTCTTGCCGTGGATATCCGTCAGCAGTTCCGGCAAGGCGTGGGCCTCGTCTGCCGGCCGATACCAGACGAAGTTGTAGCGTCGTCGACCCGGCCGTAGATCGTTACCCTCGCCAGCCACCGGATAGGCCAGAATCTGCTCACCCGGGGGCAGGCAAAAGCTGAACCGGCCGCCTATCTCCGCCGGCACGTCCGCTTCCGCCAACAACCCGCGCCAGGCGACGTAACCGGCATAGGATGGCGCCACATCACCGGCTAGGAGCTGTCGGACGGTCGAGCGCACGCCATCGGCGCCGATCAACACATCGCCCTCCGCTTGCCGCCCGTCTGCAAAGCGAGCGTAGACACCGTGATCGTCGACGTCGATGGCGATCAACTCGGCCCCGTGCACATAAAACTCGTCCGGCAGCAAACCACGCAGCATGCCAAACACCCGCTCCCACGACGTCGCGACCTGCGCGCACGGATGGGTGCCGACCACCTCTCCTTCGTGCCCGAGCGTGATGCGTTCGGCGATCTCGATGCCGAAATCACGGTGCGGGTCCAGGCCCAGACCCTGCAGGATTGCCCGTAGCTCCGGATGCGTGATGATCCCAGCGCCACGGCCGCTCAGCGGCGTCGGCACGCGCTCGTAGATGCACACGTCCCAGCCGCGTTGCCGCAGCAGCAGCGCCGCGAATAGCCCGCCGATCGAGCCGCCGATGATGATCGCGCGCCGCTTGAGGGTATCCGACACGAGGACCGTCCCATCCCTTGTTTATCAGACGATCATCTAGATGTCGCGCGCTTCCTGTCAACCCGGCGTGGCGTCTCCCCGAGCAGTGCGCGCAAAGTCTGTGGTAAACCGTTCAGCAGCGCATCCACGCTGATTTCGATAAAGGAGGCCAGCGTCACCTCCGATACATGCCCATACACTTCACGCCGCTGGCCGTAATAGAAGATGCCACCGTGGAACAACCAGTATAACTCGATCTCGCGCGCGCCAATTGGCTGCACCTCGACGCTTGGCAAGTCGTGCGCCTGCCGCAACGCTTCGGCCAGCTTACGCAGGAGATGGTGCTCGACGAAAGTGATCCACCACTGGTTCATCTCTAGCCCGCGCAGCCCGGCGAATAGATAGATGCGGATCCACTCCGGCGTGAAAACGGCTGCCGTGAACTGCGTGTAGAATGTGATCAGCCGGTCCCGGATGGGTAGGCCGGGCTCGGCTAATTCACGCTCCCAATCCGGCTGCCAGCGGGTGAGATACACCTCCTGATACACGGCCTGGATCAAGTCCTCCTTGGAGGGAAAGTATCGATAGATCAGCGGCTGGGTGACTTGCAGCCGCCGCGCCAGTTCGCGCGTGCCGCCATCGAAGCCGACCTCGGCGAAATAATTGACGGCAGCACTCAGGATTTGTCGCTTGCGGTCGTCCGGCGCGAGACGCTGGCTTCGACGCGGCGCAGGCGTGGTGCTCGTTTCATCGCGGCTGGTAGTCATACCGGGTGCTACCGCGTGCCGCTTCCTGGCGAAAGGGCAGATCTGGTTGCGCGATCACTGGAGTGGGGGTGTATGCCGCGTCGTAATGGAACCGTTCGACTGGCTCCAATGCTATCCAGGTCCCTGGGATGCCAGCAGCAGCGTACTTTGTGGAGAAGAGAAGGGGTACGGATAACCTCGGCACGCATCGGTATTGCGAGCGGCCGCGCAGCGAGTCCGTGCGAGTTTAAACTAGCCGCTTTTTGTTTATCAGCATGACCGATCCGATCAGCGTCCGCTACGCGTCGTCCTACTGCCGCTCAAAGTTCACGTTCTTAGGTGGACTCACGTCGCGGTTTGACAATTGTCAGAGCGGCGAACTAGCAGTCTGACCACGGCCGACCCATCCGACATCGTCGGCGCACACTTGATCCTGGACGCAATCCGCAAACGCTGGCCATCGCTGAATGACCTGTTTGCCGACGGTGCCTACGATCGGACCTGGCTGACCGACAAAGCAGCGTTCCCTGATTTCGTCATCAAGGTCGTTCGCCGCTCGGACCAACAATCCGTCCTTGCCGCGATTCCACGGCGCTCGTCGTGCCGCCGCCGACTTCGGTGCCGGAGCCGACGAGCTTGGCCCTGCTCGGGTTCGGCGTCGCCGGGCTTACGCCTGCTAGAACTACTGGTGTTAGAAACTCACCACTTCAACGACAAAGCTTTTATCTCCAGCTTAGTCTCAAGCTGAACATTCGAGCGTTGTTCCTTTGCCGAACGCGGTCATGATGCGACGCCGGTTACCGCGTGAAGGGCTGGGGAAACTGTTCAAGCTTTACGGTAGTGCCCAAGGAACATCGCGACAGCCTGGTCTACTACAAGTCGCCGGCGCTCGAGGCTGACCTCCTCCGGTTGTCCGACGACACGAACCCACAGCAGTGGTTCGTCGATCAGGCCCAGAAACTGCCGGGTCGCGAGTTCCGTGTCCTCGATGGTCAGCATTCCCCGCCGTGCAAGCTCATCCAAATAGCCTGTCAGTGCCTTCATGGCAGGCGTTTTACCGACGTCGAAGAAGCTCCGGGTCAGGTGCGGAAAGCGAGCTCCTTCGGCAATAACTAAACGTAGGAAGGAAACCGCCATGGCGGGCGCCCAGAACTCAGCCACGGCCTCCCCGATCCGCCGCAAACCGATAGCGGGATCTGCAAGCGCCTCCCCGTCTGCAACGATATCCACGATGGGGTAGGAATCCCAGACCCGCTCCGTGACGGCGTGGAATATGGCTTCCTTGCCTTCAGGAAACTGATTGTAGAGCGTCCGGCGAACGACGGCGGCTTCTTGTGCAATTGCCTCCATGCTGGCGCCTTCAAAGCCCAACCGCAGGAACACCCGCGTCGCGGCGGCAAGGATGGCGTCCTTTCTGGATACCGTGGCTTGGGGCGCGGCAACGGCTTCGAAGATGGAAAGCGGCCTGATCTCGTTCATCGACGTCCCTTGACTGCACTGCACTGTGTAGTGCATTTTGCACTAGGTTGTGCAAAGGTTTAAGACATGGCTGACGTGAACACCACCCAGGGAGCAACGCGCCTGGAACTTGGACGCCAAACGTTCGAGCGCGTGATGGGCGCGCCTGCCCAGGGCTTCCTCGACACGGTTGGAGGCATGGCGCCCGGTTACGGCGAACGGATCCTTGAATGGGAATTCGCCGACGCTTACAATCGCTCAGGTCTTGATCTGAAGACACGCGAACTGGTCATCGTCGCGGCTTGCGCTGCCATCGGCGCCACGGGTCACGACGC
>JBPBQE010000530.1:0-15380 GCA_050954595.1 Janthinobacterium lividum | reverse complement strand
ATCCAGGCCGGCCGTCCACCTGGCGCGGTGATCATGTCCGCCAATTTCGTGCGCGAATACGTCATCAACGACGAGATCATCCCGCTCGACCCGTTGCTTGGCAGTAGCCCGGCCGACTTCATGGGCAAGTTTTGGCCCGCACTCCGCATCAACGCCACCGAGAACGGCCACGTCTACGGCGTGCCGTTCCATAACTCGACGCCGCTGCTGTATTACAGCGTGGACGCGTTCAAGGAGGCCGGGCTCGACCCAGAGAACCCGCCCAAGACCTGGACCGACTGGGTCAACGCCGCGCAGAAGCTGACCAAGCGTGACGGCAGCAACACCACGCGCTGGGGCCTCATGTTGCCGGGCACCTACGATTACCTCGGCTGGCTCACCAGCGCGCTGGCCATGTCCGACGGCGGCGAGTTCTACAACGAGCGCTGGGGCGGCGAGGTGTATTTCGACAGTTCCAGCACGGTCGGCGCCATTACCCTGCTCGACGACATGGTGCACAAATATAAAGTCATGCCGGCGGGCGTCACCGACGCCACCGCCTGCACCTCGGCGTTCTTCAGCGGCCGCACCGCTATGATGATGCTCAGCACCGGCAGCCTGTCCTTCGTGCAGGAGGGCATGAAGTCGCCGTTCAAGGTGGCTTACCTGCCGTTCAACGTCGCCAACGCCGCCCCGATCGGCGGCGCGTCGCTGATCGTCCCGAAGGGCAACTCGCTCGAGCGCCAGAAGGCGGCTTGGACGCTGATCCAGTGGCTGACCAGCCCGGAGATTTCCGGCGCCTGGAGCCGCTTCACCGGCTATTTCTCGCCCGTCAAAGCCGCCTACGACCTGCCGGCGATGCAGGATTTCTTGCAGAAGAACCCCAACGCCAAGATCGCGCTCGATCAGCTCAACCTATACGGCCGCTCCTGGTTCGCGACCTACAATACCGTGGGCGTCCGCAAGGCGCTCGAGGACCAAGTGCAGTCTGTGCTGTCCGGCCGTGCCAAGCCGGCCGAGGCCGCCCGGCTGGCGCAACAGAACGCGGACGTGCTGCTGAAGCCTTACGTCGAGCAGACCGCGCTGAAGTTGCCCAAATGAATCGCTTCACGGTCGCGCAACTCACCGACCTGCACGTCCGACCCGAGGGCGTGCCGGCCTACCGGGTTGCGGAAACCAACATGCTGACGGAGCGGGCGCTGCGCCGGGTCGCGGCGGAGAGCCCGGCGGTCGATGCGGTCATCATCACCGGCGACCTCACCGATTGCGGCCTGCCGTCGGAATACGAGCTGCTTCTCGGAATGCTGCGGCGGACGCTGACGATGCCGGTCTATCTCATCCCGGGCAACCACGACCGGCGCGAGGTGCTACTTCAACACATGCCGGGCACACGCTCGATGACGGGCGGCTTCGTCCAGTACGCGGTCGATGATCTTCCCGTCCGGCTGGTCATGCTCGACACCGTGCGACCCGGCGCCGGCTATGGCGAACTCTGCCCGCAACGCCTCGACTGGTTGGACCGGACGCTGGCGGAGCGGCCGGACCAGCCGACGCTGATCGGCATGCATCATCCGCCGTTCCAATGCGGCATCGCCCACATGGACGCTATCGCCCTGCGCGAACCCGAGGCATTCGTCGCCATGATCGCTCGGCATCGCCAGGTGCAGCGGATCGTCTGCGGCCACCATCACCGCCCGGTGGTGGCGCAGGTGGCGCAAGCCATCGCGTCCATCGCGCCAAGCGTGGGGCATCAGGTGCAACACGATCTCAGCACTGATGGCCCCGCCGCTTTCGTCATGGAGCCGTCGGCGTTCGACCTGCATCTCTGGGACCAGCGTTCCGGCTTCGTCAGCCACACCGTGCTGGTCGACTCATTCCCCGGGCCGTTCCCGTTCCTGTTGGACCCCGACTATCCCGGCTGGTCCGGCTGATTTGCGGTAATGCGTAGATACTTATCTACGCATTACCGCATCGAGCGGCGTGGCATTGACCGCGCCTTCCGGCACGGTGCCGGATAAGATGGAGGCGACCTGGCGGACCGTCTCCAGCGCCTGATGGTCCGCTGCAGCGCGGGTGAGCCCGCCAATATGCGGCGTGGCCAACACGTCGGGCCGTTGCGCCAGTCGGGCACTCGGCATCTGGTCTGGTGCGCGACCGACGTCCAACGCGGCGCCGGCAAGGTGACGGCGGTCGAGCGCATCGGCCAGCGCCGCCTCATCGACCAGTTCGCCGCGTGAGGCGTTGATGAACAACGACCCCGGTCGCATCGCCGCGAAAGCGTCGGCATTCATCAGATCGGCGGTCTCCGCATTTGCCACTGCCAGACAGACCACCAGATCCGACTGTGCCAGCAAGACCGCCAGCGGCACCGTTTCGACATCTCGCGCATACGGATCGGACACCAGGACGGTGGCGCCGAGCGCCTGCATCAGACGCACCAGCTCCCGCCCGATCGCCCCATGGCCGATGATGCCCACTGTCGAGCCGGCGATCTGCCGCCCCATGCGCACCGGTGGCTGCACCCCGGCGCGATAGGAGGCGACCGAGTTGGACACGCCGCGGCACAGATCAATCGCCAGCCCGATGATCAGCTCGCACACCGCCGACACGAAGCCTGGCGACGCCCGAGTGACCAGCACGCCGGCCGCCGTCGCTGCCGCCACGTCGACCGTGCGGATATCGACCGCCCCACGACAGAACGCGACCAGCTCCGGCAGCGTGGCGAACAACGCTGCCGGCGCAGGCACTGCCCGGTCGGCCACGATGATGCGGGCGCCCCGTGCCGCCGCGATCAGGCTCTCTCCGACCAACGGCTTCCCGGTCCGGTTCAGTTCGACAGGCCCGAGCGCCTGCAATTCGGCCAAGGCACGCGCGCCGTAATACAGCTCCCGCGCCTCGTCGGTATGGGTCAGGAAGATCAGGGTTTTGCACTGCCGACATCGGCCAGCCAGCCGGCCGCGGTCAGCGAAAAGGTGCCGACGCTGTCGCGCACGGCGACCTGGTAGATCGGCTGGAACAGCACGACGATGTTGGCCTGGTCCAGCAACACCTGCTGGAAACGCAGCCAGAGTTGCGCCTGCTTGTCTTGGTCCGGCTCGCCGGTCGCGTCGCGCACGAGTTGCAGCACCTCTTCGGACGGCGTCCAGTGCACCCGCTTGGCCAGGCGCTGGGTCGCCGCGCCCGCCCAGAGATAGTTGTTAACCGCCGGAGGGTTCCAGAACGTCAGCGCCGCCGTCGCCTTGCCGGTGATGAACTGGGTCCGCATGTTGACCTGATCCATCGGGTTCAGCTTCATCCGGATGCCCACCCGCGCCAGGTCGGACTGTATTTTCTGCGCGATGGTGCCGTAGCTAACGCCGTCGATCACAGCCTGGCCATAGCTCAGCTCGAACTCGAAGCCGTCCGGCAGGCCGGCCTTCTGCAGCAGTTGCTTGGCCAGCGCGAGATCCTCCTTTGGTGCGTATTTATCCGCATCCGCCTGAGTCGAGCCGAGGATACCGACCGGCAGGAACGAAACCGGCCGGGTCGCCTGCCCGCCGAGGAGCTTGTTCTTGATGCCGTCATAGTCGATAGCATGAGAAATCGCCTGCCGCGCCTCCTTGATGGCCAGCGCCTTGTTAAAGTCGGCCTCCTGCGTCAGCGCCATGTAGACGAAGTCCAGGCTCTCCAACCGCTCGGCGCGGATCTTCGGGTCGGACGCCAGGCTGGCGATCTGTTCCGGGATCAGGTTGAACGCCACGTCCACGTCCCCGCGCTGCACTGCAAGCAACTGCGCCGCGCTGTCCGGGATATGGCGGATGACGATGCGCGCATAGGGCGACGGCCCGCGCCACGAATTGGGGTTCCGCACCATCTGAATCTGCGCATTGCGCGCCCATGCCGTGACCGCATAGGGGCCGGAGCCGGCGGTATGGGTGTTCAGCCAGTCCGTGGCCTTGTCGTTCTCGTCGGTGGTGCCGCCATGCTCAATGACGGTCTTGCGATCCATGATGCCGAAATTCGGCGCCGCCAGGATGTCCAGGATCGGTTCGGAGGGCACCTTGAGCGTGATATCGACCGTGTAGGGGTCCACCACGGTGGTCGCGGCGATGTTGCCGATGTAGAACGCCGACTGGTCCTTGACCGCGAAGATGCGGTCGAACGTCCACTTGACGTCTTCGGCCGTCAGGGGATTGCCGCTGAAGAATTTGACATCCTGCCGGAGGGTGAAGCGCCACCCCTTGCCGTCCGGCGTGCGCGCCCACGCCGTGGCCAGCCGTGGGACCGGCTTCGTGTACTGACCCGGCGCCAACGTCACCAACGTGTCGTACGCCGCCTCGAGCGTAAGTGGCGGCGAGTAGTTGTTCTGTTTGGCCGGGTCGAGCGTGACGGTGTCGCCGATGTCCAGGCCAAGCACCAGCACGTCCTTGCGGGCTTGCGCACCGGCGGGCCTGCTGGCGCCAACGAGCGCTCCGCCCAGGAGGAGTTGCGACAGGGCGCGGCGGCTGAGTGGTATCATGGTGGCATTCCTCGCAGGTGCCGCTTGGTGCGGTCGGTTACGAAAACGCTACGGACTATTTGACGCGAAGTCACCCGGCTTCCTACAACGGTTCATCGGCGGCCAAAGAGCTCAAGCCGTAGGAGGATCGTCGATGTTGCGCTTTCTGGCGTCGCGCTTGGCAACCGTCATCGGCATGGCGCTGCTGGCCACGCTCGCGATCTTTCTGATCGCCAACACGGTGCCGGGCGATCCCGTGCTGGCGCAGCTCGGCGACCAGGCCGCCTCCGACCCGGCCTTCGTCGCTCGCTGGCGCCATGAATTCGGCCTCGATCTCCCGCTATGGCAACGTTACTTCGTCTTCCTGCGCGACCTGCTGCACGGCAATCTCGGCGTGTCGATCACCTCGCATCGCCCCGTGCTGCAGGACATCGAGGATTACGCTCCGGCCACGCTCGAGCTGGCGACCATCGCCTTCCTGGTCGCGCTCGTCGTTGGTATCCCGCTCGGCATTCTGGCCGCCGTGCGCCGCGATAGCTGGATCGATCACCTGGCGCGCATGATCTCGCTCATGGGCGTGTCGGCACCGACCTTCTGGCTCGCCTTCATTGTGCTGGCGGTGTTCTACGGCCAGCTCGCCTGGGCGCCCGGCCCGGGCCGGCTAGACCCGATCAGCTTCCCGCCCGAGAACGGCACCGGCTTCTTCCTGTGGGATTACGCGCGAACCGGCGACTGGGACGGCTTCAAGGATGCGGCGGCTCACCTCGTATTGCCCGTGATCGTGCTGGCGGCCGCCACGCTGGGGCTGATCACGCGGACGACGCGGGCGAGCATGCTCGAATGCCTGCGCCAGGATTACGTGCGCATGGGCCGCGCAAAGGGGCTGCGCGAGAAAGCGGTGATCGTCGGCCACGTGCTGCCGAATGCGATGATCCCGATCGTGACGCTCGGCGGCCTGGCCTATGCCAACCTGCTGACGGGTGCGGTGATGACGGAAACGGTGTTCTCCTGGCCCGGCCTCGGCCGCTACACGTTCCAGAGCGCGGCGACGCTGGATTTCCCGGCCATCATGGGCATCACGCTCATCGTGGCAGTGGTCTATCTGGTCATCAACCTGCTGATTGATCTCAGTTACGCCTTGCTGGACCCGCGGGTGCGGCAATGAGCGCGTCGGTCGCTGGGTTGCGCCCGGTCGGGGCGGTCCCAAGCCGCTGGCGCCGCTACCGGAGTTGGCAGCGCCGTTATGGCCTGCCGGCGCTGGGCGGCCTGTTGGTGCTGGCTTGGATCATTCTCGCCGTTGCCGCACCGCTGGTGTCGCCGTTCCCGCCGGACTTGGTCGATGTCAGCGTCCGTCTGGTGCCGCCTGGGCCGATCCACCTTTTGGGCACGGACGAACTCGGGCGCGACGTGCTCAGCCGGCTGATTTATGGCGCTCGCATATCGCTGTTCACCGGCATCGTGGTCGTGTTCCTCGGCGGGCTCGTCGGCACAATCATCGGCGGGATCGCCGCCTACGTCGGCGGCTGGGTTGAGGAGTTGCTGATGCGCTTCACCGACCTCGTCCTGTGCTTCCCGCCCATCATTCTGGCACTGGCCATCGCCGCAGCACTCGGCATCGGCACCACCAACACCATCATCGCCATCCTGATCGTCTGGTGGCCGAAATTCGCTCGCCTGGCGCGCTCGCTGGTGCTGCAGCAACGCGCCCGCGAGTATGTCGAGGCCGCATTGATCGCCGGCTATGGCCCCGCGCGCATCCTCGGCCGGCACATCATCCCGAACGCCATCGGTCCGCTGGTGGTGCTGCTGACGCTGGACGTGGGCAACGCCATCATCACCTTTGCCGGGTTGTCGTTCCTCGGGCTCGGCACGGTGCCACCGACGGCGGAATGGGGCGCCATGGTCGCCGAAGGCCGCGAGTTAGTGCAGCAATGGTGGGTTGCGGCGTTTCCCGGCCTGGCGATCCTGACGGTAGTGCTCGGCTTCAACTTCCTTGGCGACGGAGTACGCGATTGGCTCGATCCACGCTCGGGCCTGTCATGAGCACGACCTTGGCAGCCCCGGCCCACGCGCCGGACGTCACGGCCGAGCCGGTGCTCGAAGTGCGCGATCTGCAGACCCATTTCCCCACGGGCGCCGGCACCATCCGCGCCGTCGACGGTGTCAGCTTCACCGTGGGTCGCGGCGAGACGCTCGGCATCGTCGGCGAGTCCGGCTCCGGCAAGAGCATGACCGCGCTCTCCGTCATGCGGCTGCTCGAAACGCCGGGCCGGGTGGTGGGCGGTAGCGTGCGGTTCCTGGGGCGCGACGTGTTGCAGATGCGACCGACAGAGATGCGGGCGCTGCGCGGCAACCAGATCGCCATGGTGTTCCAGGACCCCATGACCTCGCTCAACCCGGTGCTGCGGATTGCCCGCCAGCTGCAGGAAGCGATGGTCGTCCATGGCCGCAAGCCCGCCGAAGCCAGGCGTCGCGCGGTGGCCCTGCTGCGTCGCATGGGCTTCAGCACGCCCGAGCGCACGTTGCGTGGGTTCCCGCATCAGCTTTCCGGTGGCATGCGTCAGCGCGTGGTGCTGGCGATGGGCATGAGCAATGAGCCGGCCTTGTTGCTGGGCGACGAGCCCACCACGGCGCTCGACGTCACCATCCAGGCGCAGATCCTCGACCTGATGCGCGAGCTGAACGCGGAGTTCGGCACCGCCATCGTGTTGATCAGCCATGATCTCGGGGTGATCGCCGGGCTGTGTTCGCGTGTGGTGGTCATGTACGCCGGCGAGGTGGTCGAGGAAGGACCGACCGAGCAGGTGCTGGCCGACCCGCGTCATCCCTACACCTGGGCGCTGATGAACGCCGTGCCCCGGTTGGATTCCACCCTTGGCTCCCGGCGTCTGTCGACCATCGATGGCATGCCTCCGAGCCCACTTGCGCAACCCGGCGGATGCCGTTTCGCACCTCGTTGCCCGTTCCGCGAAGCTGCATGCGACACGCATCCCGCATTGACGCCAATGGGCCCTGGACGCGCCTCGCGCTGCTGGGTCGCGGCGCGCGGTGTGCACTTCCCACCCGGTGTTCCCGCTACCGTCGGCGTGCCGGAACAGCGCGTGCAGGCCGATGCCCCTCCCCTGCTGATCGCCACCGACCTAGTCAAGCATTTCCCGGTTCCGGGCGGCGGTTGGCTCGGTCGCAAGCGCGTCGTGCATGCGGTCGATGGCATCAGCCTTTCGATCCGCCGCGGTGAGGTGCTCGGCGTCGTCGGCGAGTCCGGCTGCGGTAAGTCGACTCTCGGACGAACGCTGTTGCGCCTCTACAAGCCTGATTCCGGCACCATCACCTATGACGGCCAGGCGATCGCCACTGCCACACAGGCGGCTATTCGTCCCCTGCGCCGCCGTATGCAGATGGTGTTCCAGGATCCATACGGGTCGCTTAATCCACGCATGACGGTCGGTGAGACGCTCGCCGAGCCGCTCGCCTTTCACGACCTCGTTCGCTCCGGGAATGTTGCTTCCCGCGTGGCGACGCTGCTCGACACCGTCGGCCTGCCATCGACGGCCGCCGGGCGCTATCCGCACGAATTTTCTGGTGGTCAGCGCCAGCGCGTCGCCATCGCTCGTGCACTGGCGTTCGAGCCTGAATTCATCGTGGCAGACGAACCGATCTCCGCGCTCGACGTGAACATTCAGGCGCAGATAATCAACCTCATGGTCGACCTACAGGAACGGCTCGGCCTTACCTACTTGTTCATCGCCCACGACCTCGCTGTGGTTCGACACATCTCCGACCGCGTCCTCGTGCTGCATCTCGGCAAGGTGGCCGAACTAGGGTCAGCGGCTGAATTGTTTGCCGAGCCGCTGCATCCGTATACCCGTTACCTGATCGCCGCCGTTCCCGTGCCCGATGTTGCTGCCGAGCGAAGCCGACCGCGTCTGGTGCTGCAGGGTGAACCTGCAAGTGCCATAGCGCCCCCATCCGGTTGCCGTTTCCATACGAGATGCCCGATTGCGCAACGAGTCTGCAGCGACACCGAGCCGCTTCTTCTCGAACATCGACCAGGGCGTTTTGCTGCCTGTCACTTTCCCGGCTGATGCGATTTAGACCGGCTCACTCGCTTTCCGGCACCGTGCCAACCGTGCCGAGATACTGCGGATCTTCGAACTCACCGGCATCGTCGTCATGAGTCATACGCACGACCTGTGCGCCCAGGATGGAACCACCCTGCATCGCCCGTTCGGCTCGGCGTAGGCCATCTTCAGCGGTGCGGCAGGCAATGGCTACACCGGGTTTCAGGGTGCCGCGGGGTCCGGCGACGTAGGGTTGGTAGATAATCTGGGTAGTCGATGCCATGGATCGTTCCTCGCTGACGAAAAACAGTCATGTGCCGGGTAAGCACATCCGCGATCGGCGCTAGCTGTGACGTTCGAATCGCTTTGTTCTATATCAGGTTCACTAAAAGTTCTTCAACGGCTTGCCATGACGGAGGATGTCGGCTTCGACGATCGCGCGATCCAGTGTGCCCCATGCGGAGGTCGCTCCTGGCATGTGTCGCCGGAACACCGCGTATCGCTCGAGGCTGACCTGGTAGAGACGTCTTAGTTCCGGTAGCGGATCGGTGCTGTCATCGGCTCTGATGTCTAGGTCAGGATAGGGATCGTCGAGACAGATCTTCAATGCCGCACTCTGTTTGCCGCGCTTATCGCCGCCGGCTCGTTCTCCAGCTTCCATTGCCGCCATCAGGCGTTCCGCGAATGGCTTACCGGCGGCATCAGCATATCCTACCAACATCGCTGGCAGCACTTCCGGGCCCGCCAGCATATTGCCGGCGACCGAGACGCCGTCTGCAGCATCATGGCCTGCCCAGTCGACGCATTCCGTGCCGGTGTGACTCGCGCTGACGCCGTTACGATCCAGCAGATGAACCTGTCGCATTTCTCGTCCCGCATCCGGTACGATCAGTCCCGATAGGATGAGTTCCGGAGGCTGCTCGTTGCGGAGCCCTTCCATGCCGGGCCTAACATACATCGGGTTCGGGAACGCTTGCACCGACATCGCACCAACCCGGCCTTCGACATGCAGACAGATCGCACCTACCGCAAAGAAGCGCGAGGCAACGGCAGCACCTAGCGCACCGGTCACTGAATCACGGGCCAATATGGAGAAGGTCAGGGTTTCAGCTCCTTCCTGAGCATCGCTGCATGCTTGGGGGTGATGTTCCACATCTCGGCATGTGTCGGTTCGAGTGATCCTCTCTATTCGTTCCCGAGCATTCTTCAAAGCATCTAAATGCCGCTAAGTTATCCACAGCCGGATCTGGTTAGAAGGTTAGTATTTCTTAGGTTAGAGAGTTAGAGCTTCTAATCGACGTTTCTATACAAGCAGTTAATCCGCGTTCGCGTTCCTGTTCCCCCGTGTTTTCGTTTACGATCCCCCGAGTCCGAGCGTTCGCGTTTCCCCGACACAGCGTTCCCAATCCCCCGAGTTCATTTGCTTGATCCCGCAACTGCGACTCGGATCTTGCCGGGACCGAACGCACCGTTCGTGTTTCCCCGAGTGTTACCGTTCCCGATTCCCCGATAGTGCCGGCGGACCGCCCTCCCCTCCTCATTACCCCCCATGTGCGATAACCAGTTGAAATTTCAGGGAAGTCTAGAAAACGTTCCCGATACCCCGAGTCAAACCTAGCTAACGGGCTTCGTGTGTCGGCTTCATGCGGGCGGCTAAGCCGTTGTCCTCATCGCAGGGTGGCGGCTGACGCGGCCTCGGCACGGGGTAACGGGAACGCTTGGCCATACTCGGGGTAACGGGAACGCCTTGAGAGGGCAGACTCGGGGGATCGGGAACGCGATCATGCTTTCTAAGATTTCGCTCGACCGGCATGTTGCAGGTCGAAGGAGTTTCGATGTCGGGTTTCGACGCAGAGTTTGCCGGGTCCGACACGATGCCGCCGGGTCAACATATCGACCTTTTCGTGGAGAGCCTGGAATCCGCTCCACTGCGCGACGACCGCGCGACGATGGAGTTCCCGTTCTTCGCGCTGCAGAAGCGTCCGCTGCTGACCCCGATCGTCTACATCGACGGCAACGTGTCGATCCGCATCTCGCCCGGTGAGCGCGGGATTGCGACGATCTGGGACAAGGACGTTCTGATCTACCTGTCGAGCCTGATCAACTCCAAGATCGAGCGCGGCGAGGAGGTGTCCCGCACGGTCCGGATCGCTGCGTACGACATGCTGCGCGTGACCAAGCGGCACACTGGCAAGAACGGCTACCAGGAAATCTACGACGCACTGTTCCGATTGCGCTCGACAACGATCACCACCGATATTCAATCCGGTGGTGAGCGGGAAACGCGTGGGTTTGGCTGGATCGACAGCTTCCGTATCCTGACCAAGCAGAACAAAGCCGGCAGCCGAGTCATGCAAGGGCTAGAGATCACGCTCAATGACTGGACGTTCCGCGCGCTGGTGAAGGATCGCCGCGTGTTGGCGATCAATCCGGCGTATTTCGACCTGACCGGTGGGCTCGAGCGGCGACTCTACGAGATCGCGCGAAAGCATGTCGGGCGGCAGGCGGAGTGGAAAGTGTCGTTGCTGCTGCTGGCCAAGAAATGCGGCACGATGCAGCGCAACCTACGCCGGTTTAAGTTCGACCTGAAGGAATTGGCCGAACTCGACCGCTTGCCTGACTACCAGCTGAGCTTGATCAACGATCACGCCTCCCCTGTCGCCAAGGCCATGGAGGCTGGCGCCATGAAAGGCGTGCGCGGTGCCAAGCGGACGCCGAACGAAGCGGTGATCGTGGTGTTCAAGCCGCGCGTGCGTGGCCCGGCGGCCGACACGGAAGCGCCACAGCCGCCGGACTAATTCGGCATCACAGGCCGCGGCGATCGAACCACTCGTCGAGCGCCTCGATCAACATATCCTGCAAGCTGCGACGTTTCAGGCGCCCCGGGCCGGGCTTACCAGCTTCGGCCAGGCGTAAGTAGCGGGACTCATCCAGCTTGAGGGTCGTCGCCACGATCTGCCCGGAGGAAACTGGCGGCTCCGGTTGTGGCTTCGGCGCTGGACGAGGTGTTTCGGCAGCCTTGGGTTCTGGCTGTGGCTTCGGCGCGCGTGGCGCCTCGTCGATGGCCAGTGGCTTGGCGCTTCCCTTTCGCGGGATCGGGAACGCGCTGAGATCCGGGCCCTTGCTCATGCGGCGATCCGTACGGACTTACGTAAGCGTTTAAGTACGTAAGTCCACAACTCCGTAACCTCTTTTGCCGAGTTGCTGCCGGGGTCGAGTTCGCCGACGGTGCGGCCATCGATGCCCGAGGTGGGGAAGGCGACCGAGTGATGCAGCGTTGCTGGTGCTACCGTGCCGCTCTGAGACAGCGCGATCGCGGCTTGGCCGGTGATGCGGGCGTTTCTGGTGGCGCCGTTGACGACGAAGATCATGGGCTTCTTGGCGTCTTCGGCGATGTCGATGGTGCGCCCGACCGCATCGAGGTCGTCGGGCGACGGGCGGGTGGGAATCAGCACTAGGTCGGCGAGTTCGACCACGGCACGGATGAGGCTGGTGGCTTGCGGCGGTGTGTCGATGATCACCAGCTTGAACCCCCCTGCCCTGGCTTGGGTGATGTGCTTGGGTAGATCGTCGAGGCGACTGGCGAAGAATACCGGCGTTTCCGCTTGGCGGCGGTTCCACCATCCGGCCAGTCCGCCCTGCGGGTCCGCGTCGATGAGGATGACGGGGCCTTGCCCGGCGCGTTCGGCTTCGACGGCGAGATGCCGCGCCAGGGTCGTCTTACCGGCGCCGCCTTTTTGCGACGCCAGGACCAGCACATACATCGGTGTTCCTTCGCTAACGTGGTTTCGATCATAGCGAACTTACCTCAAGAAGCAAGCATCGACGTATCTACGTAACTCCTCAAATACGTCCGCACGTATGCACTGCCATAATGCTTTGCTTGCAGACGGTATCTTCGGCGAAGGTGGCTTCTGCACAGCGTGCGTGACTGTGTTCAAAACTAAGTAAGTGCGTACTCATATGCGCACTTACGTAGACACTAACTGACGCATTCGCGTGCATACGTGTTTACGTACATCTTGCCCAACCCAACAAGCTGCGGATGTTGCTTCGCAGCGACATTCTCATGGACAGTTCAACGCCCGCCCGTGTAGGCGACGCGCCAGATCGTGTTGTTCCCGTCCTCGGACACCAGCAGCGCCCCGTCGGCGGCGACCGTCACACCGACCGGGCGACCTGCGACGGTATCGTCGTCGATCACGAAGCCGGTCAGGAAGTCCTCGTAGCGACCGGTCGGCACGCCGTTCTCCAGATGGATGCGGACGACTTTGTAGCCGGTCCGCTTGCCGCGGTTCCATGAGCCGTGAAGTGCCGCAAAGGCATCGCCCCGGTAGCCGGGCGGAAACTGCTGGCCGGTGTAGAAGCTCATCTGCAGCGACGCGGAATGCGGCTGCAGCAGAACGTCGGGATCGGTCATTCGGCCGGCCAGATCAGGCCGCTCCCCACGGTGACGCGGATCCTCGTAGTTGCCGATGTAGAACCAGGGCCACCCGTAGAATGCTCCAGCGCGCACCCGCGTCACGTAGTCGGGTGGCACGTTATCGCCGAGGCCGTCGCGCTCGTTGGTCGAGCACCAGAGTTCCCCCGTCTCCGGGTGCACCGCCAACCCCACGCAATTCCGGATGCCGGTTGCGAACACATGCACATCGCTGCCGTCCGGCGCGAACGTCAGGACGTCGGCACGGCCAGTCTCGTTGCCCCAGGCGGCGCCGAGCGCCGCACGAGCGTTCCAGGCATCGAGGCCATCGGGCGGAGCACGACCGATATTTTCGGCGACGTTGGAGCCCGAGCCGACGGACACGAACATGCGACTGCCATCCGGCGAGAAAGCGACGTCTCGCGTGCTGTGCCCGCCGGCGGTGGGGGATAGTGCGGCGACGACGATCTCGGGCCCGCCCCGCGCTAAGGTGTCGCCGGGCTGGTAGGGGAAACGGACGACCTGGTTGTTGGTGGCGACGTAGACGAAGCGCGGGTTCGGCCCGGGTGGGTAGAACGCGATCCCGAACGGACCCGACAGCCCGGCGGCAAACACCGTCGCCTCGGCCGCCCCCGGCCCGTCACGGGACGCGCGCAGCACTCGGATGCGGCCCGCGGCAGTCTCGGCCACGAACACGTCGCCATTCGGCGCGGTGCGCAACAGGCGCGGACTCCTCAGATCCTGCGCGAACAGCGACACGGAGAAGCCCGGGGGCACGTGCAGGCTCGTGCCATCTGGCCGACGCGCGAGGTCGGGAGAGTTGCTCGACGAGCGGGAGGCGTAGGGTGGCGGCAGATCACCGGGCCGAATGAAACGTTGCACGCCTGGCGCGTCATTCCTCCAGTCGCCGAAAGCGGAGGCGCCGGTCAAAATTGGGGCGGCCGTTGCCGATGGGTCCGCGTTGGCGACAGCCGGCATTGCTGCAATCGCGGCGAGCAGGACGACGCCGAAGAAGTTGGCGGGGAGGGGAGGGGGCATGCCGTGATCCAATTCCGGTTTCGGACCACTCTCGACCGTCAACGTCGAAGGCACGAGGAAAAGCGGACGGCTCTCCATCGTTTGATGTTCGTTCCCATGCTGGGACGCGTGGGTCATGTCTGATGCAGCGCCTGCGCACGGCGGTCTGCCACCCCGCCCATTTGCGCGCACGGTCCGGCTCGGGATACAGCCCGGCGAGGAACTGCATGGTCCAATCGCTCGCGGTCATGCCGCCCTCGACGCGGAGCACCATCCGCTCGGCACTGCCGGCGTCCTCCCGTATGGCGTCGAGCAACTCGCGGGTCTGGTAGGCGACGGATTCCAGCACGGCCCGGGCCAACTCGTGCTTGGTGGTGCCGCGGCTCATGCCGCTGAGGGTGGCGCGGTCGTGGCTGTTCCAGTGCGGGGCGCCAAGGCCGGTGAAGGCGGAAACGAGATTGACCTATTGCCTCGGGTCGGCCCGGGCGGCGAGACCATCCATCTCGGTGGCGTGGCGGATGAGGCCGAGGCCGTCGCGTAACCACTGCACGCCAGTGCCGGCGGAAAAGATCGAACCCTCGATCGCGTAGGTGCGCTGACCGCCGCGTTGCAGCGCGACCGTGGTGAGCATGCCCTAGCTGGACAGGATGGGCTCGGTGCCGGTGTGCAGCAGCACAAAGGCGCCGGTCCCGAACGCCTCACCGGCGGTTGACAGCGTGGTGCGCCAGAGATCCTCCGGGTCATGCTCGACCCAGCCAGGCTGCTTGTAATGTTGCGGGAACTCGGTTTGCGCCCGCGAGACGACTTCCATCGCGGCGCCGAACACCATGCACCGGGTCGAGGTGGTTCCCAGGTCGATGGCCAGGATATGCCCAGTCATGCGCCACCGGCCCCGTTCGTTGCTGCGAGGAGTATGGGGATGCCCGGCGTCGTCAAGTCTCGAACCGAACAAGCTGTCTGCCACTGCTTGTCCCAGCCCGCCGACTCAACGGCATCGCGGCATTCACGCCCCGATGCTGGCTACCAAGCCATCTCGCAGGAGCGTAGGTCGCAACGATCAATGCATCCAGCGCATAGCTCTTTTCTACAACCCATAGTTGTAAAAAGTTAAGCCGTTAAGTAATCCCGCCTCATGAGCATCGCATTCAGTACACCGTCGCTGGTCCTGAATTCTGCCGGAAACGTCCGGATTTCTCAGCGCATGACGCTGTCCGGGCAGTCCGGCTCAGCTTATCTCGTGTTGAACGGGTACGATCGAAACGAATACGTCGCTGGCGCCAGCGGAACGACGGGCAGCTTCACCGGCGGCGGTCACACGCTGGGCTTCGGTGCCCTGGGCGGCGATGCGCGCGGCGCAGGCATCGTGTTCAGCTTCATCGCGAGCAGCGGCCGGTTCAGCAACGCCACCTACGGCTTCCTCGACCAG
>JBPBQE010000496.1:0-15423 GCA_050954595.1 Janthinobacterium lividum | reverse complement strand
GGTTGATAGAGATCGGGGTCGGCCGAGCAATAGAGCGGCCGGGCGGCGCGGGCACCCCAGCGCCGCTCCAACTCCTGCAGCGTCGGCCCGCCCGTGAATGAAAGATACAGGTCGAATCGCCGCAGCATGTCGGCGGCCAGATATTCGCAGGATCCGGCCTCCAGCGCCGCCAGCGTCACCGGCGTGTCGATGTCGTAGAACCCGGTCGCGCCGCGCGCCAACGACTGCACGATCCGCCCAACCTCGATGCCTTCCGGCACGTAGGAGCCGACGATCACCAGATCGGCGGATGCGATCGCTGGCGCCCACTTGCCCGTCAATGCATCGAGCGTGTCGTACAGCGCCGTTTCGCCATAGGGCGGCTCAGCGAGGTCGCGATTCTCGGCGTACCAGGGCTTGTCGCGCTCCAGGAACAAGACCCGATGCCCGCGGCGACACAGCCCGCGCACCAAGCCGCGGTAGGTCGTCGCGTGCCCATTGCCCCACGACGATGTAATCGTCAGCCCTAGGATGACGATGCGGAGGCCTCTATCCATACAACCTAAGAACCTGCTTGGACGGCTACAGTTCCCGCCTGTATCAATCGGGTCAAGTCGGCAACCACCGCTGACACCGGCTGATGCCAGTTGCCGGCTTCACACTGTCGATACTTCCGTACGCTGGCATACAACGGGCTTGCGCGGTCATCGCCGCCGGTGCCGGCCAACCAGCGCCAGTCCGGCGCCGCATCCAGCAACAGCCAGACCGGCACGCCGATCGCTCCGGCCAGATGCGCCACCATGGTATCGACCGTGACCACGAGGTCGAGCCCGGCGATCACCCGCGCCGTGTCCAGCACCGCGACCGGGCAGGGCACCATGCCCGGCAGCGCCTCGCCTTTCTGCAAGCTATGCAGCGTGAGACCGTCCATCGCCAGCATCGCAACCGCCGATGATGGCATCGAGCGCTCCGGCCGCCAGCCCGGCCGCACCTGCCAACACACGCCCGCCCGCACTATGCCCGAACGCACCGGGCCCGGGTTGCGTGACCGCTCGATCGGCAAATACGGCGCCGGATTCGGGGCGAGTCGCAACGCATGCGACAGCTCCATCATTTCCAGCGCCACCCCGCCGGGCGGGAGCGGGGAGGGGGCCGCCGGATCGAACGCCAGGATGTCGTCCGCGGCGTCCATCATCGTCATCAGCGGCAGCAGTTCGGCCTGCGCTTCCAGCGTCACCCGCGCCGCGCGCGCCCGCAGCGCCGGCAGGTAGCGGCAGAACTGCAGCGTATCGCCCAATCCGTGGTAGCAACGGACCAGGACGTCCCTGCCGTCAACCGGCGTGCCATCCCAGAGCCAGCGCAGATGGTAGGGCTGGGTCGGATCGTCCTGCTCGGCCGGGTTTCGCAAGGCCAGGACGCGGTCGCTCGCCTGCCATGCCGCGGCGAAATCCCCCTTCCGCATGGCAGCAAACCACGCCGCCCCTACCTGTTCCCACTCGTCGTCACGGTCAGCTCTCATCATTGGTTGAGGCAGCTCAGCTTGTTGCATAGGGTCCCCTCGCGGTCGCCGGTCAGACGCTGCTCAGGCAAGAAAGTCCATGTCCATGGTGAAACTCGGGTGAAATTGGCTACTGCCACGACCTCGAAATGGGTCGAGCTGATCCGCTTTCTGCGCACGGAAAGCGCGGGCGGCGCCATGCTCATCACGTCCGGCGCCGTTGCGTTGATCTGGGCCAACTCCTCGGCCGGCGCCTCGTATGTGGAGGCGTTGAGCGTCCCGCTCGGCCCGATGCCGCTTCACCTGTGGATCAATGACGGACTCATGGCCGTGTTCTTCCTGCTCGTCGGGCTCGAGTTGCGCCGCGAGATGACGGTCGGCGAACTCGCCTCGGCCAGCCGGCTGGCGGCCCCTGCCATCGCCGCCGTCGGCGGCATGATCGTGCCGGCCATTATCTTCTCCGCCTTCAATTACCACGACCGCACGCTGATGCGGGGTTGGGCGGTGCCCGTCGCCACCGACATCGCCTTCGCGCTGGCCGTGCTGAGCATCCTCGGCAGCCGCATCCCGATCGCGCTGAAGGTGTTTCTTACCGCGCTGGCCATTATCGACGATCTCGGCGCCATCGTGGTCATCGCGCTGTTTTATTCGAACTCGCTCGACCTCGTCATGCTGGGCGGCGCGGTCGTGGTGATCGCCGTGCTGTGGGGCCTCAGCCGGGCGGGAGTCCGCTCGTTGATCCCGTTTCTCGTCGGCGGGGCGGTTTTGTGGGTGTTGGTGTACCGCTCCGGCCTGCACGCCACCCTGGCCGGCGTGGCGCTCGCGTTCCTGCTGCCCGCATCGGAGATCGACGGGAGCAGCCCGGCGCAGCGCGTCGAGCACGCGCTGCATCCTTGGGTGGCCTTTCTCATCCTGCCGCTGTTCGGGCTGGCCAATGCCGGGCTCAATTTCGGAACGCTGCCCGACCATGCGTGGCGCGATACGCTGGCGCTCGGGACGGCGGCCGGGTTGGTGTTCGGCAAGCAGTTCGGCGTGTTCGGCGCCGTGACCCTGGCCGCGCGCCT
The DNA here is from genome assembly GCA_050954595.1 of Janthinobacterium lividum. Taxonomy (GTDB): domain Bacteria; phylum Pseudomonadota; class Alphaproteobacteria; order Acetobacterales; family Acetobacteraceae; genus JAVVHH01. Next base: position 12,882 of record JBPBQE010000496.1, on the reverse strand, counting down.
GAAGCTCGCAGTGCTGCCGGCCGGCGTGACGCGCGCGCAGCTCTATGGCGGCTGCATCCTGTGCGGTATCGGCTTCACCATGAGCCTGTTCATCGGCGATCTCGCCTTCCGCGCCACGCCGCGCGGCGACGAGGTCAAGCTCGCGGTGTTCGTCGGCTCCCTCGTCTCGGCGATGGCCGGCCTCATCGTCCTCGCCCTGGCGACCCGGCGGCGCTAGAACCGGCGCATCACCGCTGGATGTTTGCCGCATGACGACCGTAGGTCCGCGTACGTCCGACCACGACATTGAACCGATCTTCCTGGAGCGCTGGTCCCCGCGCGCCTTTTCCGGAGAGGTCATCCCCGAACCCGTCCTGATGCAGATCTTCGAGGCTGCCCGCTGGGCCGCCTCGGCCTACAACTCGCAGCCCTGGCGCTTTGTCTATGCCCGCCGCGACACGCCGTCATGGGAGGCCATGCTGAGCCTGTTCGTGGAAGGCAATCGCGTCTGGTGCAAGGAGGCCGGCGCGCTGGTCGTCATCGCGTCCGACTCGCTGATGCTGCCGCCGGGCAAGGATACCCGCGTTCCGTCGCACAGCCATTCCTTCGATACCGGCGCCGCCTCGGCCAACCTGGCCCTGCAGGCGACCAAGCTCGGCTGGTATGCTCACGCCATGATCGGCTTCGATCGCGAGCGCGCCTTTGCCGAGCTGGGCTTCGGGGAAGGCTACCGGATCGAGTCGGCGATGGCGCTCGGCCGCCTCGGCGACAAATCCGCGCTGCCGCAGTCGCTGCAATCGCGCGAAAGCCCGAACGGCCGCAAGCCGCTGGCCGAGATCGTGTTCGAAGGCAAATACACGCCATAGATTGTCCGGCGATGGGTTCCGGCGTCGTCCGGAGCCCAAAGCGGCGAGTACGGTGTGTCGGCGATAGCACATCGAGTTAATCTGTGTGATTGCCACTGGCGGTTTTTGATTTCACTCCAAGGAGTGATCCGCTTCTATTACCTTTGATAGTCGGCCACTCTTATTACAATTGATTGAGTATCCGTGCTCCACGACACTGTGTTGTTGCGGTGGCCTTCACGGTCAGTCATCTTATCCTGAGACAATGCATATGATTGATCCTTACCCGCGCACGACGCGGGGCCTAGGCTGATGCCGAGCGACACGACACCCACCGCCGTGAACGGTAGGTCGCGCCAACTGTTCGCACCCGGTGCGGACGCGGTGATGCGTCTCGTTCTCTGGTCCATCGTTCTTCTGATCGTCGGCGGCGGGATCATGGTGCTGACCTGGTCATACGGCGGCTTCGTCGGTTCCGTCGGCGTCGCGCCGGCCCAACCGGTGCCGTTCAGTCACAAGCACCATTCGGGTGAACTCGGCCTGGACTGCCGCAACTGCCATGAGCAGGTCGAGCAGCAGGCGACCGCCGGGCTGCCGCCGACGCATACCTGCATGACGTGTCATTCCGAAATCTGGACCGGCGCGTCCATGCTCGCCCCGGTGCGCGACAGCCTGGCCAACGACGATCCGCTGCACTGGACCCGCGTGAACCGGCTCCCAGATTACGTTTACTTCAATCACTCGATCCACATCACCAAGGGTGTCGGTTGTTCGTCCTGCCACGGTGCGGTCAACGAGATGCAACTTACCTATGCCGCGCAGTCCTTTCGGATGGAGTTCTGCCTGACCTGCCATCGCGCCCCGGAGAAGTTCGTCCGCCCGGAAAAGGAAGTCTGGAACATGCAGTGGCAACCCCCCGCCGACCAGGCGACGCTCGGCCCGGCGCTGGTCAAGCAGAACCACATCCTCGGGCCGCAGCAGCTCACCGACTGCTCGATCTGCCACCGGTGACGGACATTTCCAAGTCTGGACGCCCCAAACAATGGCTGAGCGCCGAGCATCAGGCCGACACGCCGGAGTTCCGCCGCTTCGTCGAGCGTGAGTTCCCCGCCGTCACCGATCTCTGCACCGGGCCGGACCGTCGGCAGTTCCTGCGCCTCATGGCAGCCTCGCTTTCCATGGCCGGGCTCGCCGGCTGCGATGACGGGCCGGATGCACGCGCGCAGGAAGTGCCCTACGTCCGCAACCCGCTGCGCATTCAACCCGGCGCGCGCGTCGATTACGCCACCCTCTCGGTTCAGGACGGCCTGGCCAACGGCATCGTCGTCACCACCCGCAACGGCCGCCCGCTGAAGGTCGAGGGCAACCCCGATCATCCCTGGAGCCGCGGCGGCACCGACATCTGGGCGCAGGGCAGCGTGCTCGATCTCTACGATCCGTTGCGGTCGCAGACGGTTCGATATCTGAGCAAGCCCTCCTCGTGGCAGGCATTCCGCAGCCAGCTGGCAGGCACCTTGGCCGACCTGCACCATCGCGGCGGCGCCGGGCTGCACATCGTGACGGGGCCGCTGACCTCGCCCAGTTTCCTGGCGCAATTCGCGGCCATGCGCACGGTCATGCCGGACGCGGTCTGGTACACGCATTCGGCCACCGGCGGCCTGCATCGCTATGCCGGCGCGGTCGCTGCCTTCGGGCAGCCCGTCGAGACCCGGTATCGCTTCGACGCCGCGCGCGTGATCGTCTCGCTGGACGGCGACTTTCTCGATGGCGGGCCCGACCAGGCCGGCCTCGCCCATGACTGGGTTGCCGCCCGCCGCGCCAGCGCGGCCGTCGGTCCGTTGCTGGCGCTGCACGCAGCCGCCTCGGTCCCGTCGCTCACTGCCGCCAAGGCCGATCATCCATTGGTCGCCACGCCAGCCGAGTTGCTGACGATGGCGACGTCGCTGCTCGACGATGCGCCGGCTGACCCAAGTCCGCTCGGCCAGTGGCGCACCGCCGCGGGAGCCGCGTTGCGAGGCAATCGCGGTGCCGGTCTGGTCGTGACCGGGGCCTACGCCGCGCCGGCCCTGGTCGAGGCGGTGCATCGCCTGAACGCCGCCCTCGGCAACACCGGCAAGACCGTGTTCCATACCGCGCCGGTGGTCGGCAACGGTCGGCCGATCGCCGACCTAGTCGAGGCGATGCGAGGCGGTAGCGTCGATACGCTGCTGATGCTCGACGTCAACCCGGTCTACGACGCGCCCGGCGATCTCGGCTTCACCGACGCGCTCGCGCGGGTGAAGCTGCGGATCCACGCCGGACTGTTCGTCGACGAGACCGCATTGCGCAGCGACTGGCACCTGCCGCTGCAGCACCCGCTGGAAGCGTGGAGCGATGCCCGTGCGGCCGATGGGACGGTCACGCTTGGTCAACCCACGATCACGCCGCTCTACGAGGGCCGCACGCTGAGCGAGATCGTGTCGCTGTTCGCCGACGACTCGCCGCGCAACGCCCGCGATCTGCTGCACAGCCATTACCAGGCCAGCGCCGAGGATACCGCCTTTGCGCCGGTTTGGGACGCGATGTTGCGCGATGGCGTGGTGCCGAACAGTGCGCTGCCGCCCGTGAACCCGACGTTGACGGCGGCGAAAGCGGCGGTGGCGCCCGAGGGATTGCTGGTCGTCATCCGGCCGGACTCAACGATCTGGGGCGGGCACAGCGCCAACAACGCCTGGCTGCAGGAATTGCCGAAGCCGCTGACCAAGCTGGTGTGGGACAACGTGCTGACACTGTCGCCGGCGCTGGCTGCGCGCGAGGACCTGAAGACCGGAGACGTCGCCGCGCTCGAGATCAGCGGCCGTCGCGTCGAGGGGCCGGTCTGGGTGCTGCCGGGCCAGGCGGACGGCACGGTCGGTGCCACGCTTGGCTACGGCCGCCGTACCCCGGGCCTGCTCTGCGACGGGATCGGCTATAATGCCTCGACCTTGCGCGGCGGCAGCGACGCCTGGGTGCTTGGCGGGGCCAAGCTGAGCAAGACCGGGCGCACCGCCACGCTCGCGACCACGCAAGACCACGACACCATGGAAGGGCACGACTTCGTCCGCGTGCAGCACGAGGGTGCCACCTCGGTCGGCGAGAGCACGAGTTGGAGCCAGCCCTCGCTCTACACGCCCGCCCGTCCGCCGGAGGGGCCGCAATGGGGCATGGTGATCGACCTCGACGCCTGCATCGGCTGCAGCGCCTGCGTCGTTGCCTGCCAGAGCGAGAACAACATCGCCGTCGTCGGCAAAGAGCAGGTGGCGCTGGGCCGCGAGATGCACTGGCTGCGCGTGGACCGTTATTATGAAGGGCCGGTCGAGGCGCCGCAAACCCGGTTCCAGCCGGTGCCGTGCATGCATTGCGAGAACGCGCCCTGCGAAGTCGGCTGCCCGGTGGAGGCAACGCTGCACGACAGCGAGGGCCTGAACCTGATGGTGTACAACCGCTGCGTTGGCACCCGCGCCTGCTCCGGCTATTGCCCCTACAAGGTGCGGCATTTCAACTACCTCGACTATTCCGCCGGTGCCGCGCCCACCCTCGAGTTGCTTCGTAACCCGGAGGTCACGGTGCGGGCACGCGGCGTGATGGAGAAGTGCACCTACTGCGTGCAGCGGATCGAGAACGCCCGCATCGACTCGCATAAATCCAACACGCCGATCCCCGACGGCGCCGTGCAGACGGCTTGTCAGGGCGCGTGTCCGACGCGGGCGATCAGCTTCGGCGACATCTCAGACAAGACCACCGCCGTCTCCGCCGCGCGGGCCGACGACCGCAACTACGCCCTGCTCGGCGAACTCAATGCCAAGCCGCGCACGAGCTACCTCGCCGTCCGTGCCGCCAAGCCGGCCGCCGCAGGCACGGTGGGAGACGCCGGATGAGCGAAGTCGTTCGTTCCTCCGACCGGCTCATCGCCGCCGATCAGAGCTGGGTCAGCGCCGGCCGCCTGATCGCCGACACCACGCTCGAGCACCGGGCGCGCTGGCGCTGGTGGATCGCGTTCGGGGTGGCGTTGGGACTAGTCGGCGTGCTCGTCGTCAGCGTCGCTTGGCTGCTCTACGAGGGCGTCGGCGTGTGGGGCAACAACGTGCCCGTCACCTGGGCGCTCGACATCGTCGGCTATGATTGGTGGATCGGCGTCGCCACCGGCAGCCTGGCCGTCTCGGCGATGCTGCTGCTGTTCGGCGCGGAATGGCGCGGCGCGGTGAACCGTATTGCCGAGACGATCGCGCTGTTGGGCGTGGTCGCCGCCGGGCTGTATCCGATCATCCATTTGGGGCGGCCGTGGTTCTTTTACTGGAACTTGCCGTATCCCAACACTTTCCTGCTCTGGCCGCAGGTGCGCAGCCCGTTGTTCTGGGACGCGATCGACATCGTGTCGTTCCTCGGCGTCGCCTTCCTATTCTGGTTTACCGGCCTGATCCCCGACCTGGCGTCCATGCGCGACCGGGCAATCGAGGCGATGATTGCGGGCGAGGGCAAGACCGGCCACTTCACCCGCCGCCTCAAGGCGCAGCTTTACGCCATCCCCGCGCTGGGCTGGCGCGGCTCGGTCAGTCACTGGCGCCGGTGGGAGCATACCTACCGCGCGCTCGCCGTGGTCGGCCTCGTCATCGTGCTTTCGCTCCAGACCGGCGCCGCCGTGATGTTCGCCGGTACTGTCGAGCCCGGCTGGCATGATGCGATGCTGCCGATCGCCTACATCGTGGGCGCGCTGCTCTCCGGCGTCGCCGTCACGGCCACGCTGCTGGCCGTCGTGCGCTTCGTGCTGCCCTACAAGCCGTTGATCATGCCGCGGCATTTCGACCTGCTGGCCTGGCTCATGCTCGCGCTGTCGCTGATGTTCCTCTACTGCGACGTCTGCTCCTTCGGCGCCACCGCGCTGTTCGGCTCCGACTTCGATCAAGGCGTTCTGACCCGGCGCTTCCAAGGCGACCACGCCTGGGCCACCTGGGGCAGCATCCTGCTTTCGGTCGCCCCGACGCAGTTGTTCTGGATCCCGCTATTCCGCCGCACCAGCTGGATCGTCGGCCTGGTCGGGATCCTGGTCGCGTTCGGCGGCTGGTGCGATCATTTCATGCTGATCGTCATCACCCTGCAGCACGACTTCCTGCCATCTGCCTCGCATCCCTACGCAATTTCGGCCGTCGGCATGGCGACCTTCGTGGGTACGGCCGGGCTGTTCCTGTTCTTGTTCCTGCTGATGCTGCGCTACATCCCGGCGATCTCGGTGGTGAACCTGCGCTGGCTGACGCCGACATTGCCGGTGCGGCGAAATGGTTGAAAAGCACGCATCCGGCGCACCGCTTTGGGGCGTGTCGGCCGAGTTCGACACGCCGGAGGCGATGCTATCGGCGATCCGATCGTTGTATCCGTGCAAGTTCGGCCGCCTCAACGCCTTCTCGCCGGTGCCGGTCGAGGGCGCTTCCGAGGCGCTCGGCTTGCCCATGCGCCCGGTCTACCCGTTTGCCCTGATCGCCGCGGTGGTCGGGGCGCTGGCGATGTTCGGCATGTGCACCTACGCCTCCATCTGGGGCTACCGGTTCGAGATCGGCGGCCGACCGCTGTTCTCGTGGCCGGCGTTCATCGTGCCGAGCCTTTCCTTCGGCGGCCTGCTCGCGGCGGTGGTGGTCTACAGCCTCCTGCTGATCATGAGCCGGTTGCCACGGCTCAACCATCCCGCCTTCAACATCCACAATTTCAGCCGCGTCACTGCCGATCGTTTCTTTGTCGCGGTCGAGGCGCGCGACGAGAGTTTCGACCTTGATGCGATCGAGGCTGCCTTCGGCGCCCTCGCCACACAGCCGCAACTGATCCATCGGGTGCCGCGATGAAGCCGGCCCTTCTCCTGCTCGGCCTGCTGGCGCTGCTGCCCGGCTGCGAAAAGGCGGACATGTATGTCCAGAAGTATTACCGCAACTGGAACAGCAACCGCTTCTTCGCTAACGGTACCGCGATGCGTCATCCGCCGGAGGGCACCGTGGCGCGCGTGCCATATCAGGCCGAGGTGCCGGCGCCGAAGGTGATCACCACCGCGCTGCTCGATCGCGGACATGAGCGGTTCGAGATCTTCTGCACGCCATGCCATGGCCGGGCCGGCAACGGCGAGGGCATGATCGTGCAGCGCGGCTTCCCACAGCCGCCGTCATTCGTCGAAGGCGCGCTACGCACGGCCGACAACAAGGTGTTCTACGACGCGATCACCAAGGGTTACGGCGCGATGTACAGCTTCGATACCCGCGTCGCACCTGCCGATCGGTGGGCGATCATCGCCTATATCCGCGCGCTGCAGCGCAGCCAGAACACCGCCGTGGCCAGCCTGCCGGCAGAGCTGCAGGCTCAAGTGGATGCGGCGCAATGACCCGGCCGGCGCTCGGGCTCCTTGCCACAGGCCTGGTCGGCGCCCTCCTGTGCTGGCTGGTGCTGGGGGCCATGCCGGCCTACTTCGCCGCTTGGCTGTTCTGGATCGGGGTTCCAATGGGGGCGCTGCCGATCGTGATGACCATGGAGGCGAGCGCCGCGACGGCGTCGCCGTTGTTGCCGATCTTGCGCGCGATGCTGCCGCTGCTGCCGCTGGGAACCGTGCTGGCGCTGCCGATGCTCGGCGAATTGTCCGGCCTGTTCGCCCGGCCGAACCTGCCCGGCGCGTTGCCGGCCTGGTGGACCGCGCCCGGCACGCTTGCGCTGCGTGATGGCGCCGCCCTGATTGTGCTGTCGCTCATGGCAATCCTGTTCTGGATCCGCCCGGGCCGTCCGCGCCGGGCGATCGCGGTGGCCGGCGTGCTGGCGACGCTGGTGCTGGTGACGCTGTTGGCGGTCGATGTGGTGCTGGCGCCGCAACCGGCGCTCGGGTCCTCGTTGGCGGGGTTGCTGCTGATCGCTGGGCAAATGACGCTGGCCGGGTCGTTGGCCGGCCTGGTGGTTGCGGTCGGCAGTAGGCCGTCTGCGCGGTTGCCCGGGGGTGTGGGCCTATTGCTTGGATTGCTGGTGACCGCCTGGTTCTTTCTGCAATTCATCCAGTTCCTGGTCGTCTGGTCCGCGAACCTGCCGGCGGAAGCGGGGTGGTATCTCGATCGTCTCGGCGGCCTTGGCACCCCTGGCATCGCATTCGCCGCCATCGCTGCCCTTGCCGCGATGGCGCTGCTGCCGTCGGTGCTCGGCCGTATACCGGTCGTGATGGCGACGTTGGCCGCCATGATCGTGCTTGCCGCGTTGGTGGTGAGCCTGCTGTTCGTCATCCCCGCCTACCGCGGTAGCCTGACGTTGACTCTGGCCGACGTCGCTGCCCTGGTCGGTGTCGGTGGCCTGGTGATCGGCGCGTTGCTCCTGCTGCTGCCCAAGGAAGATCGTCATGAAGTCGCGTGAGCCCCGCGCCGCCAGTGGCAGCCGGGGCGTCTGGTTTGCCGGTGCAGCGGCAGCGTTGGGCGCCGCGACGCTGTGGTTCCGCCGCAGCCACTTTGCCCAGATACGCGCCCTGGTCGGCGCCCGCTACGACGAGGCCAGCGCCCGCGGCCGACCCGGCGTTCCCGCCAGCCCGACCTCGCGCACGGCCGGCCACGAAACCCGCGACATGCGCGGCGGCCTCATGGCCAAGCTCTTTCTGCTGCTCGGCTCCGTGGCATTCTGCATGGTCTTCGCCATGATCGGCCTGCGCTACTGGATCAGCCAGGTCCAGCGCGACAATCTGCCGGCGCTGACCCAGGTGCAGACGGCGGTCATCGTGCCGCCCAAGCCCAATTTGCAGCGTGACCCCGTCGCCGAACTCGCCGCGTTGCGTGCCCGCTCGGATGCCATGCTGGACGGCTACGCCTATGTCGGCGACGGCCGCACCCGGGCGCGCATCCCAATCGAGCGCGCCATGGCATTGACGGTCGGGCAGCCACTGGCGCCCCCACCATGAGTGTTCCGGCATGAAGCCTTCATCCCAAGCACTGTCGATCTGGCCGGCCTCTGCCTCCGTATCGGCGGCGGAGACGGATCATCTGATCTGGCTCTTCACCATGCTGACGCTGCTGCTGGTGGTGCCGATCTTCATCGGCATCACCGTGTTCGCCTTCCGCTATCGCGAAGGCAAGCAGGTCAACCGCAAGTACCGCGAGGACCGTGACCGAACGCTCGAGATCGGTTGGATGCTGATCCCGTTCGTGCTGACGCTGATCTTCTTCGCCTGGGGCGCGAAGATGTTCATCGTCCACAAGAACCCGCCGCCCAACGCGATGCGGATCGAAGCAATCGGGCGGCAGTGGATGTGGAAGTTCCAGCATCCTGGCGGCCAGGCCGAGATCAACGACCTGCACGTGCCGACTGGCGAGCCGATCCTGATCAACATGATCAGCCAGGACGTCATCCACTCGCTCTATATCCCGGCGCTGCGCATCCAGATGGAGACGCTGCCGGGCCGCTACACGCAGTTCTGGTTCAACGCGGACCGCCCGGGCACGTACCGCATCCTGTGCAGCGAATTCTGCGGCACCGACCACTCGGTGATGGGCGGGTTGCTCACCATTATGACGCCGGTCGACTACGCCGAATGGCTCACCAAGGCGGGCAGCTCGATCAGCTTGGAAGCCTCCGGCCAGCGCCTGTTCGCACAGCTCGGCTGCAGCGGGTGCCACGAAGGCAACAACACCGCGCGGGCGCCGACACTCGCCGGGCTGGCGGGGACATCGGTGCCGCTGGAGGCAGGGGGCACGGTTGTCGCCGATGACGCGTTCATCCGCGGAAAGATCCTGAACCCGGATGCCAACAAGATCGTCGGCTACAAGCAGGTCATGCCGACCTACAAGGGCGTCATCAAGGAAGACGAGATGAACCAGCTCGTCGCCTTCATCCGCGGCGGCGCGACGGTCAATGCGGCGACGCCAACGGCTGGGCCGACACCATCCAAGGAGGCGTCACGATGAGCCCGCTCGACACCTCGCTGATGGACCCGCCCAACCCGAGCGCGACGCTCGAGCGGCCAAAGGACTACCTGCACGAAGCCCACACCTTGCGGTCGTGGTTCTTCACCACCGATCACAAGCGCATCGCGGTCATGTACCTGTTCGCGATCACGGTGTTCTTCGTCATCGGCGCCATTGCCGCCGGGCTGATCCGCCTGTCGCTGGTGGTGCCAAACGGCGAGATCTTCACCTCCGACACCTACAACAAGCTGTTCACCATCCACGGTGTGGTGATGGTGTGGTTCTTCCTGATCCCGTCGATCCCGGCGACGTTCGGCAACTTCCTGCTGCCGCTGATGATCGGTGCCAAGGACCTCGCCTTTCCACGGCTCAACCTGCTGAGCTGGTACATCTTCTGTGCCGGATCGCTGTTCGCGGTGTTCGACATCATCATCGGCGGCGTCGACACCGGATGGACGTTCTATGCGCCGTTCTCCACGACGTTCTCCAACACCTGGGTGGTCCCCGCGCTGATCGGCGTGATCATCGCCGGGTTCTCGTCGATCCTGACCGGGCTGAATTTCGTGGTCACCATCCATACCATGCGGGCGCCAGGGATGACCTGGTTCCGCATGCCGATCTTCGTCTGGACGCATTACGCCGTCAGCCTGATCTTCCTGCTGGCCACCCCGGTCATCACCATGGCGTTGATCCTGCTGGTGCTCGAGCGGTCTTTCGGCATCGGCATCTTCGACCCCACCTTGGGCGGCGACCCCGTCCTGTTCGAGCACCTGTTCTGGTTCTACTCGCACCCGGCGGTTTACATCATGGTGCTGCCGGGCATGGGCGTGATCAGCGAGATCGTGCCGGCCTTCGCGCAGAAGAAAATCTTCGGCTACCGCTTCATCGCCTATGCCTCGATCGCGCTGGCCTCGCTGACGTTCTTCGTCTGGGGTCACCACATGTTCGTCAACGGCGAGAGCGATACGGCTGCGCTGGTGTTCTCGGTGCTGTCCTTCGCGGTCGCGGTGCCGTCCGCGGTGAAGGTCTACAACTGGACCGCGACGATCTACAAAGGCTCCATCCGCCTCAAGACGCCGATGATCTACGCCATGGGCTATATCGGCCTGTTCGTGATCGGCGGGCTGACCGGGCTGTTCCTGGCGACGCTGTCGATCAACGAGCACGTCCACGGCACCTACTTCGTGGTCGCGCATTTCCATTACATCATGGTCGGCGGCACCGTGCTGGCCTTCCTCGGCGGGCTGCATTTCTGGTGGCCGAAATTCACCGGACGTATGTATCCGGAAGGCTGGGGCCTGATCTCGGCCGTGTTCATCTTCATCGGCTTCAACGCGACCTTCTTCCCGCAATTCCTGCTAGGCTATCTCGGCATGCCGCGGCGGTATCATGACTATCCGCCGGAATTCCAGCTGCTCAACATCGTCTCCTCCGTCGGCGCCACCATCCTGGCCGCGGGCTACATCTTCCCGATGGTCTACCTCGTCTGGTCGCTGTGGTTCGGCAAGCGCGCCCCTGCTAATCCGTGGGACGCCAAGGGCCTGGAATGGACCACCAGCTCGCCACCGCCGACCCACAACTTCATCACCCCGCCGATCGTCGATTTCGAGCCGTACGATTACCCGATGGAGACGCCCGGCGATGCCCGCTGACGTAGCCGGAAGCATCATCGGCGCGCCTGTCGGCATCGAGACGCTCGAGCAGTTCAACAATCCGGCGCAGCAGAAGCGCGCCGCCGAACTCGGCATGTGGGCCTGGCTGCTCACCGAATTGCTGCTGTTCGGCGGCCTGTTCCTCATCGCGCTCGTGTTGCGCTACCAGTATCCCGACAGCGTTCACGCCGCCGCGTTGCACCTCAAATTCTGGATCGGCGCGACCAACACGGCCATCCTGATCTGCTCGTCGCTGACCATGTCCGGCGCCATCATGCTGTCCCGCCTCGGCGGCCAGCGCTGGATGATACGCTGCATGCTCGCCACCGCCGCGCTCGGCAGCCTGTTCCTCGTGCTCAAGGGTTACGAGTGGTTTGCCGATTGGCAGGAGCACATGACGCCGTTCCTGCCAGGCCCGTATGCGCTCGAGGGCGACGCGCAATCGCGCCTGTTCGTGAACTTGTATTTTGTCACCACCGCGCTGCACGGGCTGCATCTGACCACCGGCGTCGCGATCCTGCTCGGGCTGACCTGGATGGCTAAGCAGCCCGACTTTCTGGTCAAGCACCAGAACCGCATCGAGATCTACGGCCTCTACTGGCACTTCATCGACCTGATCTGGATAATGGCGTTCGCCGTCTTGTACGTGGTCGGCCGATGAGCCAATCGGTCACGCCGGAAGACAGGCGCAAGCTCTGGGAGGCAATGCGCGTCCCGGTGTTCTCCTTCGTCGCGCTACTGGTGTTCCTGGCCGGCCTCGTGGGGCTCGGGTGGCTCATGCCGGGCCGCACCGCCTCCTTCATCGAGGCCGGGCTGACGCTGTGCATGATCCTGACGGTGCTGCTGTTCTCGATGGAAGTCCGCGAGGAGGGCTCGCTGATGAAGTTCTACTCGTTCCTGGGCTTCTGCTGGCTATCGATCCTGCTCTGCATGACCATGGTGGACTACCTCACCCGCTGAGTGCGGCGCTTCTGGTGCAACAGCGCCAGCAGCCCGGCGATCCCGACCAGGGTCATCACCGCCATGATCCGGAGCAGCTTGTAGATCTCCAGAGTGTATTTGCCGGTCGCCGCATCGTAGTGGAAACACAGCAGCAGGATCGGTGACGGCTCGGCCGCGACCTGCTCGGTGCCGGCCTGCTCGATCGCCTGGCGCAGGGCGACACCCGAATATCCGACGCCTTCGAGGTAAGCCGAAATCCGTCCCGTCGGCGTCAGCACCACCACCCCCGCGGGGTGCGCGTATTGCAGGATCACCGGGTCCCATTTGAACGGGAAACCGACCGCAGCTGCAATCGGCGCGGCATCGCCGGCCAGGTAATCCCAACCGCGCCCGTCCGCGCCGGTCTGCTTCAGGTCGGTGATCCGGGCGTCAGCAGCGTCCTTTGCGGTTTCGGCCGGGTCGATGGACAGCACGGCCAGGCGGTAATCCCGCCCGCCCTCGAGCCCGCTGGCGGACAACGCCGTGATCACGTCGTCCCGCACCGGA
>JBPBQE010000463.1:0-15472 GCA_050954595.1 Janthinobacterium lividum | reverse complement strand
TAAGTCTTCTTGACGTTCCAGAATAAGGGTGGGCCGTCGAGGACGCCGCTGATGTTGTTCTGGAACACGGTCGAGAAGAAGTATTGGCCAACGGGGACGTAGGGAACGTCGATCAGCGCCTGCTCCTGAAGCTGGACCGCCAGAGCTTTTTGCGCGGCCAGGTCGGGCGCATCGAGCCATTGCTGGCGGAGAGCTTCGATCTTGTCGCTCTTGGGCCAGCCGAACATGCCGCCGTCGCCGACGGCGCGCAGGAAGGCGTTGCTGACCGGGTTGGCCTGGTCGAGGCCGGACCAGAAGGTGCCGAAGATGTTCCAGCCGCCCTGGGCGACCGGCTCCTTGCGCGTGCGGCGTTGAACCACAGTGCCCCAGTCGAGCACCTGGTAGTCGACGTTGAAGCCGGCGCGGGCCAGAAGGTCGGCCGAAACGTCGCCGAGCGCTTTGAGGTTGGCCAGGTCGGAGGCGGCCATGAGCACGACTTTCTCACCGTTGTAGCCGGCGTCGGCGAGGGCCTTCTTGGCGGCGGTGAAGTCGCGCGGTTTGGTGAAGACGTCCAGGCCTGCCGAGCTGGCCATGGGCAGGCCGGGGCAGAAATATCCGGCAGGCGTGTGAATCAGTTTAGGGTCGGTGCCGGCGACGGCCTGCATGTAGTCGGTCTGGTCGACGATCTGGAGCAGGACGCGGCGGATCGCCGGGTTGTCGAAGGGCGGGATGAGCTCATTCATCCGCAGGGTGCCCATGTAGCCGGTGGGGTCGGCGATTTGGGATTTCTGGTTTTTCAGCAGCGGCATCATGTCGGCGCTGACGGTCTCCCACCAATCCATCTCCTTGCTCTGCATCGCGGCCGCCGCGGTGGCGAGGTCGGGAATGGGGTGCCATTCGACACGGTCGATGAAGGCGCGCTTGGGGCCGGATGTCCAACTTGGCGTGCCGCTTTCCCGCGGGACGTAATCGGTGAATTTCTCGTAGGCGATCAAGCTGCCGACCATCCGTTCGGATGCGATGAACTTGAACGGGCCGCTGCCCACCATCTCGGTGACTTGGGTGAATGGGTCGGTGTTGGCCAGGCGCTCGGGCATGATGGCGCAGATGTTGCCGCCGACCTTGCCGAGCATGTCGGGGAGCAACGCCAGCGGCTGCTTCAGTTTGAATACGATCGTCCTGTCATCGGCGGCGGAGAGCTCGTCGATATAGGCCAGGACAGTCTGGCCGGCGGTGTCGCGCTTACCCCAGCGCTTGATGCTGGCGACACAGTCGCGCGCCAGGACCGGAGTGCCGTCATGGAACTTCAGGCCGGGGCGCAGGGTCATGCGCCACTCCTTGCCGTCATTGCCGACCGTGTGGCCGGCGATCATCTGCGGTTGCGCGGTGTAGGCGGCATCGCCGCCATAGAGCGTGTCGAACACCATCAGGCCGTGATTGCGGGTGACGTAGGCGGTGGTCCAGAGCGGATCGAGGATGGTCAGATCCGACTGAGGGATGAATTTGATCGTCGTGCTGCCGGCAGCACGGGCGAGGGAGGGAGCAGCCAGAGGAGCGACGGCGGCGACGGCCAGAAGGCTGCGGCGGGTCAGCATGGATGCGGTCTCCGTTGGATGAAAACGGATTAGGCATTGGGATGGTGCGGTGCACAAGGGGCATCGCCGTTGATTGCGGGCGTCGGCAGTGCCCTCTCCCGTCGCTGGGAGAGGGCGCTGGATAGGCTACTTCGGGGCGGGTGCCTTACGCGCTTCGGCCATCTCGTCATGGTCGGGCACGGAACCGGCTTCGTTGTCGGTGCCGAGCATGGATGCGCCGGGATCGAAGTCCTCGGTCTTGGCGTCCTTCTTTGAGTCGGTGATGGTCTGCTTGAGTTGGGCGCCTTCGGCACCAATCGGGGCGAGGCCCTCGGCGGTGTTGGGACGGTTGGTTTGGCCGGCTTCGATATTCTGGGGCATCAATTTCTCCTAGATGCTGAGGTGGTGGGACCGCGCCGGACTGCTAGGAGGCGTCGATGTAACGCTTAGCGGAGTCAGCGAAATCGGGATGCCAGCGCGACAGCGGCGGCCGGTTCTCGACGATGTCGCCGGCGGCCCACAGGATGCGGCGCTCGTCCGTGGCGCGGGCCACGTCATTGTCGGGGCAAAGAATGTAGAAATCCCCGGCTTCCAGGCGCTCGAGCATGAAGGCCACGGTTTGATCGGCTGTCCAGGCGGCATCGGGGCGCTCGGTGCGGCCTTTGGCGGTCAGTGGCGTGAACACGAAGCCCGGGATGAGCAGGTGGGCAGTGACCTGGCAGTTCTCCGTGGTGCGCAGCGTGTGCTGCAGGGCTTCGGTGAAGGCTTTCACGCCGGCTTTGGCGACGTTGTAGGCAGGGTCGCCGGGCGGGGTAGTGATGCCCTGCTTCGACCCGGTGTTGATGATGAGGCCCGGACGGCCTGCCTCCATCATGGTGGGGGCAATGATCTGCGTGCCGTGGATGATACCGCGGAGGTTGGTGTCGAGGATTTCGGTCCAGGCGTCGTCGGCGCCGAACACGCTGCTGCCGGGCTGGATGCCGGCGTTGTTCATCAAGACGTCGACCCGGCCGAAGCGGGCGAGAACGGCATCCCGCAGCTCATGCAGATCGTCGCGGCGGGTGACGTCGGTGGCGTGTGTCATCACACCGAGCGAGGCGGCGGCGTCGAGGCGGGCGCCGGGGCGGTCGGCGATGCAGACTTGGAGTCCGAGGCGGGCCAAGGCCACGGCCGCGGCCAGGCCAATGCCGGATGCGCCGCCGGTGATGATCGCGACGTTACTGGATTTGAGAACGGGATGAGGCATGGGGCTGTAATGCGGCGTGCGGCACCGGGTTGCGGAAATTCGGCATCGCCGGGCTGTGGCGGGCCGGATGTCGCCTCATATGGAGGCGATGAGCGATACCATCGATCTCCCGGAACTGCCGCGACAGGCGTTCGACAAGCGTGACCCGTCGCCGGACACGTTGTTCTACGCGCACAAGCGCCTGGTGACGCATATCGACGCGGGAGCCATCGAGGCGGTCACCGCGCTGTATCGCGAGCTGTTACCGCCCGGTGGCGAGATCCTGGACCTGATGAGCAGCTGGGTCAGCCATCTGCCGGCCGAGATGGCGTTCGCCGGCGTGACCGGGCACGGGATGAATGCGGACGAGCTGCAGGCCAATCCGCGCCTGACGGCACGGTTCGTTCGGGACCTGAATGCGGAGCCGGTGTTACCGCTCGCGGATGGGTCGTTCGACGCGGCGTGCATGTGCGTCTCGGTGCAGTATCTGCAGCGGCCGGTGACGGTGTTCACCGAGGTGCGGCGGGTGCTGCGGCCGGGGGCGCCGTTCCTCGTGACGTTCTCGAACCGGTGCTTTCCCACCAAAGCGGTAGCGATCTGGCAGGCGCTGGAGCCACAGCAGCAGCAAGAGCTGGTAGCGCTGTATATGCAGCGGGCCGGGTTCGGGGACCTCAACGTCAGCGAGGTGTTGCCCGCGGCCGGCGACCCGTTATGGGCGGTCATCGGCATCGTGCCGGGACTTACCGCCGACTGAGCTGGACGCGAGCGCTGGCAATTACGCGACGCATGGTAAGTAGCGTGTAAATATATATTACCTTGTCTCCGCGTGACGCATTTCGCATTGTCGATCACAAGCGAAATCGGAGGCGAAACGATGGACGATACCGCCCCGACGACCCTGTCCGGTGCCGTCTACGCACGGCTGCGACAGGAGATCGTGGAGGGTGCACTCGCGCCCGGCGGTAAGTTGCAGATCGGCATCGTCTCCGCGCGTTATGGCGTGACCAGCACGCCGGTGCGCGAGGCGCTCAGTCAGCTGGCCTCCGAGGGCTTGGTGCTGCGGCGCGAGCAGTGTGGCTTCAGCGTCGCCAACACCAGTAGCGCCGAGTTGCACGAACTGACGCAGACGCGTTGCTGGGTGGAAGAGACAGCGCTGCGCCAGGCAATGCTGCATGCCACGCCAGCCTGGCAGGAAGGTATCGCGGCGGCGCTGCATCGTTTGTCCAACATCAAGCGGTCGACGGATGATGCCGTGCTCCGCGAGAATGTCGCTTGGGAAAGCGCGCATCGCGCCTTTCACGGAGCGTTACTCGCCACCTGCCCGTCGCGCTTCCTGACCGCCTTCTGTGCCCAGTTGAGCGACCACGCCATGCGCTACCGGCGGCTGGCGGTGACAGGGGCTTACCCGCATCGCAACATCATGCTCGAACATCGCGCTATTACCGACGCCGTGCTGTCCGGCGACGCGGACGTGGCGGTCGACATGCTGTTGTCGCACTATCGGCGGACGGCTGCCATCGTGATCGCTCTCACGCTCGCCGATCCGGTAGCGCTCGACAAAATCTCGGGGAAAAACTGATGCGCTTGATGAGTTTCGTGTCCAATGGGCAGGCTTCCTGGGGCGTGGTCGAGGGCGATGAGGTCGTTGATCTCGGCAGCAGGGCACCGAGCCTGCGGGCGGCGCTTGGAAAGCTGCCCGGGCTGACGGCAGAGATGGGGCAGCTGCCACGGCACAAGCTTTCGGCCGTGAGCTTCCTGCCGCCGATACCGGATCCAGACAAGATCATTTGCATCGGCCTCAACTACCTCACCCATATTCTCGAGGGTGGGCGGCCTAAGCCGGAGAAGCCGACGGTGTTTACCCGGTGGGCTAACAGTCAGGTGGGCCACGACCAGGCGATCGTGCGGCCGAAAGTCTCCGAAACGCTGGATTTCGAAGCGGAACTTGCCGTCGTGATCGGCACGCCGGCGCGGCATGTGAGCGAAGCGGACGCAATGGGCGTGGTCGCCGGCTACAGCTGCTACAATGACGGTTCGGTGCGCGACTGGCAGCGGCATAGCAGCCAGTTCGGGCCGGGGAAGAACTTCCCGAAGACCGGCGGGTTCGGCCCCTACCTGGTCACGCCTGACGAGGCAGGCGACGTCGCGCGCGCGAGCCTGGTGTGCCGGTTGAACGGTGAGGAGATGCAGCGGGCGACCACGGACGATCTAGTATTCACCATCCCGACGCTGATCGCCTATTGCTCGACATTCACTGAACTCGTGCCCGGCGACGTCATCATCACCGGCACGACCGGCGGCGTTGGCGCCTACCGGACGCCGCCGGTGTGGATGAAGCCCGGCGATGTGGTCGAAGTCGAGATTTCCGGGGTCGGCCTGCTGCGCAACACCGTCATCCAGGAACGGTAACCTGGGGCCGCCGAGCCTGGCTCAGCGCTTCAGGCGATAGCCGGTTTTGAAGATCCAGGTGATGGCGACGAGGCAGGCGACCATGAAGACGACCGTCATGCCCAGGCTGACGCCGATGCCGATGTCGGCCTTGCCGAAGAAGCTCCAGCGGAAGCCGCTGATCAAGTAAACCACCGGGTTGAAGAGGGTGAGCTTCTGCCAGAACGGCGGCAGCATGCCGATGGAGTAGAAGCTGCCGCCGAGGAAGGTTAGCGGGGTGACGATCAGGAGAGGGACCAGGTTCAGCTTCTCGAAGCTGTCGGCCCAGATGCCGATGATGAAGCCGAACAGGCTGAAGGTCACGGCGGTGAGCAGCAGGAACAGCGTCATCCAGACGGGATGGGCGATCTCGAACGGCACGAACAAGCGGGCAGTGGCCAGGATGATGAGGCCGAGGATCAGCGACTTGCTGGCGGCGGCGCCGACATAGCCCAGCACGATCTCGCCGGCCGAGACAGGGGCGGAAAGCAGTTCGTAGATGGTGCCGACGAATTTCGGGAAGTAGATGCCGAAGGAGGCGTTGGTGATGCTCTGGGTGAGCAGGGAGAGCATGATCAGGCCGGGAATGATGAAGGCGCCGTAGCCGACGCCATCGACGGCCTGCATGCGCGAGCCGATGGCGGCGCCGAAGACGACGAAATACAGCGAGGTGGAGATCACCGGAGAAACGACGCTCTGCAGCAGGGTGCGCAGGGTGCGGTTCATCTCGAAACGGTAGATGGCGCGGACGGCGTAGAGGTTCATGAGCGTTCCCCGGCATGAACGAGGCCGACGAAGATCTCCTCCAGCGAGCTTTGATGCGTGTGGACGGTTTTGACCGCGACGCCGGCGGCATCGAGGTCGCGCATGAGGGCGGCGATGCCGGTATCGTCGGCTCGGGGGTCGTAGGCGAAGGTCAGCACCGTGCCGTCATCGGCGCGCGTGAGCTTGTGGTCGGCCAGGCTGGGCGGGATTGCCGCCAAGGGCTGCTTGAGGGTGACGGTGAGCTGGGAGGTGCCGAGCTTGTTCATCAACTCGGTCTTGTCCTCGACCAGCAGGATGCGGCCGCCGTTGATGATGCCGATACGGTCGGCCATCTGCTCGGCTTCCTCGATGTAGTGCGTGGTGAGAAAGATGGTGACGCCGGACTCGCGCAGGCGGCTGACCATGTCCCACATGTCGCGCCGCAGCTCCACGTCGACGCCGGCGGTGGGCTCGTCGAGGAACAGGATGCGCGGCTCGTGCGACAGCGCCTTGGCGATCATGACCCGGCGTTTCATGCCGCCGGACAGAGTCATGATCTTGCTGGCGCGTTTATCCCACAGCGAGAGGTCGCGCAGGATCTTCTCGATGAAAGCCGGGTTGGCGGGCTTGCCAAAAAGGCCACGGCTGAAGGCGACGGTGGCCTGCACAGTCTCGAAGGCGTCGGTTGCTAGTTCTTGCGGCACGAGGCCGATCTCGGTGCGGGCGGCGCGGTAGTCGGCCACGACGTCATGGCCTTTGGCGAGCACAGTGCCAGTGCTGGCGCGGACGATGCCGCAGATGATGCTGATCAGCGTGGTCTTGCCGGCGCCGTTGGGGCCGAGAAGGGCGAAGATCTCGCCGGGTCGGATGTCGAGGTCGATGGGGTGTAGGGCCTGGAAGCCGGAGGCGTAGGTTTTCGTCACGCCGTGGACGGAGATGGCAGGTTGAGTCACGGGCGCACCCTCGCTGATCAAGCGGCAGCGGACAAGGTGGGCGCGGGCGGGCCTGCCCCTCGTCAATGCGAGGAGCGAAACGACGTGGCAGTCCAGGGCGGCGAGAGGTGTTCATGCCGCTCTGGATTGCAACGACGCCGACGCCGAGAGGCGTCTCGCGATGACGGGCTGTTTATTAGGCGGTGTGACCTTCGGCGGCTTCCGATCCGATGAATTGACGCAGCTCGGGGGTTTGCGGGGCGCCGAACAGCTCGGAAGGGGGGCCGGCCTCCCATACCTTGCCCTGGTGCATGAAGATCACGAGGTCGGCGATCTTGCGGGCGAAGGCCATCTCGTGGGTGACGAGGAGCATGGTCATGCCGGCCTCCGCGAGGCGCTCCATGGTGGCGAGCACTTCCAGGGTTAGCTCCGGGTCGAGCGCGGAGGTGACTTCGTCAAACAGCATGATCTTGGGCTGCATGGCCAGCGAGCGGGCGATGGCGACACGCTGCTGCTGACCACCGGAGAGGTTGTCGGGGTAGCTGGCCCATTTGTCGGGCAGGCCGACCTCGGCCAGCACCGCCTTGGCGACGCGCTCGGCCTCGGCGGCCGGGACTTTCTTCACCACGCGGGGGGCCAGCATGATGTTCTCGCCGACGCGGAGGTGCGGGAACAGATTGTAGGACTGGAACACGATGCCGACGTCCTGGCGCAAGGCGCGGAGGTCGTCGTTGGTGCCGTCGATCTTGTGGCCGGCGATGGTGATGCTGCCTTGCTGAATTGCTTCGAGCCCGTTCATGCAGCGGAGCAGCGTGCTCTTGCCGGAGCCGCTGCGGCCGATGATGGCCACGACCTGGCCGGCTTGGACCTCGAGCGAGACGCCCTTGAGGACCTCGAGCTGACCGTAGCGCTTGACGACGCCTTCAACGCTGACGACGGACATCGAGCTTCCTTTCCAGCCGGGCTGCCAGACGAGTCATGGGCCAGCAGATCGCAAAATAGAGCAGAGCCACCAGGCCATAGACGCGGAACGGCTCGTAGGTGGCGTTGTTGACGAGTTGCCCGGCGCGGGCGACCTCGACCACGTTGACGATCGAGACGATGGACGTGTTCTTCACCGCCTGGACCGCGAAGCCGACCGTGGGCGGGGTCGCGATGCGCATAGCCTGGGGCAGGATGACGTAGCGGAGCTGTTGGAACCGGGTCATGGCGAGGCTGCCGGAGGCCTCCCATTGCTGCCAGGCGACGGACTGGATGGCGCCGCGCCAGATGTCGGCGAGGTAGCCGCTGACGTAGAGCGCCAGCGAGACCGAGGCGGCGACGAGCGGCGGCAGGTCGAAGCCGAGCAGCGGCAGGCCGTAGAAGGAGAGGAACAGCAGCATCAGGGCGGGGACGCCCTGGATGACGCTGATATAGAAGATGGCGGCCCAGCGGGCGGCGCGGATCGGGCTGACGCGCATGAGGGCGACGACAAAGCCGGCAGCACCGCCGAGGAGCAGCGAGAACACCGTCAGCAGAATCGTCCAGCGCAGGGCGCCGACGATGAAGATGATCTGGTCGGTGCCGAAGGTCTGGTTCACCGCTGCCCCTCCATCAGCCGACGCAGCCCGGTGCCACGCGGGAACAGCAACTCGCCGCAGCCGAACAGCACCAGGCGGAGCAGGAGGGAGAGCAACAGGTAGATGACCGTGACGACGATGTAGGTTTCGAAGGAGCGGAAGGTGTCGCTCTCGACCACGGAAGCGGAGCCGGACAATTCCTGCACCGAGATGAAGGAGCAGATCGAGGTGCCGAGCATGGTGAGCACGAACTGGCTGGTGAGCGACGGCCAGACCTTTGCCAGCGCGGGCATCAGCACGACGTAGCGGAACACCTGCAGCTTGGTCATCGCCAGCGAGGCGCCGGCTTCGAGTTGCGATGGGTGGATGTTGTCGATGCCGGCGCGGATGATCTCGCTGGCATAGGCGCCGAGGTTGACCATGATGGTCAGGATGGCGGCTTGCTGAGCGTCCAGACGGAGGCCGATGAGCGGCAGGCCGAAGAAGATCAGAAAGAGTTGGATGAGGAAAGGCGTGTTGCGGATGATCTCAATGTAGGCGTCGATGGCGCGCTGGACGAGGCCGGGAACTAGGCCGCGCGACATGGCGAGCACCACCCCGAGGACCAGGCCGAGCAAGATCCCGATGGCCGACAGGTACAGCGTCTCGCCGATACCGCCGAGGATGGTGTCGAAATGCGCCCAGACCGGACCGAACGTGAAGGTGAACGGCACTGGGCGCGCTCTGGAATGCTAGAAGACGGGCATGTTCGGCAGGCCGACGCCGGTCCACTTACGGGCGATCTCGTCCAGTTCGCCGCTGACTTTCATGAAGTAGATCGTGTCGTTGAGCCAAAGGCGCAGCTCGTCGGAGCCCTTGCGGACGGCAATACTGTTGGGCTGCTGGAAGAAGATGAACTTGCTCTCGACGTCGGCGTCGGGCCGGGTCTTGAGGTAGTCGATCATGACGGTCTCGGGCATCGCCGCGCTCTCGATCTGGCCGGAGATCAAGGCCTGCAGCACGGTGCTGTCATCTTCGAAGCGGGTGATCTTGGCGCCGGGGATGTTTAGGCGCTGTAGGGCAGCTTCCTGACTCGAGCCGCGGTTGACGCCGATGGTCTTGTTCTTGACGTCGTCGAGGGATTTGAGCGTGGCGGTCTTCTTGCCGACGACGGCCATCTGGAAGGCATTGTAGGGCTGGGTGAAGTCGACGGTCAGCGCGCGCTGCGGCGTGGGCGCCAGGGTGGCGACCAGGAAGTCGATCTTGCCGGATTGCAGCGCCGGAATACGTGCCGGCGGGGTCAACGGGGTCAACTCGACTGGGACGCCCATGTATTTGGCGAGGAGGTTGGCGGTGTCGACGTCGTACCCGATTGGGTTGCCAGTGGAATCGACCATGCCCATCGGCGGCGAGCCGATGAGGACGCCGATGCGAACCTTGCCCCGCTTGATGATTTCCGCGGTGGTCTGTGCGCTCGCCGACAGCGTGCCCGTGAGCAACGTGAACGCGCACATGGCGGTCAGCAGCCACCTTTTCGAAATCGTCGTCACCGTCATCTCCCTGAGCTTACTTTTCCGTGATCTACGCAGAGCGCGACGGAGGTGGCAAGCAGTCAGGTCGACAGGTGACGCTACTCGGCGGCGGCCTGGGCCGGGGTGTCGAGCAGGTTGCGAACTCGGGGAGCGACCTCGGTGGCGTAAAGTTCGATGCCGCGGAGCATGTCGGCGTGAGCCAGGGTGCCAGCGCTGTATTTGAGCTGGAAGCGGGCGATGCCGAGGGCGCCGGCCGTGCGCGCGATCTTGCGGGCGACGGTGTCGGGGGAGCCAACATACAGCGAGCCGTTGTCGATCTCATGCTCAAAGGCGGCGCGAGACAGCGGCGGCCAGCCGCGCTCGGCACCGATGGCGGCGTGCATGTCGCGGTAGTGCGGAAAGAAGATGTCGCGGGCGGCCCGGTCGGTCTCGCCGACGAAGCCCGGCGAGTGCACGCCCATCGGCAGCATCGGCTTGCCGAACTGGGCCAGCGACTTCTCGAACATGTCGACATAGGGGCGGAAACGAACGGGGTCGCCGCCGATGATGGCGAGCATCACCGGCAGGCCGTAATGTGCCGCACGGACGATGGATCGCGGGCTGCCTCCGACGCCGACCCAGGTAGTGAGCGGGCGTTCGGTCCGCGGATAGACGATCGTGTCGGTGAGCGGGGCGCGGAGCGTGCCCTGCCAGTTCACCCGTTCCTGGGTGAGCAGCGCATGGAACAGGTTCAGCTTCTCCTCGAACAGGTCTTCGTACTGGTCGAGCGGCAGGCCGAACAGTGGGAAACTTTCGGTAAACGACCCGCGTCCGACGATGATTTCGGCGCGACCATTGGAGACGGCATCGAGCGTAGCGAAGCGCTGATAGACGCGGACGGGCTCGTCCGAGCTAAGCACGGTGACGGCCGAGCCGAGGCGGAGGCGGTCGGTCTGCGACGCGATGGCGGCGAGCACCATCTCGGGCGACGAGACGGCGAAGTCGGCGCGGTGATGTTCGCCGACGCCGAAGAAGTCGAGGCCGAGGCGGTCGGCCAGGACGGCTTCGGCGACGACGTCGCGAATCACCTGCGGCGTCGGCGTGCGACCTGCTGGGCCGGTTGTCACGTCGCCGAACGTGTCGAGGCCGAACTGGAGAGCTTGCGTCATCATGGCGGGGAAATGTGGACGCGCTCGGGTGGGAACAAGGCGCATGTGGCGCGCGCGCAGCACATCCGCACCGACATCATGTCGGAGGTGAACTGGAAGCTTCTACGATCCCTGTCCGTCGGATGAGACGCTGCATCGTGCGGCGTCGATCCGGGAGGAACTGATCATGGTTGATCTCGTCGTGTCCGCCGGGCGTTTCACGGGTGGCAGCACGTATCGGCGGGTGTGGGTGTTGGCGGGCTTAGGTGCGGCCGGGCTGGCCGTGTTGGCCTCGATCCCGTTCCAGGTGAACGAGAACGAGGTGGCGTCGGTGACGCTGAACGGCGGGCTGGTGCGGGGGCCCTTAGGCGCCGGGATGCACTTCAAGCTGCCGGTATTCGAGCACGCTTACAAAGTACAGGTGTCGGCGCGGAACCTTGTGATCCACGATGTGACCGGGAAGACGGCCAACAATCAGCGGGTGACGTTCGAGGACATGAACGTCACCTGGCACATCGCCCGCGAGGACGCCAATACGGCCATGTTCAAGGTAGGCGGGATGGGCACGGAAGGCATCGCGGAGAACTTCGTGCCGGTGATCCAGGACCGGACGTTGCGGGTGCTGGGGCGGTACACGACGATCGATATCAACGCCAAGAAGGAGCAGATCGCCAACGAGGTGCGGGCCGAGGCGACACCGGTCATCCATCAGATGTTCGGGGTGACGCTGGACAGCGTGCAAATCCCGAAGATTGTCTATGACCGGGCGTTCGAGGAGAGCGTGGCCGCGGCGGTCAATGCGCAGAACCAGGCGGTGCAGGCGGAGGCGCAGCTGAAGGCGATCCGCGTGCAGGCCGAGCAGTTGGAAGCGCAGGCGCGCGGCCAGGCCGCGGCGCAGGTTGCGGCAGCGGAGGCGCAGGCGCGCCAGCAGGTGCTGGCCGCCGAAAGTGCGGCAAAGGCTCGGGCGCTGCAGGCCGATGCGGAGGCGCACGCGACCGAGGTGCAGGCGGTGGCGCAGGCGCATGCGACGACCCTGACCGCGCAGGCCAATGCGGACGCGATCAGGCTTTCCGGCGAGGCGGAAGGGACGGCGCTGACGGCAAAGGTCGCGGCGTTCGGGGGTGGCGCGCTGTATAATGCCAGCCTGGCGGCTGCGGCCCTGGGGAAATGGAACGGCAGCGTGCCGCAGATGGTGCTGGGCGGCGACAAGGGGCCGACGACCTTCCTGCCGATGCCACTGCCGCTGGCGAGCCGGTAGGCGATCGGGTCATGCCGCTGGGAGCGGCGGCATGACATCGTCGGGAATCGGGTTGACGAACGGGGTGCCGGCGAGGCGAGCGGCGTGATCCGCCTTGGCACTTGCGATGGAGGCCGGGTCATCAAATAGGGCAACGGCGGTGGCGGCCATGGCCTTGGCAGCGTGGGCCATGCCCTTGTGCGCGGCGGGCGCCTTACCTTGGGCGACGAGCTGCCAGGAATGACTGGGCGTGCCGATCGCGTAAGTTGCGCCACGCATCTGCACGGTGGGGACGACCCAGCTGACCGTGCCGACATCGGTGGAGCCGACCAGCGTGCCGTCGCCGGCACCGAGCGGATAGATGGACGCTGACAGGCTTTCGCCGGGAGCCGGGCGGAGTCCGAAGCGGGCGCCGGAGGTCGCGATGTCGTCAGCCGTCAGGGTGGACTGAATCTCGGCGGCAAAGGCGCGGTCGGCAGCGTCGAAGACGGGTGGACCCAGTCGCTCCAGTTGCGCGTGCATCAGTTGCTCGAGCGGCGTGTTGCCGACGAGATTGGCGTCGCCGCTGACGATGCTCCACGTCACGCTGGTCTCGGTCATGAGCACCGCGCCCTCGGCGATGGCGTAGACGCGGGCGTTCAGGGCGTGCAGTTCGGGCAGAGTGCGGGCGCGGATCAGGTAGCGGATGGCGGCCCGAGCCTGGACGACGTTGGGCGCGATGCCGCCGGAGTCGACGTGCGCATAGTGGATGCGGGCCGTGCTGGGCATGTGCTCGCGCAGGTAGTTGACGCCGATATTCATCAGCTCCAGCGCATCAAGCGCAGAGCGGCCGAGTTCGGGTGCGGCGGCGGCATGGGCGGCGCGGCCGACGAAACGGAAATCGATTTCGTTGCAAGCCAGCGAGATCGGCGTGTTGACGCCGGTAAAGGCGGCCGGATGCCAGCAGATGGCCACGTCGACATCGTCGAAGCAGCCAGCGCGGACCATGAAGCCCTTGGCCGAGCCGCCCTCCTCGGCTGGGCAGCCGTAGTAACGGACGCGCCCTGGCAGACCCTGGGCAGCGAGGTGGTCCTTTACCGCGGCGGCGGCGAGCAGGGAGGCCGCGCCGAGCAGGTTGTGGCCGCAGCCATGGCCGTTGTCGCTGGCGGGCAGCGGGCGGGGTTCGGCGATGCCGGCCTGCTGACTGAGGCCTGGCAGCGCGTCGTATTCGCCGAGAATGGCGATCACAGGACCGCCGGCGCCGGCTTCGGCCATCAGGGCGGTTGGCAACCCGGCCACGGCGTCAGTGATGCGGAAACCCTCGCGAACCAGCTGAGACCGATGTGCGGCGGCGGATCGGAACTCGGTGAAGTTGAGCTCCGGCGTGTTCCACACGGCGTCGGCCAGGGCGACGTAAGCGGGGGTCTTGGCATCGACGAGGCGGTCGGTATCGGTATCGGTCACGGCGCGATCTGACCATGCGTCCACGGCCGTGGCTAGTGTGGGCTGTGGCAGGTGAGGCGGCCCTGAACCCCGGCTCACGCCCGACGCTGTTTCGCGTCGGGACCGGTTCGACTAGCGTGTTGGCAGCATCCACAAGGGGTTGGTTCATGAAGGCATATCTCGGCACCGCCTGTGCGCTCGCGCTCCTCGGCAGCCCGGCGTTCGCGGCAGACGACGTCGTCAAGATCGGCGTGCTCGGAGACATGTCGGGCGTCTATGCCGACGGGTTCAGCGGGCGTGGCGCGGTTGCCGCCGTGCAGATGGCCGTGGATGATTTCGGCGGCAGCGTGCTGGGGCACAAGATCGAGATCCTGACGGCCGATCACCAGAACAAGCCGGATGTCGGCTCGGCGATCGCGCGGAAATGGGCCGACGAGGACCATGTCACGCTGATCACCGACATGACCAACTCGGCCGTGGCGCTAGCGATCCAGAAAGCGGCCTCGGACAAGAAGGTGATCAACATCACCACCGGCGGCGCGACCGCGGACCTGACCGGCAAGGCCTGCACCAAATACGGCATCCACTACGGCTACGACACGAACGCCCTGTCGGTCGGGACGGCGACCGCGATGGTCAAGTCAGGCGGCAAGAGCTGGTATTTCATCACCGCCGACTACACGTTCGGCCACACGCTCGAGCAGACCACGGGCGACACGGTCAAGACGCTCGGCGGCACGGTGCTGGGGTCGTTGGCGGCGCCCTTGGGCACGACGGATTTCTCGTCGTACCTGCTGGCGGCGCAATCGTCGGGCGCGCAGGTGGTCGGGCTGGCCAATGCCGGGACTGATACGATCAACTCGATCAAGCAGGCGCACGAGTTCGGGCTGACCGATCAGGGCACCAAGCTGGCCGGCATGCTGGTGTTGATCTCGGACGTCGCAAGCCTGGGCACGGATACCGCCAAGGGGCTGCAGTTCACGGTCGGGTGGTATTGGAACAGCGACGACCAGAACCGGGCCTGGGCGGCGCGTTTCGCCAAGGCGTCGAACAACGCGGCGCCCACCTTCCCGCATGCGGCCGATTACTCGCTGACGATCGCCTATCTCAATGCGGTCAAGGCGGTAGGATCGACGGATCCGGACAAGGTGCGGGAGCAGCTCGGCCGGGCGCCGATCGATGATTTCTTCGCGCGCGGCGGGCGGATTCGGGCGGATGGCCTGCTCGAGCACGACATGTATCTGGTAAAGGTGAAGAGTGCGCCGGCCGGGTCATGGGATGTGGCAACGGTGGAGCAGACCATTCCCGGCAACGTGGCGTATCCGCCGGTCGAACGGAGCGGGTGCCCCCTCGTCTCGAACTGACCCGGCAAGGCCTTCACCGCCGGTAGCACGGCGGTGAAGGCGGCGGATTTCCGCCTTTCCTGAGCAGCGAAGCGGGCGCACACTCCGGCGTAACGAGATAATAATCGGGGAAGCGCCATGATCGATAGCCGTATCGGAGCACTGTTAATTGCCGCGTCATTCGTCGGGGTGAGTGGGCCGGCACGGGCCGAGATCGCTGTGTCGGCAAACGATGCGCATACGGTGCTGGACAACGGCAACCAGGTGGGCGCGGCGGGAAAGGCGGACACGCTGAGCGTGATCGATCTGTCGGGGCCGCCGCGGGTGGTGGCGACCATCGATGCGCCGACGAGCGTGGTGGGGCCGCCCTCGGCGGTGTGGGTGGCGCCGGA
>JBPBQE010000561.1:0-15665 GCA_050954595.1 Janthinobacterium lividum | reverse complement strand
TCCGTCGCGTGGTCTGGCCCCTCGCGCTGCCCGGCGTCGCGACTGCCGGCATCCTGTGCTTCATCCTGGCGATGAACGCGTACGCCACGCCGTTCCTGCTCGGCGGACCGCGCTTCCAGATGATGGCGCCGCTGCTCTACTGGGAGTTCAGCACCAACAACAACTGGCCGTTCGCGTCGGCCATCGCCCTGATCCTGATGGCCACTACCCTCGTGCTGACCGCCACCAGCGGTGTGCTGCTCGCGCGCCGCTGATCAGCCGAGCCTTATCGGCACCACAATCCCGGCGATCTTTCGCCGGAGTTGTGGCGTTACATGACGGTGCGGTACGGAAATCAACCGCATACGTCAGGAGCTTTTTTATGTCTGTTCGCCCGATCCTCAATGGCCTGGTCGCCATCGCGTTCACCGTGGTCAGCGCGGCCGCTTTCGCCCAGACAGCCCCGAGCACCACCACCGCCAACCCGCCCGGCACCGCCGCGACCCGCACCCTGGACCGCGCCGCCGGCACCGACACCAGCGGCGCCTATCCCGCCCAGCGTGATGGCACCGTCGCCAACCCGCCCGGCACCGCCGCCAGCCGTGCGCTCGACCGTGCCGCCGGCACCAACACCAGCGGCGCCTACCCGGCTCAGTCGGACGGCACCGCAGCCAACCCGCGCGGAACGGCGACCAGCCGCGCCGCACATCACGTCAAGAAGAAGATCCAGCACAGCAACTAAGTCGACTCCGGTGGCGCTCCCCGGAGCGCCACCTACTTCTGTTGCTGCTCCAACATGGCGAGCACCCGGTGCATCTGCCGCCGATGCTCGTGCAACTGGTCCAACAGCGACAACACCACCGGCATCGCCGCGAGCCCGACCTCCATCCGGTCCAGATCGAAGATGAGCTGAACCCGCGCCAGGTCGATCTCCTCGAACACCGGCTCCCCGCTCCGCCGTACCGGCCGCACCCACTCCTCGGCGATCCACAGCCGCAGCCGTTGCTCGTCGAGCCCGGGCACCCGCGCCAGCACCGTCGCCACCGTGATCATGCCGACCGCCTCACCGCCTCGCGCGGGTCGAAGTCCGGATGCCGCTCCTGCCATTCCCGCAATGCCGTCTCCAGCGCGCCGTCCCGTGGCCCCGCCACCAGCGACAAGGTGACGAACATGTCGCCGGCCGCCGTGCCGCCTGCCTCGGCCACACCGCGCCCGCGCAACCGCAGCCGGGCTCCGGCCTCCGACCCGGCCGGAATCATCAAGTTCACCTCGCCCCGCGGCGTCGGCACTGGAACCTTGCCGCCCAGCACCACCTCGGCCAGCGTCACCGGCAGATCGAGTTCGACGTTACGCCCGGCCCGGCGAAACGATCCATGCGGCACGATCCCGACTTCGATCAGCGCATCGCCATCCGGCCCGCCATTCCGCCCCGGATCGCCCTTGCCGCGTAGCCGCAGCGCCTGCCCGTCCTCGATGCCTGCTGGGATGCGGACGTCGACCGTCTCGCCGGTGGGCAAGGTCAGCCGTTCGGTCGCGCCGTTGATGGCCGACAGGAACGGGACCTCGAGCCGGTAGCGGCGGTCCGCCCCCTTGCGCGGGCGAGACCCACCGGGCTCGCGCGAGGAGAAATACTCGCCAAAGATGTCGCCGAGATCCTCGGGGTCCAACCCGGCGCCGGCGCCATAGCGCGCGCCGGCGCTTCCTTGCGCGAAGTCACGGTAATATTGCCGATCTGGCCGTTGCGCCTGGCGCTCCTGCCCGGTCGCATCGATCTCGCCGCGGTCGAACTTCGCCCGCCGATCGGCATCCGACAATATCTCGTTGGCCGCGTTGGCTGCCTTGAACCGATCTTCCGCCGCGGAGTCGCCGGGATTGAGGTCAGGGTGGTTCTTCTTGGCGATCTTGCGGAAAGCGGTGCGGATCTCATCCTGCGTCGCCGTCCGGCTCACACCGAGCGTTTCGTAAGGGTCTGTCGCCATGCTGCCAATGTAGGAACCGACGCCGCCGGCTGCAAACGCCGCGAGAGCCGTCGCAGGGGTAAGTGTCACGAAACCGGGATGGCAGACGCTACGGAAACGGCGTCGGATCGTGACCGCAACGCATTCGCGAGACAGATCATGATCAGTAAATGGACGTTCCCCGTCATTGGCGCAGTGCTGCTCGCCACCCTGCCGTTCAGTTCGCCTGCCACCGCCGCGCCGATCGCCGCGATCTACACCATCAACGCGTCTGGTTTCGGCGACCTCGTCGGCAGTTCGGCCCCACCCACCGACCCGGTCCGTCTGGACGTCTCGATCAATTTTGACCCGGCAGCCGGGGACCAGTTCAACTACGGCACCGGTATCTCGCTCCGCCGCAGCTCGGTCGCCATCAGCGGCCCCATCGCCTATGATTACGACAGCACCAACGACGTGCTGAGCATCGGCGGCGCCGGATTGAGCGCGTCGATCACGGCCGGCACCAACGATTTCCTGACAGTGCTCACCGGGCTACGCACCGGCGCTCCGAGCCTGGCTGGCGTCGAGTACACGACCGCCCTCAGCTCCGGCATCTACCTCAATTCAGCCGGTGGCGTTGCGGTGCCGGAGCCGGCCTCGATGGTCGTCCTGCTCGGCAGCCTGTTCGGCATGGCCTCGCTGCGCCGCCGCCACTGATGACCCGGGGCGGCCGGGCAACCCCGACCGCCCCGCCTTTTGTGACGCCTAGTCTTACACTGTCTGCGTGATGCTGGCCGAGTTCACCGGCACCGTGAAGCTCGCCAGCTGCGACAAGGTGGCGGTGGGCTGCTTGACCGTGCTGACCACGCGGAAGTCGCAGATCATGTGCTGCGACGTCACGGTCAGGATGGCGTAGCCCCAGGTCGAACCGTTGAAGAATTTGATGTGCGGGTTGTAGGCCATCACCAGCCGTTCGAAACTATCGATCGGCAGCCCGGTCTGCGCCGCCCGCACCGCGCCCGCGGGTAAGCTCGGGATGGTGGAAAGGTCAACCGGCGGCTCGACCATCGCGTCGTAGTAATTGCCCGAGCTGATGGCGCCGACCATGAATTCGACGCCCATCGGCGCCTCGTTCGGGTCGTTGAAGTTGGTCTTCAACGTCGATGCCAAATACAGATGGGCATCACCCGAGAGGGCGACGAAGTTCTGCACGCCGGCCTGCTTGATCGCGCCCAGGATCTGAGCGCGCTCGACCGGGTACCCGTCCCACTGGTCCAGATCGAAATACTCGACCTGTGGCGCGCCCGGCGGCCCGACGAGATACTGACACACCATCACTTCGTTGGCCCAAACCTTCCAGGTCGCCGTCGAGCCGGTCACCTGCTGCAGGAACCACTGCTTTTGCGCCGCGCCGAGCATGGTGCGCGCCGGGTCGGTGACGGCGGTGCAGCCTTGCGTGAGGTAGCGCTGGCTCTGCAGGTCGCCGCAGGGCGGGCCGTCGCGATACAGCCGCTCATCGGTGACCACCAGGTCGAGCAGGGTGCCGAAATGGAAACTGCGGTAGATCTGGATCGAGTTCTGCCAATCCAGGTTCGGATTGAACGGCACCGCCGCTAGCCCGTGCTCCCACCAGGCCTGGCTGGCCTGCTGACGCAGCAGCGGCTTGGGCGTGGTCGCGGTCTCGCCCGCGTTGGGCGTGTCCTCATGGAAATCCTGATGGCAGTCGTTCATGAACTCGTGGTCATCCCACAGCAGGATCATAGCGAAGCGCTCGTGCATCGCCTGGATCTGCGGGTCGGCCCGGTACACCTGATACAGATGGCGGTAATCGCCCAGGTTCTGCGGCGTCTGCGCGCCCGACGGATACGGCGGCACCACGCGCACCGAGCCGCCAGCAGTTCCGCCGGAACCGTCCGACAGATATTCGTAGATGTAGTCGCCGAGATGGACGACGACGTCGACCTCCTCCTGCGCCAGGTAGCTATAGGCGTTGTAGAAGCCGTTGCTGTAATCCTGGCAGACCACGTAGCCGATGCGGAGCTGCTGCAGCTGCGCGCCCGGCAGCGGCATCGTCTTGAAGCGGCCGGTGCGGCTGGCGACGCCGTTGAAGATGAAGCGGTAATAATACAGCGTGAACGGCTGCATCGCCGCACTTTGCAGCGGCAGCTTGATCGTGTTGTCCCGCGACGGCTGCACCAGCGCCAGCCCTTGCAGCACGATCGTCGCCGGCGCGAAGCCCGGATCGGACGCGATCTGCCACGCCGCCTGCTGCAGTCCGGCACCCACCACCAACGGCGACACCCGGGTCCAGATCACGCAGCCATTCGGGTTCGGATCGCCCGCCGCCACGCTCTGCGGAAACGTCGCCGCCTGGAACTTCGCCGTGAGCGACGCATCGATCACGAGCGGGGAACCGAACCCGGCCGCCTCCGCCGACGGGATCAACTTAACCTGCCCCACATACGCTGGCGCCAGGCCGAGCTCGTCGGCCACCTTGCCCACCGTTGCCCAGCCAACCGCACCAGCCGCCAAGGATTTCAGAAAACCGCGCCGTTCCATTTCACTGCACCAGTCGATGACCGCAACAAACTACCGGTGCCGATTGACGCTGGACCATCCGCAACAGGTGAACATTGCAAGACGGTCCACCCGCTTGCGGCGCGGAGCGCGGCTTCCCTAATGCGGTTGAACCAGAACGGCGGTTTTTCATGCGCAAGCAGCTTCATCTCGGCGCCTTCATGCGCCCGGTCGGTATCCATACGGCTTGGTGGCGGGTGCCGGGCGCCTATCCGGATGCCAACTTCAACCTCGAGCACATCGTCCAGTTTGCCCAAACGCTCGAGCGCGGCTGCTTCGACGCCTTCTTCATGGCCGACCACCTCGCCGTCCTGAACATGCCCATGGATGCTCTACGCCGCAGCGGCACCGCCACCTCGTTCGAGCCGCTGACCCTGCTGTCGGCGCTGGCCATGGTGACGCAGCGCATCGGCCTGGTCGCCACCGCATCGACCACCTTCGACGAGCCCTATCACATCGCCCGCCGCTTCGCCTCGCTCGACCACATCAGCCACGGCCGCGCCGGCTGGAACATCGTCACCACGTCGAACCCGGACGCGGCGCTGAATTTCGGCCGCGACGATCAGATGGATCATGACGAGCGTTACCGCCGCGCCAGCGAGTTCTACGACGTCGTCACCGGGCTATGGGATAGCTGGGCCGATGATGCCTGGTTGCGCGACCAGAAATCGGGCCTGTTCTTCGATCCGGCCAAGCTGCATCGGCTCGACCACAAGGGCGAGTTCATGTCCGTCGCCGGGCCGCTGAACATCGCGCGCCCTGTGCAGGGGTGGCCGGTGATCGTCCAGGCCGGCTCGTCGGAAGCCGGCCGTGCCTTTGCCGCCGCGACTGCCGAGGTGATCTTCGCCAGCCAGCGCACGGTCGAGGACGGGCGCGCCTTTTCCGCCGACATGCGCGCCCGCATGGCCGCCATCGGCCGCGACCCGGCCTCCCTCCGTATTCTGCCAGCCGCCCTGGTGGTCGTGGGCGGCACCGAAGCGGAAGCCAAGGCCAAGAAGGCCGAACTTGACGCCCTGGTTCACCCCGACAGCGGCATCCCGAACCTCTCGATCCGGCTCGGCGTCGACGCGTCCAAATTCGACCTGGATGCCGAACTGCCGGAACTGCCCGTCACCAACCAGAGCCAGAGCGGCCAAGCGACCCTGGTGGCCCAGGCCCGGCGCGAGCGACTCACCGTCCGTCAACTGGCGCAGATTGCCGGCGGCTACTCCGGCCTACAAATGGTCGGCACCGCCGCGCAGATCGCCGACGAGATGGAAGCCTGGCTGGACGCCGACGCCAGCGATGGCTTCAACGTCATGTTCCACACCGTGCCGGCCGGGCTGGACGATTTCGTCGACCAAGTCGTGCCGGAACTGCAGCGGCGCGGCATCTTCCGCACCGCCTACGAAGGCACAACCTTACGCGATCACCTCGGCCTCGAGCGGCCCGCCAACCGGTTCTTCGCAGACCGGGCTATCGCCGCGGACTGACTTTTACGCCGCTTTGGCCGTTGCGCGCGCGGCGGCCTTTTCTTCCTCGGTCCAGATCTTACGCTCCTGCTTGATCTGCGGCTTGATCTGCTTGACCGGGCCGCCGCCTAGCACCGGTGCCCGCATGGTGGAGTTCCGCGCCGCTTCCGAATGCCATTCGTGATCGGCGTGCACGACCAGGGCGCGACCGATCTCCTGCTCCACACCGCGCAGCCAAGCCCGCTGCTCGGCGTCGCAGAGCGTGACCGCGAAACCGCTGCGCCCGGCACGGCCGGTGCGGCCAATACGGTGGACGTAGCTCTCCGCAAGGCTCGGCAGATCGTGGTTGAACACGTGCGTGACGGTATCGACGTCGATCCCCCGCGCCGCGATGTCGGTGGCGACGAGCACTTGGACGGTGCCGGCACGGAAGGCGTCCAACGCGCGCTCCCGCTGGCCCTGCGACTTGTTGCCGTGCAGCGCCTCCGCCGTGATCCCGGCCTCGGTGATGAAGGCGCAGACTTCGTTGGCGATGTTCTTCTGCAACGTGAACACCACGGCCTGGCCGATATCGGGTTGGCGCAAGAGCGCCAGCAACGCCGCCTTCTTATCGGCTGCATCGACGAACATCACCGATTGCTCGATCCGGTCGACGGTGGTGGAGGGCGGGGCGATCTCGACGCGCGCCGGGTCACGCAGGAGGTTCTCGGCGAGCGAGACGATGGTCTTCGGCATCGTGGCCGAGAACAACATCGTGTGCCGGTCCTTCGGCAAGGTGGCGACGATGCGCTCGATCGGCTTGGCAAAACCCATGTCGAGCATCTGGTCGGCCTCGTCCAGCACCAGCGCCTCGAGCTGCGACAGGTCGCACAGGCGCTGTTCGATCAAGTCCAGCAAACGGCCCGGCGCGGCCACGATGACGTCGACCCCGGTCTTCAGCGCGTTGACCTGATGGACTTGGCTGACGCCACCGAAGATCGTCATCACGCTGACGTTCTGATGCCGGCCAAACGTCTCGAAGCCGGCGGCGATCTGGGACACCAACTCGCGGGTGGGCGCCAGCACCAGGACACGGGCGCCGCGCTTGGGCGCAGGGCGAGGCATCGTCGCGAGGCGGTGCAGCAGCGGTAGTGCGAAAGCAGCCGTCTTGCCGGTGCCGGTCTGGGCCAAGCCCAGCAGGTCGCGCCCTTGCAGCAGCATCGGAATCGACCGGGCCTGGATCGGCGTCGGGCTGACGAAGCCTTCGTCGGCCAGTGCGCGAAGCAGCGCTGGTGCGAGAGCGAGATCGGCGAAATTCATGGACATGGTCAAGCGGCGCCTCCGGCGCTCGATAGAAATGCGCCTGGTCGGGCTTGCGTGATTGAGCGCGTGCTACGGGTTATGCTGCACTGCGTCAATCTGCTCGGAGGCATGGCTGCCGCTTTGCAACGCGGCCTGATCGACATAGCCTCCGTGCCGATGCCGAACCCTGTCTTCAAGCCCAAGCCCCACGCCCTGGAAACCATCTTCGGACGCCGCAAGGTCGTCATCGGAGTGATCCATTCCCTGCCCCTGCCCGGCAGCCCGGCCTATGACGGCCGCTCCGTCGCCGAGATCGTCGACTTCGCCACCGACGAAGCCAGGCGCTACCAGGACGGCGGCGTCGACGGGTTGATCGTCGAGAACCACGGCGACATCCCGTTCAGCAAACCCGAGCATCTCGGCCCCGAGACAGCCGCCACCATGGCGGTCATGACCGATGCTGTCCGCCGTGCCACCGGGCTCAAGCTCGGCGTCAACGTGCTCGCCAACGGCGCGCTACAAGCGCTGGCCGTTGCCAAAGCCGCTGGCGCCGACTTCATCCGAGTGAACCAATGGGCCAACGCCTACGTCG
Organism: Janthinobacterium lividum; assembly: GCA_050954595.1. Lineage (GTDB taxonomy): Bacteria > Pseudomonadota > Alphaproteobacteria > Acetobacterales > Acetobacteraceae > JAVVHH01. The sequence continues at coordinate 7,848 of JBPBQE010000561.1, read as the reverse complement.
CCAATGAAGGCTTCGTCGAAGGGCCAGCCGCGCTGGCCACCCGCTACCGCGCCACCCTGCACGGCCAGAACATCCGCATCTTCACCGACGTACACGTCAAGCACGGTGCCCACGCCATCACCGCCGACCGCTCCATCGCCGAGCTGGCCCGCGACGTCGAGTTCTTCGACGCCGACGTCGCCATCGCCACCGGCCAGCGCACCGGCGACTCGGCTACCATGGCGGAGCTGGAGACCATCGCGTCCGGCACGTCGCTGCCACTGATGGTCGGCTCCGGCGTCAACCCGGACAACGTCGCCGACATCTTCCGCATCGCCGACGGCGTCATCGTCGCCTCCTACCTCAAGCAGGAGGGCGTCTGGTGGAACCCGGTCGACCCGGCCCGGCTGCGCTTCTTCATGCAGGCCGCCGACCGGGCGCGCGAGTCAGGCTCCTGAGCTAAACCGGCACATCTTGTGCCATCTTGAGCATCTGTGCCGCGAGCTTGGTCTTGTCGGCGTAGATCTTCCACGCCGAGTCCCGCGCCACGCGCTGCCAAGCGTCCACCGCGTCGTTTGGCAGCGGCGTTACCTCGATCCCGGCAGCGGCATACACTTTGGCTAGCTCCGCATCGTCGGCCTTGGCACCGGCGAGGTTGAACGGGATCATCTCCTCGCCCGCCGCTAGCATCGCCTCCTGCTCCGCCGAACTCAGCGTCACCCAGATCGATTTGGAGACCATGATCGGCTCCAGGATGAAGAAGAAGCTGCGCTCCCCCGGCGTCGTCAGATACTTGGACGCCTCCTGCAGCTTGAACGACAGGAACGAGCTCGAACTGGTGCAGGCAACATCCATCACCCCGGTCTGCATCCCGACATAGATTTCGTTGGACGGCATCGACGACACCGAAGCGCCCGCCGCGGTGAACATCTCGTCCATCTCGCGCGACCCGCCCCGAATCTTCATCCCCTTGGCGTCTGCCGGCATGATCAACGGTCGCGTGCGTGACGCCATACCGCCGGACTGCCACATCCAGCTGACCAGGATGATGCCCTTCTCCTCCAGCAGCGACACAAGCGCCTTGCCGATGGGATGCGTGCGCCAGTTGTAGCCCTGGGCATAACTCGTCACCACCGCGGGCATGAACGTGATGTTCATCTCGTGGATCTCGCCGCCGGCATAGGTCAGCGGGATCAGGCCGATGTCGAGAGCGCCTTTGCGCAAGCCGCTGATCTGCGCGAACGTCTTCATCAACGAGGCATTGGGATAGACCTGGAACTCCAGTGACCCGCCGGTCTTCTGCATGACCAGGTCGGCCCAGCGGTGACAGATACGGTCGCGGAAATCCCCGGTATCGCCCGAACTGGCCGGAAAATGGTGCGAGATCTTCAGCACCCGCGCCGCAGCCTGTGCCCGCCCGATCAGGGCCGGTGCCGCCAAGGCCGCTGCCACTGCGCCGACCGCGCTCCGCCGTGTCAAATCAGCCATCTCGTTTCCTCCGGCGGGCCGTGTATTGGCCTCGCATTGGCGCCGACGTTACACTGCGGCCAAGGGAGAACAATAGAATGCACGTCAAACGCATCGCCGGCGCGCTCGGGGCGGAAATCCACGGCGTCGATCTGCGCACCGACCTCGACGGCGATCAGGTCGGCGCGATCCGGCAGGCCCTGCTCGACAACCTCGTCATCTTCTTTCGCGATCAGACGCTCGAGCCCGGCGACTTCCACGGTTTCGCCAGCCGCTTCGGCAGCCTCATCGAGTATCCGTTCGTACGCGGGCTCGACGGCTACCCGGAGATCATCGAGGTGCTTAAGCGGGAGGAGGAGCGCAGCAATTTCGGCGGCATCTGGCACAGCGACACGTCCTATCTCGACGAGCCGCCGATGGGCAGCATCCTGCTCGCCCGCGAGCTACCGCCCTATGGCGGCGATACGCTGTTCGCCAACCAATACCTGGCATACGAAGCGCTATCCGATGGCCTGAAACAAACGCTCTCGACGCTGCACGGCGTCAACACGTCAGCCAAGGCCGACGTCTCCAAGACGCGCGAAGACCGGGTCAAGGAAAGTGGCAGCAATTCCGTCAAGCAGGATTACGCTGCCGAACATCCGGTAGTCCGCACGCACCCGGAGACCGGTCGCAAGGCGCTGTATATCAACGTCGCCCATACCGCCCGTTTCGCCGGTTGGACAGAGGAGGAAAGCGCGCCGTTGCTGCAATTCCTGTTCGCCCACCAGGTCAAACCGGAGTTTACCTGCCGCTTCCGCTGGGAGCCCGGCTCCATCGCGTTCTGGGACAACCGCGCCGCGCAACACAACCCGGTCAACGATTACCACGGCTTCCGGCGGCGCATGCACCGGGTCACGCTGGCGGGCGATCGTCCGAGCTGAGCCCCTAAATTAACTAGCCCCAGAATCAACGAAGGCCCCGGAGATCGCTCTCCGAGGCCTTCCATTGATCGACGGCCGTAACCGCGAACGCGTGGGTTAGCCGGCCACCCCTGTGGAGGCTGCCGATGTCCAGGTCACGATTAGGGATCGTTCCGAGCAATGAGACACTGGATCACCTCCTTTCTGTAAGTTGAGATATTACTGTGGGTCCATAAGCGCAGACATTCAAGTCAAAACAGGCGCTTTACCCGGATCTCGATGCGACCGCCCATCGGCCCCACCTGGAAGGCCGCGTCGCGATACCGTGGCGCCGACATGCGGATCGTGACGTTGTTGCTGAATCCCAACGGCTCGACCGGCAAGCCGATCAGGTTTTGCGTCAGGACGGTGTTACCGTCTTCGTCTTGATAGGCCTGCGCTGCATAGAACCCGGGCGGCACCTCGATCGTCACCAGCACCGGGCCAGGGTGCGCTTTGGCCTGGCCGTTATAGGAACAGTGCGGTTGCAGGAACTCCGTTTCGCTGCAGACGGCGACCATCACGTTGCCCTTGCTGCTCTCGACCCCGTCGACCACGATCTGCAACGGCGCCGCCGCGGCTGCGCCGGCGATCAGGCTCAGGATTGCGCCGTATAGGCCCGCCCGCGCCAGGTGGCCTTGCCCCCCGCCAGGGATCGCCCGAGGCTCCACCATTGAACCACCAGCAACCCGGCGATTCCCAGCGGATGCAGCACCGCCGACAGCACCGGCTGCACGAACCGCCGTGCCAAAACCAGCCGCAGCCCGATCCCACACGCCAGCGCCACTCCGGCCGGCCAACTCGGCGCCACTATCATCAGGACCAAAGGCAACACTTGCCCGATGAACAAGATCGCCGTCCAAACCGGCAACGCGCCCGGCTTGGCCATTCCCTCCGTCGCGTTTTTGCATAAACCCTCCCAAACTTGGGCCGCGTTGACATACATCCGGCACCGGGCAAACCCACCGGCATCGAACAGGTCCGTTTGCGATCCAACACGCCGGAACGCACGCGGCAGCATGAGCCCATCATGAAGTGATGCTCGAATTGCGGCATGCCCCCCCGCCTCGCGATACGCCGCCCGTCGCGCGATGAACAATTGTCCGCACCCTGCCCCCAACCCTGGCGACATCGAGGACCGCATCACCGCCATCGGCAGAAAGCCGAGCAGCAGGAAATGGATCAGCGGCAGCAGCAGCACTTCCGACCATGTCACCGTCACCTGGCGTGGAAATCCGCTGCCGAGCCCGACCGCCGGGTTGCGCTGCATGAACCCGGCCATGCGACTGACCGCATCCGGGGCCAGCCGCACATCGGCGTCCACGAACACCATCAACTCGTGCGACGCCCGCTCCGACAATCGCTGACACGCATGCTGTTTGCCCGACCACCCCGCCGGCAAGGGCGGCGCCGACGCGATCACCAGCCGAGGATCGCGGATGCCGGTCAATATGTCCGGCGTGCGATCCGTGCTGCCATCGTCGAGCACCACCAGCTCGATCTCCACACCCTCGCTGGCCAGCACTGCCGCACAGGCTGCCGCGATGTTGCCTTCCTCATTACGGGCCGGGATCAGCACCGACACGGCCGGCCGGCCATCCGCCATCGCCGGTGCGCGCAGGAGCCGGAGGTTCACCAACGCAAGCCCGAGCGGAAACGCCGCCAACGCCAGCGCGATCCAACCCCACACTATTCCCGTCCCCCATGCGACACGTCGATGACCCGCCCAGTCAGCACCGACCGTATGCGACGATACAGGCTGTAGATTGGCCCAACCGCCGCGCTGCCACGCATCACGCGGTTGAATGCCCGTGCGTCACGCCGCGTGCTGTCGGCTGCAAGCGCATCCACCGTCTGCGTCAGCTCGTCCTGCAGCAGCTCTGTCCACTCGGCCACGCTGCGCTCCCGCCCGGACGTGATCGGCGTGCCGAACCGCGCCAAGGCCTCGGGCTTGCCCTCGTTCCAGAACGGATATTCGACGGCCAGCGGCAGCACGGTGACGCCCGGCACCCGCCGCAGCAGATGCGCGATGCCCGGCCGCAGCCGGAGCGGCCGGTTCCGCACGTCGGCGAACTCACCCTGCGCCGTGATCCACAGCACGTGGTTCGGCTCTGCGAGCAAACGCCCGCAAGTCTCGAGGAAACGGGCAGCCCCGCGCGCACTGCCGAGTTCGATCCCGAACACGCCCATCCGTTCGAGCAGCCCGTATTTTCCCAGCGCCTCGGCATCCATCGGCCCGAACCCGACCCGACCCGGCATCAATGCCTGCTGGAGCAGGATGAAAAACGCGGGGTCCCACCATGACGGATGGTTAGTGCAGATAATGACGGGGCCGGCGGGTAAGACGGGCATTCCAGCCCGCGCCACCCGCACCGCATTGAATTTGCGCCAGAACAACCAGCGCAAATACAACACGAACGCTCCGAACAAAAAGGGCGAGCGCCGCCCTACCGGATCGGCAACCGGACCGGCCGGTTTAGGCACCAACCGTCGCCATCACGTCCTGGCTCAGGCTGTCGGCAGCAATCCATCCGCTCATCAGCACCATCGGCATACCCGGACCCGGATGTGCCGCGCCACCGGCGAGGTATAGCCCGGCCAAATCGCGCGACCGGTTGCCCGGCTTGAACGCGCCATTCACCTTGCCGTGGCTGGCCAGACCGTAGATGGCGCCGTTCAGCACCTTGTAACGATCGTGGATGCCCTGCGGCGTCAAATGCCGCTCAAACACGATACGCTCTTCGAGGTCCGGCATTCCCGCACACCGCTTGAGCTTGTCGAGGATCACCTGGCGATAGCCGGGGAACATCTTTGTCCAATCGTGATGCGGCCGCAGGAACGGCGTGTGCACCAGAACATACAGCGCCTCGCCACCTGGCGGGGCCACGCCGGGCTCGGTGCGTCCGGTCGCCGCGATGTAGCAAGTCGGGTCCGGCGCCGGCTCACCCTTGCCGTAGATCCAATCGAACTCCTCTTTTGGATCACGCGAGAACACGAAGTCATGGTGCGCCAGGTGATCATAGGCGCGGTCCAGCCCGAGATAGAGCACGACGCCGGAACACGCCGGGTCGCGGTTCCACCGCTTGGCGAACTTCTTGGCCGGCGCCCCGCCGACCAGCTCGCGCATGGTCCGCACGCTGTCCATGTTGGAGACCACAGCCGACAAGCGAACGACCTCGCCCGTCGCCGTCTCGACGCCCGTAACTCGACCACTCTCCGAGATGATCCGCGTCACTTCCGTGCTCGGTCGCAGATCGACCCCAAGCTCGCCAGCCAGCTTCTCCAACGCTTCCGGCACCGCCCTGGTGCCGCCCATCGGATACCAGACGCCGCGATCGGTCTGCATATGCGCGATGCTGCACAACACCGCCGGCGACTGATATGGCGAGCTGCCGACATACTGCACGAAATGGTCGAGCATCTGCGACACCCGTCCATCCGGCACGCGCTTGCGGATCTGCGCCGCCACGGACGTTCCCATCCGGAGGCTCAGCACGTCCTTGAGCGTCTTGAGGTCCATGCCCTTCATGCTGAGAGTGTCGCCGATGCCCTCGACCGACTTCCAGAAGAAGAACTTCTCCGACACCTCGTGCAGCTTGCGGCTCATGGCCGAGAAGTCGCGATACCCGGCCGAGTTACCCGGCGAGAACGCATCCAGCGTCTCCACCATGGTCTCCATGTCCTCGCGCAGGTCGAGCACGCTGCCATCGTCGAAGAAGCAACGCCATTGCGGGTCGAGCCGGCGCAGGTCGAGGTAGTCGGACATCTTTCGCCCGGCCTCGGTGAACACGCGCTCAAGGTTGCCCGGCACCGTCAGGATCGTCGGTCCCATGTCGAAGCGGAAGCCCGCCTCGTTCAGCACCGCCGCCTTGCCACCCAGCCACGGGTTCTTGTCGAACAGGATCACTTTGTGCCCGCGTGCCGCCAACGTGCACGCCGCTGCCAATCCGGCCAGCCCGGCGCCGATGACGCCAACGGGCAACCGCCCCATATTTGAAATAGCGTTCATCGCCGCCCGCTCCCAACGCTGGTCATTATAATGCCTCCGCGATTGCGGGGACGTAGTGGTCGGCTGCCATGGCCGACGGAGCGCTCCAATCCGGATCGATCCCGAGATCCTCGGTCAGCAGCCGCGACGTGATGCGGGCGCTCTCGAAGATCACCGGCAGGCCGCTGCCCGGATGCGTGCCGCCGCCGACCAGGTAGACCGAGTTCAGATCCTCGAACCGGTTGCGCGGCCGCCAATGCAGCATCTGGTGGATGTTGTGCGCCAGGTTGAAGGTCGCGCCGCGATAGACGGAAAGATCATCCTCCCAGTCGCGCGGGGTGATGATCTTCTCGAACCGGATCCGGCTTTCGATGTCCTTGATGCCGATCCGCTCCAGCCGCTCCATGACCATCTGGCGATACCGCGCCTGCTCCGTCGGCCAATCCACGCCGCCCTCGACGCGGTGCCCGACCGGGACCAGCACGTAGAGGGTGGAGTGACCGGGGGGTGCGAGCGCCGGGTCAGTGACGCAGGCGTTCTGCACGTAGAAGCTTGGCTCACCCGGGGCCTGCCCAGCCTCGATCTCCGCCAGGTTCCGGCGATAGTCAGTCGACAGGAAGATGGTGTGATGGGCCAGGTCGGGGATCGATCCCTCGATGCCGAGGTACATCATGAACGTCGAGCAGGAGAACTTCTTCTTGGCGATCTTGCGATCAGTCCAGCGCTTCCGCTTGGCGTCCGGCACCAGCGTCGTCATCGTCTGCGCGAAGTCGCTGTTGACCACTAGCGCATCGTATCGATGCTCGACCTCGCCGATCCGCACACCGACGGCGCGCTTACCCTCGAATAGGATCTCATCGACCCGGTCGTTGGTCCGCACCGTGGCACCCAACTCGCGCGCCACTTTGGCCATCGCAGCGATGACGGCACCGGTGCCGCCGCGCGGGTGATACACGCCGTATTCGTATTCCATGAACGACAGGATCGTGAACAGGCTCGGGCACCGGAACGGCGACATGCCGAGGTATTTGCTCTGGAAACTGAACGCCAGCCGAACCCGTGGGTCCTTGAAGTGCGACGCCAGGTCCTGATCCACGCTACGATGCGGCCGCAACATGCCGAGGCCCTTCAACACGTCCGGGCGACCGAGGTCGCGGATGCTGTTGAAAGCGGACTCTAGGATCGGCCGGAACACCGCCAGCTTGGCCCGGTTATCCGCCATGAAGCGCGGGAATGCGTCGGCGTCCGCCGGCGACAACCGCGCGATCTCCGCCGACATTCGTTCCGTGTCGCCGGTGGCCGCGATCCTTGCGCCATCCTCGAACACGAGATTGTACTGCGGGTCCAACCGGATCAGCTCGACCTCATCGGCCAGTTCCCGTCCACATGCCGCGAAAATATCCGCCAGCACGCGCGGATACAGGAAGAATGTCGGCCCGGTATCGAAGCGGAACGTGCCCCGCTCGGTTCCGG
>JBPBQE010000534.1:0-15752 GCA_050954595.1 Janthinobacterium lividum | reverse complement strand
TACATCGTGATGGACCACGGCACCGAATCCCGCGGCGTCAGGCTGGACCAAACGCCGATCACCTCCCGCGCCCGGTCCTGGTGCGGCACCCGCTTGCCGGTCATGCCGACGCCGGAAACCGCCATGCCGTCGATCTCGCGCCCGATCTTGTTGGCCTCCGCCCGCGTTTTCGTCCGCGCCGCTACCCGTACCGCCACTTCGTAGGGCTCGGGGCCCTCCGGCGACGCGGCACCATGGATTGCGTTCACGCCGATGAAGTCGATGCGGATGTCTTCCGCCTGCAACCCGACGATCTTGAAGCGTTCCTCCAGAATCCGCCGTGCCAGCTTGGCCCGTCCCAACGCACCGGGGCCGGCGTAGAAGATCATGTCTTCGCCGATGAAGCCTTCCGCGCAGCCGATCGACACTTTCAGCGTCGGCGTCCGCGGCTTGCCGGTGATCCCGCTGACATGGACCCGGTCAGGCCCGACCTCGCGCAGCTTCGCCGTGGTGAAGTCTACCACGGCGTCCGGGGTGATGTAGTTGGCGGGGTCATGGACCTCGTAGAGGATCTGCTCCTTCACCGTCATGGGTGTAATCATGCCACCGGTGCCGCTGACCTTGCTGATGATCGCCGCCCCGCTGTCATCCACCTCCGCGATCGGGAACGCCAGGTCCCACGGGTTCGGCACGTCCTTGATGCCGGGATCGGCGAAGTAGCCGCCCGTGGATTGAGCGCCGCACTCCAGGATATGGCCGATCGCGCTGCCGGCGCCGACGCGCTGGTGATCGAGCGGGTCCCAGCCGAACTCGTGCATCATCGGCGCCAGGAAGATTGAGGGGTCGGCGACCCGTGTCGTCACCACGATGTCGGCGCCCTGCGCCAGCGCGGCGACGATCGGCTCGGCGCCGAGATAAGCCTCCGCCGAGACCATGCTGTCGCGCAGCGTCGCCGTCGGCAGCCCGTTCTCCATGATGAACTCGGTCTGATCGAGCACCCGGTCGGTGATCAGGCTACCGGACACGGCGGCGACCTTCTTGCCCCGCGCGCCCATCTGCTGCAGCCAATACACGATCCGCTTGGCCGCGCCGTCCGGATTGATCCAGCCCTGGTTGCTGACGATCTTCGTGCCCCGTTTGAGGCACCCCGGCAGCACCGCCTGCATCCGATCGTCCAGATAGGTGTCGTAGCCGGGAAAGTCCGGGTCCCGCCGCGCGCGCACCTGGGCGGTGGAGATCGTCGCTTCGGCCATCGTCTCGAAGCACAGGTAATCCAGGTCACCGCGATCGGCATTCTGCTTGGCCGGCTCGATCCGGTCGCCCCACCACGCCGAACCCGTGCCTATTCGTATGCTGGACCGCCGACTGGCCATGCCTTGTCTCCCTGTTTTCTTGCCCACCGTTACGCTCGGCAGAATGTCTGTCCAGGCTGCCAGCACCAATCTGCTCTCGCAAGGCACAAGTTACGTGACAGCATCGTTTGCTTCTGTATCGTGTGGCAAAACGCTGAAAATAGGGGAGGCCACCATGCCCATCACGCGACGTCTGCTGCTCGGAAGTTCTGCCGCCGCGATGTTGGGCGCGGCCGGGCCCGCCGGCTTCCCGTCCCACACCGTCCGCATCGTCGTGCCGTTCCCGCCCGGCGGCACCACCGACTTCGTCGCCCGGCTGATAGCGGTGCGCCTCACCGACCGGCTCGGCCGCAACGTCATCGTCGAGAACAAGCCCGGCGCCAGCGGCGCGATCGGCACCGAACTGGTAGCCCGCGCCGCGCCGACCGGCGAGACGCTGGTCTTCGCCACCATCAACACCCACGGTATCAACACGGCCGTGTTCCGTAGTCTGCCCTACGATGCGGTGAAGGATTTCGCGGCGGTCAGCCAAGTGATCAGCAGCCCCAACGTGCTGGTCGCGAACCTGCAATCCGGGCTGAAGACGCTCGATGACGTGCTGCAACGGGCCCGCGCCGCGCCGGGTCAGCTCGCCTTCGGCAGCACCGGCGTCGGCGGCTCGCCCCACATGTCGGCGGTGCTGCTGGAATCACTCGCTGGCATCAAGATGAAGCACGTGCCTTACAAAGGGGGCGGCCCGATGCTGAACGACCTCATGGCGGGCGTGATCCCGATCGCGTTCGACAATCTGCCCTCCTCCATGCCGCTGGTGCAGAGCGGCAGCATCCTCGGCGTCGCCGTGACGTCCAAGGACGCATCGCCGAGCGCCCCGACCATCCCGACCATCGGCGCAACGGTGCCGGGCTACGAGGTATCCGCCTGGTTCGGCGTCCTGGCGCCTGCCGCGACACCGGCGCCGATCGTCGATTACCTTTCGGGGCAGATCGCCGAGATCCTGCAGGAGCCGGAGACGCGCAAGCGGCTGCTGGACAACGGCGCCGTGCCGGTCGGAAACACGCCGGCCGAATTCGCTGCCGTCGTCAGGGCCGAAGTGGAGAAATGGCGGCACGTGGCGGAAGCCGCCTCCGTGCATGTGGATTAGCTTGAGCACGATCAGGCATTGAAGTTCAGCGCCCTCGCATTCGGTCAATCGGCCCGCACGGCCGCGTCTTCCTCGGCGTCGGCCAGGGCGGGGGAGGAAGCCAGCGTCTCGTGAGAGCCGATACGCTTGCTGGAGAACAACCAGACCAGCGCCACGGTCAGGATGAGCAACCCCAGGCTGACCGGCCGTGTCAGGAACACGGTGAAATCACCGTCATTGAGCTTCAGGGCTCGGCGAAAATTCTCCTCGAGCACCGGCCCGAGCACGAGGCCCAACATCAGCGGCGCCGGATGGCAGCCGAGCAGCTTGAACACCACGCCCAGCACCGCGAACGCCGCGGCAATGCCTAGGTCGAACGTAGTGTTGGTCACGCTGTACACACCGACGCAGCAGCACACCAGGACCGCCGGATACAGGAACCGGCGAGGAATGCTGAGCAGCCGGACCCAGACTCCGACCAGCGGCAGATTGAGCACCAGCAACATCATGTTGCCGAGCCACATGCTGGCAATAACACCCCAGAACAGGTCGGGGTTCTTGGTCATGACCTGTGGTCCCGGCTGGATACCCTGGATCAGGAGCGCGGCCAGCATCAGCGCCATCGCCGCGCCGGCCGGAATGCCCAAGGTAAGCATCGGGATGAAATGCGTCAGCGCGGCGGCGTTGTTCGCCGCCTCCGGCCCGGCGACCCCTTCGATCGCGCCCTTGCCGAAGCGCGACGGGTCCTTGGCCAGCCGTTTCTCCGAAGCGTAGGACGCGTAGGAGGCGAGCAGCGGCCCCGTGCCGGGCAGGATGCCGAGCGCTGCGCCCAGGAGCGTCCCGCGCCCAATCGGCTTCCAGGACGCTCGCAGATCGGCCTTGGTCGGGATCAGCCCGGTCAGGCGGAACGTGCCGGCCGTCATCTTCTCCGGCAGTTGCAGGTGCATCAGCACCTCGGCGAACGCGAACAGCCCCACTGCGACGGCCACGAAATCCACCCCGTCGGCGAGATGGTAGGTGCCGAAGGTGAGCCGCATCGTGCCGGTCTCGACATCGGTGCCCACCGTGCCCAGCAGCAGCCCAAGCACCGACATGGCAATGGTGATGATCATCGGCGTGTCGGACACCGCCGAGGCGGTGACCAGGGCCATCACGATCATGGCCGCGTTCTCGACCGGGCCGAACGCGAAGGCGGCATGCGCGAGCGGCGGCGAGAAGAACGCGATCACCAGGATTGCGACGCAGCCGGCGAAGAACGACCCGATCGCCGACACGCACAGCGCAGCGCCCGCGCGACCCTGCCGCGCCATCGGATGCCCGTCCAGGCAGATGACGACCGAGGTCGGCTCGCCCGGCATGTTCAGCATGATCGCCGTCGTCGACCCGGCGTGATGCGCGCCGTAATAAATGCCCGACAGCATGATCAGCGAGTCGATCGGCGTCATCTTGAAGGTGATCGGCAGCAGCATCGCGATCGTGGTGACCGGACCGATCCCGGGCAGTATGCCGACCAGCGTGCCGAGTGCGGCGCCGGCGAGACAATACAGCAGGTGCTGCGTCGTGAGCGCGACCGAGAAACCGAGCTGCAGATTGTCCCAGACGGTCACGGCACTCTCCTAGAAGGCGGCAAACGGCATGCCGAGGAAATGAACGAACAGCAGCGCCGCCGCGCCGGAGAGCACGATCGCCGATCCGATCACCTGTGCCGGATGCCGCGGCAACTCGCGGTAGCTGATGGCGATCGCCAGCACGAACACGGCCGCCAGCAGCCCGCTCGCCTCGATCAGCCATCCGAACGCCGCGATCCCCGCCACCAGCATGAACAACGGCACCAGCGGCCACTGCCGCGGCACCGCCGGCCCCTCGCGCAACAGCCCCTTCGCCACCGAAGCGATCCCCAACAGCACCAGCCCGGCTGAGAGGATCAACGGAAAGTAACCAGGCCCCATCGCGGTCAGCGTGCCGATCGGGTAGCGGCTCACCTCGAGCCCGGCGCCGAGCCCGATGCCGATGAACAGGAGCCCGGCGGCGACATCCCGCTCGGAACGCATCAATCCACCTTCGCGCCGGACTGCCGCACCACCGCGCCCCATTTGACGATCTGCGCGCTGACGTAATCACCGAATTCTCTGGGCGTAGTCGCATGCGTGGTCGCGCCGAGGTCGGCGAAACGGCGGATCAACTCGGGCTCGGCCAGGGCATGCAAGACCGAGGCGTTCAACTTGGCGACCACGTCGTCCGGCGTTCCCGCCGGTGCCACTAGGCCGTTCCACGCGATCGCTTCGTAGCCCGGTAGCGTATCCCCGATCGGCGGCACCTCCGGCAGCTGCGTCATGAGCGTCTGCGAAGTGACGCCCAGCGCGCGCACCGCCTTCTCCTCGATATGCGGCAGGCAGGATTGCGAGGAGTCGAAGATCATCTCGACCTGCCCGGCCATCACGTCCTGGATCGCCGGCGCACTGCCACGGTAGGGCACGTGGATCATCTTGATCCCCGCCATGCTGGCGAACAGCTCGGCGGCCAAATGCGTCGATTGACCGTTCCCGGACGAGGCGTAATGAAGCGGCTTGGTCCGCGCCAGCGCGATCAATTCCGGCACCGTCTTGACCGGCAGTGCCGGATTGACCACCAGGATGAGCGGATTTTCCGTCAACAGCGCGATCGGCACGAAGCTCTTCAGCGTATCGAACGGCATGGAGGTGAACAGCGTCATGTTGATCGCATGCGCCGTGGTGTTGACCGCGAGCGTATAGCCGTCCGGCTTGGCATGCGCGGCGGCGTCCATGCCCAGATTGCCGCCCGCGCCGGGTCGGTTATCGATCAGGAAACGCTGTTTGAGCTCGGCCGCCACCTTCTCGCCGACCAGGCGCGCCGTGATGTCCGTCGATCCGCCCGGCGGATACGGCACGATGACGCGCACCGTGTGATCGGGGTAAACGGCGGCGCGGGCAGTGCCGATCGCGGTGCCGAGCAATGCACCGGCTTGCAGGATCATGCGGCGGGTCGGCATGGCGCGATCTCCTATTCGCTCTGGATGACGACGGCGTCGAGCGCGATCACACCCGCGCCGGCGCTGCCGAGTAGCAGCGGGTTGACATCGAGGCTGACGATCGAGGGATCCTCGACCATGAGCCGGCCCACCGCGACCGCCGCGGCCGCCAGCGCGTCGACATCCATCGCCGCCTCGCCGCGCACGCCGCCCAGCACCGGCGCGATACGTAGGCCGCCGATCGCCGCCAGCACCTCCCCGGCATCCAACGGGGGCAGCAGCAACACCGTGTCCGGCATCGCTTCGACATACTTGCCGCCATCGCCGAGCAGCACGACCGGCCCGAACACCGCGTCGCGATGCGCCCCGAGCAGCATCTCGCGCCGGCCGCGCAGCATCGGTGCCACCAGCACGCCGTCGAACCGCAGCCCGGCCTCCAGCACGATGCGACGGCAATCGGTGAATGCCTCCCGAACGGCATCGGCATCGGTGAGCCCGAGCCGGACCAGATCATGCTCGGACTTGTGGACGATGTCCGCCGAACACCCCTTCAGCACCACGGCCCCACCCAACACCGCCAGCGCGGCGACCGCCTCGTCTTCGCTCTGACACAGGCGATGCGCCATGACCGGCACCCCCGCATCCGCCAGCCGGCGCAAGCTATCGGCCTCGTTCAACAGCCGATGGGTGCCGCTCGACACCGGCGACGCCATCGCGACCGGTGGCCGCGCCATCGCCGCCGACACCAGCTCGGGATGCGCGATGAAGCCGGACAGCGCCGCGATCGCCTGCGTCTCGTACGGATAGACCGGCAATCCGGTCGCTGCGAACGCACCGGCAACGCCCGGCTGCGGGGCCGCGATCACCAGCGGTTTGCCCGTGCTGGCGGCAAACGCGGCGGCATCGCGAGCGAACACCGGCACGTCATAGGCCGCCCCGGCCACCGGCACCCCGATCATGAACGCATCCGCCGCCGGATCGCGCGCGATCACCGGCAGGATCTCGCTGAACAGGCGGCTGTTGCTCAGCAACGCCGCAGTGATGTCGACCGGATTGGTGGTCGCGGCAAAGGTGGGCAGCACCGCCCGCAGCCCAGCCTGTGTCTCGTCCGACAACCGCGCCATCGGCATCCCCACCGCCGACGCCGCATCGGCCGCCATCACGCAGGTCGCACCCGAATTGCTGATCACCACCAGCCGCCGCCCCTGCGGCTTCCACCCCTTCAGATACAGCTCGACCGCATCCACCATCTCCGCCGTATCCGCGACCCGGCGGATGCCATGCCGCCGCAGGAACGCATCCACCACCCGGTCTTCATTGGCCAACGCCCCGGTATGCGACCGCGCCGCCGCCTGGCCCGCCGGTGTGCGACCGGGCTTGAGCGCCAGGATCGGCAGATTGCGGGCATGGGCGATCCGGGCGACCTCCGCGAGATGCTGCGTCTCGGCAATGCTCTCGAGATAGAGCAGCAGCACGCGAACCTCCGGATCGGCCGCCACGACCGCCGCCAACTCGGCCGCGGTGACATCGCAATCGTTGCCGGTGGCATGCGAGTGCCGGATGCCGATGCCCCGCCCGCGCAGGATCCCGTACGGCACGACGCTCATGGCGCCGCTCTGGCTCAGGATGGCGACCGGCCCATCCTGCGGCGGCACCTCCAGATACATGGACGAGAAGCTCGCCACCGCGCCCGTGGCGAAATTCGCCAAGCCCTGCGAGTTCGGGCCGACCAGCCGCAGGTTGCGCGCCCGCGCCCCGGCCGCCATCTCGCGCTCCTGCGCCTTGCCGTGCTCGGTCTCGCCGAACCCCGACGCCATCATGATCGCGACCTTCACGCCCGCCGCCGCGCATTGGTCCACCGCCGCCACCGCCGCCTCGCCCGGCACCGCGATGATGGCGACGTCCGGCGCGGTCGGCAGCGCCTCGAGCGACGGAAAGCTGCGGTGCCCCTGGATCTCCGGCCGGTTCGGGTTGATGGGGAACACCTGGCCGCTAAAGCCGAACCGGCGCAGGTAATCCACCGGTCGCCCGCCGATCTTATGGGGGTTGTCCGACGCCCCGATAATCGCGATCGAGGCCGGGTCGAGGACGATGCCAAGATCGCCGCTCACGCCGCGTCTCCGATCCGCTCGCAGCGCGGGATGGTGATGGCGCCGAACGGGACGAAGCTCAGCCGCACCGGGTCGCCGATTGCAACATCGTCGGCGGCATGGGTCATGGCGCGGAACCCCTCGGCCATGTCGACCAGCGCGATGCGATACGGCGCCAACGCCCGCAACTCGGGGGAGGGCGCCCGGCTGACGGTGGTCACTGCATACACCCGGCCCGCCCCGCTCGACTGCCGCGTTTCCGGCCCGACCGTGCCGCAATGTAGGCAGAACGGACGCGCGAAATACCAGATTTGCTGGCAAGCGCTGCAATGCTGGAACGCCATCGCGGCCGCTCCCTCGGTCCAATCGGTCATCGTGCTTGCTCCAGCAAAAGGCTCACATGAGATGACAGCACGCCGCCATCGCCGTGCAGCAGCGCCAGCGAGGCGTCGCGGACCTGCCGCGGGCCGGCACGCCCCAGCATCTGCCGCTGCGTCTCCACCAAATGCGCCATCGCGCCACCGACGCCGCAATGGCCGTAGCTCAACAAGCCGCCATGCGTGTTCAGCGGCAAGGCGCCACCAATACTGAAATGCCCCGCCGCGGCCAGCACGCCGGCCTGCCCGCGCGGCGCCAGGCCAAGCTCCTCGAGCAGGATCGCCAGCGTGATGGTGAAGCTGTCGTAGATCCCGGCATAACGCAGATCGGCGACCTGCACCGTGCTCCCCAACCCGGCCCGCGATGCCGCTTCCGCCGACCCAAAGGCGGTCAGGCTCGCTGCCGCCGAGACGTGTTGATGCGTGTGCGCCTGGCCGCTGCCGATGATGCGCACGCCGATCTCGCCGGTCCGCTCGCGGCTGACGATCACCGCCGCGCCGCCATCGGAGACCGGGCAGCAATCCAGGATGCGCAGCGGCGCGGCGATCGGTTTGGACGCCATTACGTCGTCCCGCGTGATCGGATCGCGGAACTGCGCGCCGGGATGCAGGCACGCATGCCGCCGCATGAGCACCGCCAGCTCCGCCAACGATTCCGAATTCGTGCCGGTCTCGTGCATGTATCGGGAGGCGACAAGGCCATAATAGGCCGGGATCGTCGGCCCGAGGGGCACCTCGTATCGCGGATGGCCGACCTGGGCGAGCGTCTGGATGGCGGAGTCACGCGACTGGCCGCTGAGCCGGTTCTCCCCCGCGACAGCAAGCACGTGCCGCGCGACGCCGGCCTCGACCAATTGATGCGCGAGCATAACGGTCGCGAACCCGGTCGCACCCCCCAACTGGATGCCGTGCGCATAGGCTGGCCGCAAACCGAAGTGCTCGGCGAACACTGTGGACAACATCAGATGCGGCATCGTGGTCGAATAGCCGGTGACCAGCCCATCGATGTCGCCGCGCGCCAACCCGGCATCCTCGAGCGCGGCTCCCGCGGCCTCGCTCATCAGATCGAGCGTCGAGCATCCTTCCAGTCGGCCGAACGGCGTCAGGCCCACGCCCGTGATCCAGCTCAAACGCGCCTCCCATTGCAGCCTTTGCCGGTCTGCATTCCCCTTAGGGCAAACATGAGGCGTAACGATCGTCAAGATAATTCCGTCATGCGCAACGAAGATTACTGATCATTGAATGTCTATAATGTAACCCGTTCCGCAATGCGGAATGCCTTGACAACGATGTCCGGCCAAGGCGAGCATCGCACCAACGTCGGCAAACGCGACGATCTGGGGAAATCTCCATGCGACCTTCGCTTCGGCCCGTCGTCGTCTTTTGCGCGCTCATGGCCGCCGCCGCCGCCCATGCCGACGGCACCGGCAGGATCGGTTAGCTGTCCTCGCTCAGCGGGCCGCTATCGCCGAGAACCAGGGCGTGCGCTACGCCGATTACGCCTATCTGGTCGATACCGGCCACATCGTTGGGCAAGGCACACCGGTCGCGCTCCACGATGGCACCCTGCTCAAGCAGGTGCACCTTGGTTGAGTTGGCGGCGGAAAAGGCACGGACCAGCTGGCCAGGGAAACCCATGCAATGACAATGACGCGTCGCCACCTGATCGCCGCTTCCGGAGCTGCTGCACTCCTGCCCGGCGGGACCGCTCGTGCTCAAGCAGCACGCACCATCAAGATCGGCGTGCTGACCGACATGTCCGGCCCGTACAAGGATTTGGGCGGCCCGAACGTCGTTGCCTGCATCCGCCAGGCCGTGCAGGATTCGGGCGTGACCGCGCGCGGATACACGGTGGACGTGCTCGTAGCCGACCATCAGAACAAAGCCGACATAGGGAGCGGCATTGCCCGCGAGTGGTTCGACCGCGACGGCGTGGACTGCGTCGCCGACATCAACAACAGCGGTGTGGCGATCGCACTGACCGGGTTGTGCCGCGAGAAGGACAAGGTTCAACTGAACACGGGCGCCGCATCGTCCGACATCATCGGTAAATACTGCACACCGAACCTCATTCATTGGACGTTCGACTCATGGCAAACGAGCCATGCTGTTTGCGTGCCCGTCGTCCAAGGGGGTGGAACAAGCTGGTTCTTCATCACGGCCGACTACACGTTCGGCCACAACACCGAACGCGACGCGACCACCTTCATCAAGTCGACTGGCGGCACCGTCAAAGGATCGGCAGCCTATCCATTTCCGGGCACGAGTGATTTCTCGTCATTCCTTCTCCAGGCGCAAGCGAGCGGTGCCAGGGTGCTGGGGTTGGCGACGTCGGGCACCGACACGATCAACATCGTCAAGCAAGCCGCCGAGTTCGGCCTGACTGGGAGCGGCATGCGGATCGCCGGGCTTGGAATGTATATCAACGACATCTACGGCGTGGGCGTGCAGACGGCTCAAGGCGTGGTCTTGAGCGAGATTTTCTACTGGGACATGAATGAACGAACCCGCGCCTTCAGCGCCCGGGTCCGCTCGACGATGAACGGCGCCGCGCCGAACCAGGAACAAGCGGGCGGCTACTCCGGCGTATTCAACTACCTCAAGACGGTTGCCAAGCTGAGCGCTGCCGATGCGAAGTCGGGCCGTGCGGTCGTCGAGGCGTTGAAACGATCGGAGCTGGATGACGATGCGCTTGGCCAGGGCAGCATTCGGTCGGATGGCCAGGCACTGCACCCCGCCTTCTTGTTCCAGGTCAAAACTCCGGCGCAAAGTAACGGACCCTGGGACCTTTATAACACTGTCGCAACCGTGCCGGCCGCCGATGCATTCAGGCCGATGAACGAGGAGGCCGACTGTCCGCTTGCGCGGTAACCGACACGTCCTTCAGGAAAATTCCAACTAAAGCAGCTGTTGCTCGACGATGCCGAGGCTGTCGGTCATTGCGCCTTGCTTACGATACCGGAGCTACCCCGCCCCCGGGTGAGGCGACTGGATGCGGTGAACCGATCGGCCGGGTGGATGGTGTCCGAGATCTCAATCAACGCCCCCGTGGCAGCGAAGTAGCGCCGCACCAGCCGCAACGCCGGTGACCCCGTCTCCGCCTGCAATGCCGCCGCCAAATGCGCCGGCAGTGCCACGGCGGTGACGTCCTGCCGAATCTCGACCACCTCGTGGCCATATTCCTGCTCGATCAACGTCGCCACCAGCGTGTCCGGCGACGCCCGGGCCCGCGCCGGCAGGTCAGTGTAGGCGGCATCGACGTACACATCCGTCCATCCCACCGGCACCGCGCCATCGCTGCGGTCCAACCGAAGACTGGAGATCCGCAGCCAGTTCGAGCCGGGCTGTATACCCAGCGCGTTCGCCAGTGCGGCGGTCATCACCTGTTCCCCGGTGTCCTGCAGCACACGGACGTGCTCCTCGCCGAACTGCACCAGGTCGTCCAGGGACCCCAAGGATTGCCGGTACCGCGCCGGCGCGGTGCGGGCCTCCACCCGGGTGCCGGTGCGCTTGCGACGCGACACCAGCCCGCGCTCGAGCAACTCGGTGATCGCCAGCCGGACCGTGTGCCGGCTGGTGCCGTACAGCTCGCAAAGTTCCAGCTCCTTGGGCAGCAGCGAGCCGACGGGGAAGCGCCCGGAAGTGATCCCGTCCAGCAAATCCCGGGCGACGTCGCCGTGGCGGACGGCGCGATCGAGCTTGACTCTATGTTCGGACATATCCTACGCGCCTTTGTGTCCGAACATAATACATGCCGGGCCGATGAAGTAGGGAGACCGCACGCCATGGCACAAGCAAGCGCCGGCTATTCCAGCACCGTCTTCGATTCGATGCTGTTCCGCGACGCCTTCGGCACACCGGCAATGCGCGCGGTGTTCTCGGATCGCGCGCTGATCGAGCGCTACATCGAGGTCGAGATCGCCTTGGCCAAGGCCGAGGCGCGGTGCGGCGTGATCCCAGCCGAGGCGGCGACCGAGATCGCGGCCAAGTCGAACTTCGACGCACTGGACCTGGAAAAGCTCCGGCACGAAACGGACAACGTCGGCTATCCGATCCTGCCGCTCGTGCACCAACTCGTGCACCAGTGCGGTGACGCCGGGCGATACGTGCACTGGGGAGCCACCACCCAGGACATCATGGACACCGCGGACGTGCTGCGCGTGCGCGCCGGGCTCGAGATCGTCGAGGCTGACATCGCGGCGTTGCGCGATATCCTGGCGAAGTTGGCCCACAAGCATCGCGACACGCCGATGGCCGGCCGCACCCATCTGCAGCAGGCCTTGCCCGTCACCTTCGGCTACAAGGCCGCCATCTGGCTGGCGATGTTCGATCGTCACGCCGAACGGCTGCAGCAGCTCAAGCCGCGCGTGCTGGTCGGCGAGTTCGCCGGCGCCGCCGGCACGCTCGCCTCGCTGGGCGACAAGGGGCTGGAGGTGCAGGCCGCATTCTGCGCCGAGCTGGATCTCGGCGTGCCCGCCACCACCTGGCACGTGGCGCGTGACGGTTTCGCCGAAGCGGTGAACCTGCTGGCCTTGATCACGGGCTCGCTGGGCAAGATCGCGCTCGACATCATGATCATGGCCTCGACCGAGTTCGCGGAGGTGTACGAGCCGTTCGTCACCGGCCGCGGCGCCTCGTCGACCATGCCGCAGAAGCGCAACCCGATCAGCGCCGAGCTGATGCTGGCGGCGTCCAAGGCAGTGCGCCAGCACGCCGGGCTGATGCTGGACGCGATGGTGCAGGATCTGGAGCGCGCCACCGGGCCCTGGCATGCCGAGTGGATAGCGGTGCCGGAAAGCTTCATCCTCACCGCCGGCGCACTGCACCAGGCGAAGTTCGCCCTGGGGGGCCTGATCGTCGACGACGCCCGCATGTTGCAAAACCTGGCTGTCAGCAAGGGGCTGATCGTCGCCGAAGCGGTGATGATGGGCCTGGCGCCGCACACGGGACGGCAGGAAGCGCACGACGTCGTCTACGCCGCCTGTCGCGAGGTCAACGAGGGCGGTGGCACCCTGGCCGAAGCCCTCGCCAAGCAACCCGGCGTCACGCAACACCTCGACAGCGCCGCCATCGCCCGCCTGACCGACCCGGCGAACTACCTGGGCATGGCGCCCCAGATGGTCGACCGCGCGATCGAGCTGTCCCGCAAAGCGGGCTGAACCCGGCGAGCCACCCCGCCTGCGGCGGCGTGGCCTCCGGCCCCGGCAGGAACGTCCTTCGAACGAAAAAGGCAAAGCCTATGTCCAGCGTCAACGATACGCTTGCGCCCTCCGCGTCCTCGCCCAAGGCCAAGCTGCCGCTCTGGCGCGGTCTCGGGTTTCAGATCATCCTGGCCATGGTGCTGGGCGTGCTGGCCGGGTTGCTGTTCCCGAGCTTTGCGGTCCAGCTCAAGATCCTCGGCGACATCTTCCTACGCCTGATCAAGACCGCCGTGGCGCCGCTGGTGTTCCTGTGTGTCGCGTCCGGGATCGTCTCCGCCGGCGACTTCAAGCGGATCGGCAAGGTCGGCCTGGTCGCCATGCTCTACTTCGAGATCGTGTCCAGCCTGGCCCTGGCCGTTGGCCTGCTCGCAGGCAACCTGCTCGGCGTGGGCCATGGCATGCGAGCGGCGACCGAAGCGGTGCGCGGGGCCAAGCCGCCAGTGCCGACCGGGGCGCCGCATTCCACGTTGGACTTCATCCTCAACATCTTTCCGGACAATTTCGTCGGCGCCTTCGCCCGCGGCGAGCTGCTGCAGGTGCTGGTGGTCGCGATCATCTTCGGCGCTGCCATCCTGCGCATGCGTGCCGACAAGCGCGAACCGATCGAGCGCGGACTGAACCGCATCTCCGAAATCCTGTTCGAGTTCATCCACATCATCATGGCCATGGCGCCCATCGGCACGTTCGGCGCCGTCGCCTTCGCCGTGGGGTCCAGCGGCACCGCGGTGCTGCTGTCGCTGATCTACCTGGTGCTCAGCTTCTACGCCGTGGTGGCCCTGTTCATCGTGGTCGTGCTCGGCAGCATCGCCGCCGCCTTCGGCATCAACCTGTTCCGCTTCCTGGGCTTCATCCGCGAAGAGATCTACATCGTGCTCGGCACCGCCTCATCCGAGAGCGTGCTGCCGCGGCTGTTGGAGAAGCTGCCGCTTTACGGCTGTTCGCGACAGAGCGTGGGCCTGGTGCTGCCGACCGGCTACGCCTTCAATCTCGACGGCACGTCCATCTACATGTCGATGGGCGTGATCTTCCTGGCCAACGCCTACGGCGTCCCACTCGATCTGGGCCAGCAACTGGGCATCCTGGGCATCATGCTGCTGACGTCCAAGGGCGCGGCCACCGTGTCCGGCGGCAGCTTCGTGGTGTTCGCGGCCACGGTGGCGGCGACCGGCATCCTGCCGCTGGAGGGATTGGCGATCCTGTTCGGCGTTTATCGCTTCATGTCCATCGCCGTCGCCACCACCAACGTCATCGGCAACAGCGTCGCCACCGTCGTGACCGCCAAACTCTGCGGCGAGTTCGATCCGCAGCAGAACCGCCAAGCCATGGCCTTGCAAGCCGCTGGCAAGACCACCGTGCCGACCCTATAGCCCAGCGGCTCGCCGCCAACGGAGACCAGCCATGTCCGACCCCATGACGCTTCACGGCGTGTTTCCCTACCTCGTCTCGCCGATCGACGCCGAGGGCCGGGTGATGCGCTCCGTGCTGACCCGGCTGGTCGATCACCTGATCGAGGCCGGCGTCCACGGCCTTACCCCGCTCGGCAGCACCGGCGAGTTCGCCTATCTCGACACCGCACAGAAGCTCGAGATCGTCGAGATCGTGGTGGAGGCCGCGCGCGGCCGGGTTCCGGTCATCGCCGGGGTCGCCGCCACCACGGTGCGCGGCGGTGCCGACTTGGCCCGGGCGGTGATGACCCGCGGCGCCGACGGCGTGCTGGCCATACTGGAAGCCTATTTCCCGGTCGCGGATGCCGGCGTGGAGGACTATTTCCGCGCGGTCGCCGACGCGACGGACGGCCCGGTGGTGCTCTACACCAACCCGCAATTTCAGCGCTCGGACCTATCGATCCCCGTGCTGAAGCGTCTCTCCACCGTGCCGAACATCCGCTACATCAAGGACGCCTCCACCAATACCGGGCGCCTGCTCTCCATCCTGACCGAGACGGAAGGCCGCATGGGTGTATTCGCGGCCTCGTCGCACATCCCCACCTGCGTGATGATGATCGGCGGCGTTGGCTGGATGGCCGGCCCGGCCTGCCTGATTCCGAAGCAGAGCGTGGCGCTCTACGATCTCTGCCGCAGGGATGACTGGACAGCGGCAATGGCGCTGCAACGGACGCTATGGCCGATGAACCAGGCCTTCGCCCGCCACTCGCTAGCCGCCTGCATCAAGGGCGGCCTGGAGCTGCAAGGCTTCCCAGTGGGGCCCCCACTGGCGCCGCAAACCCCGTTGAGCCCCGCCGGACAAGAGGAGCTTCGCGCCATACTGTCACAGATGGACTCGTGTTCTGTTTGAACGGAACCGTCTTTTTGCAACAGTCGGGCATCTCTTATAATAGAACGCCATTCTGAAACAAAATGGGAGGAGCCGCTTATGTCAGCAGGGTTCAAGGTTTTGCAGCGCCAACGACAGGTGAGCGCCGACACCGTCGCACGCTTTGCCAAGCTGCCGGTCGCCAATGTCAGCGACAGCATGTCGCGCCTCACCGCAGCCGGCGCCCAACTCCGCCCCATGCACGGTGGCGGCGTCCTCGCCGGCCCGGCGCTGACGGTCAAGGCACCCCCAGGCGACAACCTCATGCTGCACAAGGCTATCGCGCTGGCCCAGCCCGGCGACGTGATCGTCATGGATGCCGGCGGCGATC
>JBPBQE010000460.1:0-15853 GCA_050954595.1 Janthinobacterium lividum | reverse complement strand
AAAAGGGGTCGCACTTGCCCGAACCGATCGCCGCCCTCCCCCCCGACATCGCCACGCTGTCCTTCGAGGACTCGCTGGCGGAACTGGAACGTATCGTCCGCGGACTGGAAGGCGGGCAGCAGAAGCTGGAAGACGCCATTTCCTGCTACGAGCGCGGCGCCATGCTGCGGCAGCATTGCGAGCGCAAGCTGGCCGAGGCCGAGACGCGGGTGCAGGCGATCGTCGAGCGCGCGGATGGGTCGATCGGGATGAAGACCGTCGAATGAGCGCGGTGATGGACAAGACCGACCTGAGCGCCGCGTTGGCCGAACATGCCGCGACGGTGGAGCGGGCGATCGATACGCTGTTGCCGCAGCCCGAAGGGCATGAGCGCAACCTGCTGGCGGCGATGCGGTATGCGACGCTGAACGGCGGCAAGCGGATGCGCGGCTTTCTGGTGATGGAAGTCGCCGGGCTGTTCAAGGTGGCGGAGACATCGGCGGCGCGGGTGGCCGCGTCGGTCGAGATGCTGCACGCCTATTCGTTGGTGCATGACGACCTGCCCTGCATGGACGATGACGACCTGCGCCGCGGGCAGCCCAGCACGCACCGGAAGTTCGACGAGGCGACGGCGGTGCTGGCCGGCGACGCGCTACAGGCGCGGGCGTTCGAGATCCTCGCGGAAGCCGATACCCATTCCGACCCGGCGGCGCGCTGCGAGTTGGTGGTCGCCCTGGGGCTGGCGAGCGGGGCGCGCGGCATGTGCGGCGGGCAGATGATCGACATGGCGACGGAAGGCCAGACCCTGACGGCGGTCGAGGTCGGGCGGTTGCAGGCACTGAAGACGGGGCGGCTGATCCAGTACAGCGCGGAGGCCGGCGCCATTCTGGGCCGTGTTCCGGCGCAGATCCGGACGCAGATCGTCGGCTATGGCCGCGACATCGGCGCGGCGTTCCAGATCGCCGACGACGTGCTGGATGCGGTGGGCACGACGGACGGGATCGGCAAGACGGCCGGCAAGGACGAGGCCGCCGGCAAGGCGACGATGGTGGCGCTGCTGGGCGTGGACCGCGCTCGCGCGCAAGCCGAGATGCTGGCGGCACAGGCGGTCAGCCATCTGGATGCGTTTGGGCCGGAGGCGGACCGGTTGCGGGCCCTCGCGCAATATGTGGTGTCCCGGGCCAACTGATGGCCAAGCGCCGGGTCGATCAGGCGCTGGTCGAGTGGTGAAGCGCAGAGTCGACCAGGCGCTGGTCGACCGGGGGCTGGTCGAGAGCCGCACCCGCGCGCAGGCGCTGATCATGGCGGGCAAGGTGTGGAACGGTGACAGGCGGGTCGGCAAGGCCGGCGACCTGCTGGCCGAGGACGCGCCGCTCGACGTGCGCGGGCAGGATCATCCCTGGGCGTCGCGCGGCGGGCTGAAGCTCGATGCCGGGATGCGGCGGTTCGGCTTGTCGGCCGCGGGGCGCATCTGCCTCGACGTCGGCGCGAGCACCGGCGGCTTCACTAGCGTGTTGTTGGCAAGCGGTGCGAGCCGGGTTTACGCGGTCGATGTCGGGCATGGGCAGCTCGCCTGGGCGCTGCGGACGGATGAGCGGGTCGTGGTGCGGGAACGGGTCAATGCGCGGCATCTGACGACCGAGACCGTGCCGGAGCCGGTGGAGGCGCTGGTGTGCGACGCCAGCTTCATCGGGCTGCAGACGGTGCTGCCGGCGGCGATCGGACTTTGCGCCCCCGGGGCATGGGCGGTTGCGCTGATCAAGCCGCAATTCGAGGCCGGTCCCGGACAGGTCGGCAAAGGCGGCGTCGTGCGCGACCCGGCGGTGCATCAGGCGGTGTGCGCGCGCATCGAGGCGTGGTGGGGCGGATTGCCGGGCTGGCAGGTGGCGGGCATCGAGGAAAGCCCGATCACGGGGCCGGAGGGCAACCGGGAGTTCCTCATCGCCAGCCGCTATCAGCCGGCCGGCTGAGGGGCAACCAAGCTCGTTTCGGTTAATTGATCGTGACGGAGCCGGCTTCCGTTCGCGGCACCTCGCCGGTATCGTCCCCTGAGAAAGACGGGTGCCGCGTGCGCCCGCGTCATATCGGGGAGGTCTCATGGTTCAGCTACGACGTCGCGACATCTTGGCGGGTGGTGCCGCTTTGGCGATCGCCGGAACCGCGCGGGCGCAGGCACCGAAGCCGAAATCACCGCTGGCGATCACCGTGGTGGACGTCGCCGGCAATCTGGCGCTGACGCAGAAGGCGTTCGAGAGCTATCGCGCGGCCAAGCCGGAGATGGTGTCGCGCTTCACCTTCTCGAAGGCGCCGGCGCCGGAACTGCCAGCCAAGCTGCGGGCGCAGCAATCGGCGAACCGGGTCGACATCGATCTGGTGCTGACCGGGACGGACGCGCTAGCGGCGGGCATCGACGGCAAAATCTGGATGCCGCTGTATCCCGACCACGCCGGCAGCTTGCCGAACCTGCAGTCCATCCTGCTCGAGCCGGCTTGGAACATGCAGAGCCTGGCGCAGAACCAGGCAGCGGTGATCAACTACTATCCGTCGGGGCCGTTGCTGGAATACATGCCCGATCAGGTGGCATCGCCGCCCAGCACGGCCGCTGACCTGCTCGCCTATACCAAGTCCAAGCCGAACCGCTTCATGTATGCACGCCCCGCCAATTCGGGGCCGGGTCGGACGTTCCTGATGGGCCTGCCCTACATCCTCGGCGACAGCGATCCGAAGGACCCGGTCAAGGGTTGGGACAAGACCTGGGCGTACCTGAAGGAGCTGGACGCCGGCATCGAATACTACCCGACCGGCACCGGCGCGACGATGAAGGAGCTGGGCGAGGGCTCGCGCGACATCATCGTCTCGACGACCGGATGGGACATCAATCCGCGCGCGCTCGGGATCGTGCCGAAGGAAGCCAAGATCGCGACGCTGGCCGGGTTCCATTGGGTGGTCGATGCGCAGTATGCCGCGATCCCCAAGGGGCTCGATCCGGAGCGGGTGGCGGTGCTGCTCGACATCATCTCGTACCTGCTGATGCCGGCGCAGCAAGCGTTCGCCTATGATGACGGCTATTTCTACCCGGGCCCGGCGGTCAAGGACGTGCCGCTGTCGATGGCGCCGGAGTCGAGCCGGAAGGTGATCGGCGAGTTCGGGCGGCCGGAATACGACGCGCTGATCGCCAGCGTGCCGAAGGAGATGCCGCTGGATGCGGACAAGATGGTGATGGCGTTCCGGCGTTGGGACGAGCAGATCGGCGCAAAGAAGTCGAAATGAGCATCCAACCGGCGCCGTTCCGCACGCTGAGGCTCGATGGGTTGGGCCGCGATTTCGGCAATCTGAATGCGTTGCGCGACATCAGCCTGACGATAGAGCAGGGCGAGTTCATCGCGCTGCTCGGGCCGTCGGGGTGCGGCAAGTCGACGACGCTGAACTGTATCGCCGGGCTGCTGTCGGCGACGGCCGGAGCGATCTGGCTGGACGACCGGCGGATCGACACGCTGCGGCCGGAGCAGCGCGGGTTCGGCATGGTGTTCCAGAACTACGCGCTGTTCCCGCACATGACGGTGCGCAAGAACATCGCGTTCGGCCTGATGATGCGCGACGTCAAGCGGGCCGAGATCGACCGCCGGGTCGCGGAGGCGGTGACGCTGGTGCGGCTGCAGGGGCAGGAGCACAAGCTGCCGGGCCAGCTCTCGGGCGGGCAGCAGCAGCGTGTGGCGATCGCACGGGCGATCGTGATCGAGCCGCCGCTGGTGCTGATGGACGAGCCGCTGTCGAACCTGGACGCCAAGTTGCGGCTCGAGATGCGGGCCGAGATCCGGCGCATCCATTCCAGCCTGGGTGCGACGACGATCTACGTGACTCACGATCAGGAGGAAGCGCTGTCGCTGGCCGACCGCATCGTGGTGCTGAAGGACGGCACCATCCGCCAGGTCGGCACGCCGGCGGAGCTGTTCGCGCAGCCGCGCGACCGTGACGTGGCCGAGTTCATGGGCTTCCGCAACGCCATCTCGGGCATCGTCTCGCAGCTCGAGGGTGGCCGGGCGACGCTTCAGGCCAGCACCGGTCTCGTGCGCGGGCGAGCGCAAGGCAACCTGCGGGTCGGTCAACCGGCTATGCTGGTCGTGCGTCCGGAGGATCTGCTGGCCGATGCCGGCGGCGCGCTGGCCGCGACCGTGGTGTCGAGCGAGTTCCGCGGCCATGGCCATACCGGCTTCGCGCGCATGGGCGACGGCACCGAGCTGGTGTTCAGCGCGGCCGAGAGTGCGGCACCTGGGGGCGAGGTTCGCCTGGCCGCCGAACCGGATCGCGCACTGGTCTATCCGGCATGAGCGGCGCCCCCCTCGCCCACCGGCTGCAGGCCCGCGGCCTGGATGGGACGACGATGCTGGTGCTGCCGGCGGCGCTCGTGATCCTGGCGATCTTCGTTTACCCGTTCCTGTATGGGCTGGTGCTGTCCTTCCGGCCGAAAGACGGCGGCGCGCTGGCCAATTACGTCCAGTTCTTCTCCGATCCGTTCCTGTATCAGACGGTCTGGACGACGGTGGCGCTTTCCGTTCCGGTGACGCTGCTCAACGTCGCCGTCTCGGTGCCGATTGCGTTCCGGGTGCGGCTAATGCGGCGGCAAAGATTGCTGACGACCATCCTTGTCGTGCCGATCACGCTTGGGACCGTGTTGGTTGCAGAAGGTCTGCTCAACTATCTGGGTCCGCAAGGCTGGTTCAACCGGGTGTTGATGTCGGTCGGGCTCATCAGCTCGCCGCTGCGCCTGCTGCATAATTACTGGGGCGTGTTCCTGTCGCTGCTGATCACCGGGTTTCCGTTCAGCTTCCTACTCACCCTGTCCTATCTCAGCGGCGTCGACCCGGCGCTCGAGCGGGCCGCGGCGACGTTGGGTGCCGGCGCGCGGTCGCGGTTCTGGCACGTGATGCTGCCGCTGATGCTGCCGGGCCTGGCGATCACGTTCTGCCTGTCGTTCGTGCAGGCATTCTCCGTGTTCCCCTCGGCCGTGCTGCTCGGCGCGCCGGCCGGGCCGACGCGGGTGATCTCGATCGCGGCGTATCAGGCGGCGTTTGAGCAATTCGACTATTCGCTGGCGTCGGCGATCGCGATGCTGATGGGCGCGATCGAGCTTGGCATCGTGGCGGCCGTCCTGGGGGCGCGCGGCCTGGTGTATCGCGGACCGGCCGGCGGAGGGAAAGGCTGATGCGGCCCACACCGATCGAGCGCACGCTGGGCGAGCGGCTCTGGGCGGGCGCGGTCTGGACCTTTGTCGGGTTCTTCGTCGTCAACGTCATTGCGATGATCGCCGCGGTGGTCACCAGCTCGTTCGCCACACGCTGGCTGCGCTCCTGGTTTCCGAGCGGGTGGACGACGCAGTGGTATGGCTCGGCCTGGGCGGAGTTCCAGCTCGGCGACGTGCTGCTGGTGACGTTCGAGGTGGTGTTCCTGGTGGTGGTACTGTCCGGTCTACTCGGCGTGCCGGCTGCCTATGCCCTGGCCCGGCGGGAGTTCCCGGGCAAGAAGCTGTTGATGTTGTTGTTCCTGATCCCGCTGCTGGTGCCGCCGATCACCTATGGCATTCCGTTGGCCACGGTGCTGTATCAGGCCAATTTGGCGGGCTCGCTGGCCGGTGTGGTGATCGCCAACCTGGTGCCGACGGTGCCGTTCGTGATCCTGATCATGATCCCGTTCATCGAGCAGATCGACCCGAAGATCGAGTCGGCGGCGCGGGTATTCGGCGCCAACACGCCGCGGCTGTTCCGCTACGTGCTGATCCCGTTGCTGCTGCCGGGCGTGCTGGCGGCGTTGCTGCTGGTGCTGGTGCGGACGATCGCGATGTTCGAGCTGACGTTCCTCACGGCGGGAGCGACGAGCCAGACGCTGGTGGTGTCGTTGTATTACGCCGTGTTCGCCGCCGGCGTGCGGGCGGTGCAGTCGATCGACGCGATGGCGGTGATCTACATGGTCACTACCTTGTTCTGGTTGCTGATCGCGTTGCGCTTCGTCAACCCGACGCAGATCGTCGGGCGCGCACGCAACGGGTGATCGGCGGCCGCTACCTGGGCGTCGGACCCGAGCTGAGGATCGCTTCGACAATGCACTGAACCTCCAGCGCTTCCCCCAGTGTCGCGAGATGCTGGGGCTCGCCGCGGTTCATGGCCGCGACCGCGGCGAGTTGGCGTTGCAGTACTAGAGGGCGGGCGCGGTCTTGGGGTATCGCCGCCGGGTCGGGCTGCCAGGCGCCGTTCTCGAACCGCTCCGCGATCGACCAGTTGCGCAGGCGGACGGCGCCATCGACGGTGAAGCTGTTGCTGTCGTCCAGGGTCGTGGTGCCGACGCCGCCGGTTACGCGCACCGGCACCGCGCCCGCGCGCATCTGCGCCGTTATCCGGCGTTCGCTTCGTCCGGCGTCGGGGAAGTCGGCCGTGGCCGTCTCCAGCACCAACGGACCGAAGAGGCGGTGCGCCAGGAACAGGAAGTGCGATAGCACCTCCCGCGTGAAGCCGCCTTGCGCTGGGCCGTCCAACCAGCCCGCCGCGGCATGCTGCCAGCCACGCGGCCAAGTCGCGAAATCCACCGCGATGTCCACCGCGGCGGGCGAGTGGCCGGCCAGCCAGCCGGTCAGCGTCGCCACGGCCGGCGAGGAGGCGAACGGGAAGTTCACCGCCGCCCACGCCGATCCGGCATCGGCCACGAAGGCCCTGGCCTCCGCGACATCGACCGCCAGCGGCTTCTCGCAGAACAGCGATTTGCCGGCCGCGAGCACGGCCCGCGCGTGCGGGAGGTGTGTGGCCGGGGGTGACGCGACGTAGACGCAATCAGAGGCGGCGATCACCTCGGCCGCCGAGTCCATGACCGTCAGCCCCGGCACGGTAGCCGTCAGTCGCGACAGCGCCTCAGCCGATGGGTCCCATACGCCGGCGATTTTTACCGCATTCTGGCCCGGCGCGGCCCGCAGCAGACGCTCGCCCATGATGCCGGCGCCGAGCACGCCCAATCCAATCTCGTTCATAGCGAGGTTTCCTTATCTCAACGTGAAGACACGCTGGCGCGGGGTGGCGTCGCAATCAGCGTGTGAACGGTGGCGCCGTCGTGGCCAGCCATTGCCGCGGCGAGGTCGCGCGAGAGTTGCGCCATCGGCTCCGGCCGCATGTGCACCGCATCCCACCAGCGGGACTCGTCGGAGGTCATCGGCCCCGGCAGCGACAGGTCGTAGACGGCTGTATTCGGCCGTGTCTTCGCCAATGCCACCACCCGGTCCTTGCATCCCTGCATCATCGCCGCCCCTACCGTGTCCGGCGCCGGATACAAATGGTGCCGCGGCACGAACACCAGCAGCAGCCGGGTCGAGGGCGGCAGGGTGTCGACGCGGGCGCGGAGCCAGTCCAGCGCGACGTAGTGCCAGGTCGCCGGGTCCGGGTTGGCGGGCGGTAGCCAGGGTTCGGCCAGGTTCTCGGCGATCAACGCCTTTGCCAGCACCGGATCGAATTTGTGGAAATCGACGTCCAGCAACTGGTAGCCATTGGCGCCGAAGGGGCGCGCCGGGCCGGACAGGATGGCGGCGGCCGAGCGCCAGGCGGTTTCGATGGCGTGCATGTTGAACAGGTTGGCCAGGGCGCCGAGCGCATCGTCGCGGTACAGCCAGTCCGGCAATGGCCCGTAGCCGAAATGCTCGAGGTCGTCGCCGCGCTCGCACCAGAGCCGATCCAGCCCGACCATCAGCGCGCGCGGCTTGGGGTGGGCGCGGAGAAAGACGTCGAGCAGTTGCATTTGTTCGTAAGCGAAGGAATGCACCATGGCGAGGTTGGCGAAAGTGGCGCCGACCGCCGGGTCGAGGTCGGCCGGGTTGAACAGGCGCGAGGTGGAGTTGCCGATGATGGCGGCATCGAATTTCGGCGAGCGGGCGAGTTCGGGGTAGGCCCAGCGCTGGCTGTGATCGGCCGGGGTGCGCGGGATCGGGCTGGGGAATGGCAGCGTGCCCCAGGGGTCCGCGAGCACCAGCACCAGGAACAACAGGGCGCTGCCACCGCCGAAGACGCCGAGCAGGAGCAGGAAGAATTTGCGCCAGTTCATGGTCTAGAACTGGAAGTAGAAAAATACGGACGGCACCCGGCCGCCGGCGAGCAGCACGATCCAGATCGTGGCCAGCCCGACCGGCCAGGCGAGCCAGGGCTGCGGCTTGAGCCAGCCGAGCGCGATCTCCTGGCTCGGCCGGCCGAAGAACGCCAGGGCCGCCGCACCCAGGAATGCCGCAGTATGCTCACGGTCGAGCGCGACACGGCCCCAGCCATTGGCGCCGGTCAACGACCAAAGGAACCGCCCCGCCGTGTCGAAGCCGGGCGAGTGGAACACGATCAGCGTCAGGTGAAAGAAGCCGAACGTCATGGCCCAGCCGAGCAGGCGCGGCACGCGGATGCCGGTCTTGTCCCAGACATGGTTCACGGCCAGGCCGAGTCCCTGCAGACCGCCCCAGACGACGCAGTTCCAGTTCGCTCCATGCCACAGGCCGCCGAGCAGCATGGTCAGCGTCACGTTGAACACCTGCCGGGTCTCGCCGAGGCGGCTGCCGCCGAGCGGGATGTAGAGGTAGTCGCGCAGGAAGCGGGACAGGGTGATGTGCCAGCGGCGCCAGAGGTCGCGTACGGAGGTCGCCTGATAGGGCGAGTTGAAGTTGATCGGCAGCTTGAGGCCGAACATCAGCGCCAGGCCGAGCGCCATGTCGGAATAGCCTGAGAAATCGAAATAAAGCTGGAAGGTGAAGGCCAGGCTGCCGATCCAGGCATCGGCGGCGGTGAGGCCGGTTTGGGCGATGGTGGCGTAGGCCGGGTCGGCG
The DNA here is from genome assembly GCA_050954595.1 of Janthinobacterium lividum. Classification (GTDB taxonomy): domain Bacteria; phylum Pseudomonadota; class Alphaproteobacteria; order Acetobacterales; family Acetobacteraceae; genus JAVVHH01. Next base: position 7,041 of record JBPBQE010000460.1, on the reverse strand, counting down.
AGGTGGCCGAGCGTGTCGGCGACCGCGATCTTCTTGGCCAGTCCGATGATGAACAGTACCAGGCCGCGGCCGAGATTCTCCCACATGTCGGGGCCGCGCGGGTCGCGCTCGAGTTGCGGGATGATCTCGTTGTGCCGCACCAGCGGCCCGGCGATCAGCTGCGGGAAGAAAGTGACGAAGCTCCAGAAGTCGAGAAAGCCGTAGATGTGCCGGTCGCCGCGGCGGAGGTCCATCAGGTAGCTGATCTTCTGGAACACGAAAAAACTGATGCCGAGCGGCAGGATGAGCTGCCAGGGCTGCCAGTCGACTCCGGCAATGCCGAACACGGTGCCGCGCAGGAAGTCGGCGTATTTGAACAGCGCCAGGACGCAGAGATTGAGTATGACGCCGCCCAGCGGGATCCAGCGCTGCCCGGTGCGGCCGAACCATTGCGCGATGAGCCAGTTGGCCATCGTCAGCGTCGCCAGCAACGGGACGAAACGCCAGTCCCAATAGGCATAGAACGCCAGCGAGATCAGGATGATCCAGGCCTGGCGCAGCGGCCGGCGCGCGGCCAGGGCGTAGTAGCCGAGCAGCGCGACCGGCAGGAAGGCGAAGATGAAGATCTGCGAATTGAACAGCACCCGGGGGCTCTAACCCAATTCGCGCCGGGAAATCACCCCATCATGAACGCGCTGACCTTGTTGCCGTCGAGATCGCGGAAATAGCCGGCGTAGAAGCCGGTGAAACGCTCGCCCGGCGCGCCCTCGTCCGTGGCACCGAGCGACAGCGCCAGGGCATGGATGCGGTTCACCTCGGCACGATCGTCGGCGATCAGGGCGATCATCTGGCCGTTGCCGGGAGTCGCGCGCTGGCCGTCGAACGGGATGGTGACGCCGAAGCCCGGATTGCCGTCGGTGGGGCCCCAGGCGATGAAGTTATCGTTCTCCATGATGCGCTTGCCGCCCATCTCGCCCGCGATCGCGTCGTAGAACGCGGCCGCACGGGGGAGATCGTTGGTGCCGATGGTCACATAGCCGAGCATGGAACTACCTTTTTCAATTCATGACGCCGAAGACGCGCGAGCGGCCCGTGTCGGAGGCGGTGCGGAACATCCGCAACTCGCCGCCACCGGGCAACTCGACGATCTCGCGGCCGTCGGGCGCCTGCACCACCGGAACCGGCGCACCCGCCCAGACGGCCGAGATCAGCTTAGCGTACTGTGCGGCCGGACCCGGCGTGAACGAATGGTAAGCCGCCGCCGCCGCCGGCCAGTCCCGGGTGCGGGCATAGAGCAAGGTCAGGAATCGCGCGGCGTAGCGGGCGTTGGGCACGGGGTCGAAGGCTTCGTCGAGGGAGCGGAACGCGGTGGGGTGGTAGAATAGATTGACCTGCATGCAGCCGACGTCGATCGAGCTGATGCCGCGCGCTTGGAGCGCCTGCACCGCGGTGATCGCGTCGGCCTTGTTGGCGTAGTAAGTGCCGATCCCCTCAGCGCTGACGGTCCATGGCCACGGGCGCCGCGTGCCGGTGCGCGGGTCCCGCCGTCCGCTCTCGACGACGCCGATCGCGTGCAACAATCCGGGTGCGGTGTCACCGAGACGCTCCGCAGCGGCAATCGCGCCGTCGCAATCGATCGAGGGCGGGGCGGGTCGCGCGGCCAACGCCGACGATGAGAGAACGCATGCGAGCAGAGCGAGACGCAGCATGTGCGGGGTATGGACGAGTGTCCGCATGCACGCAACGCCATTGGGCCGAGTTGTAGCAATTTTGAGATTACAGCTTAATATAATTTATAATTAACGATCTTTTATGATATCCGTCATCGAAACCGACGGGGTTTCGAATGTTTCACCTCTTTCCGCGCTTCTCACGAGATGTGCATTCAACCCCATTTGCTGCTGAGTTCCGCCGCTTGGGCGTGCCGCACAAACTCTTCGCGGAAGAGCTCAGCCTGCATTACGAAACGCGCGCCGGCCTTTTCTGCCGCATTTATCCCAAGCTCTTCTTCTACGCAGCGCGCGCCGCAGTGCGATCATTGATCCTGAGCCGGCCCAAACCCGAAATCGTGGTCATCAAATCCGACGTCGAAGCCATCGTGTTCGGGCTGTTCGCCTTCTTGTTCTCGCGTCGGACCCGCATCGTGTTCGAGACGTTCATCGCCGCCGAACGCGGCTCACCGCTGAAGCGCCGGCTACAACATCTACATTACAGTCTCGTGCTGCATTTCGTGGACGTCGCGATCTGCCACTCGGCCACCGAGGCACGGGATTACGTCGCGCAGTTTCCGAAGACGCGCGCCGTGTTCACCGCCCTTCCCTTTGGTCTCTCGGTCGACGGCCGCGACGCGTTGCGCGCCAGGTATGGCGAGGCCGCCGCGGCATCGAACGTGATCGTGTCGGCGGGCCGCTCGGCGCGGGATTACGCGACACTGGCCAAGGCCGTCGCCGGGTTACCCTGCCGTGTCCGGGTCATCTGCGATTGGGAACGGCCGACGGTGGCGCTCGAGAACATGCCAGAGGTCACGATCGTGCGAAATTGCTTCCGGTCGGAGTATCTGGCCGAACTGGCGCAGGCTCGGATCGTGGTCGTCCCGCTGTCGCAGCGTCGGATCTCGGCAGGGCAGATGGTGATGCAGCAGGCATTCGCCCTGGGTAAACCGGTCGTCATCACCGACACACCAACGACGCGCGAATACGCTACCGATGGACAGGACGCCCTCCTCTCCGAGTTCGGTGACGCGGACGATCTCCGCGCCAAGATTGTCACCCTTCTCGCCGACCCGGCCCGCTGCGCCGAACTCGGCGAGCGCGGCTCCGAGCGTTACGATCTGGAGTTCAGCACAGAAGCCTATGTCCGCAATCTGGTCCGGTTGCTGAGCGACATCGTCGAGCAGCGCAGGACGGACTGGCACTCTATGCCAACCCCGGTCGACGCAGAGGCGTTCGCGGGCGATTGAGCGCCCGCGCCGTCTTCAGACCTTGCCGTGGCAGTGCTTGAACTTCTTGCCGGAGCCGCAGGGGCATAGGGCGTTGCGGGGGACATTCTTCCACGTCGTCGGGTCCGCCGGGTCGATGCCAATCTCAGTGGGGCGCTCCGCCTCGATCACGTCGCCGCCGGCGTATTGAGCCGAGGCCGCCGGGTCAGAGTATTGTAGCGTCACCGGGGACGGTTCGGCTGGCTGGAACATCGCTGCCGGCGGTGCCTCCGGCCCGATCTCCACCCGCGCCAGCATCGCCGTTACCCGCTCGCGCAACTCGTCGAGCATGCCGTTGAACAGGTTGAAGGCTTCGCTCTTGTATTCGTTGAGCGGGTCGCGCTGCCCGTAGGCGCGGAGGCCAATGCCTTGGCGCAGATGGTCCAGCGCCAGCAGGTGCTCTTTCCACACCGCGTCCAGCACCTGCAGCAACAGGTTCTTTTCGACGAAGCGCATCAGCTCCGGGCCGAAATTAGCCGCCTTGGATGCCATGTGCTGGTCGGCCGCCGCTTCGATGCGTTCGCGGATGCCGGTTTCGTCGATACCTTCCTCGCGACCCCAGTCGACCACCGGCAGCTCGAAGTTCAGCAGGCGCTTGAGATCCTCGGCAAGCTCGGCGGTTTCCCACTGCTCGGCATACGCCTTCTCCGGGATGCGCCGCGTGACCAGGTTGGAGACGATCTCGGCGCGCATGTCGGCCACCGTCTCGGCGACGTCGTCGGCGTGCATGAATTCGCGGCGCTGGGCATAGACTTCGCGCCGTTGGCTGCTCATGACGTCGTCGTATTTCAGCACGTTCTTGCGCATGTCGAAGTTGCGGGCTTCGACTTTCTTTTGCGCTTTCTCGAGCGCGCGGTTGATCCACGGATGCACGATGGCTTCGCCGGGCTTGAGGCCCAGGCGCTGCAACATGCCGCCCATGCGGTCGGAGCCGAAGATGCGCATCAGGTCGTCCTCAAGGCTGAGGAAGAAGCGCGAACCGCCGGGATCACCCTGACGGCCGGAGCGGCCGCGGAGCTGGTTGTCGATGCGCCGGCTTTCGTGGCGCTCGGTGCCGATCACCAGCAGGCCACCGGCGGCCTTGACGATCGGGTGGTTGGCCGCGACCTCGGCAGCGATGGCTTGGCGATGGGCCTCGTCGTCGATGGCGGCTTCGATCTTGATCCGCATGTCGGCGTTGCCACCGAGTTTGATGTCAGTGCCGCGGCCGGCCATGTTGGTGGCGATGGTGATCGCGCCGGGAGCGCCGGCCTGCGACACGATGGCGGCTTCCTGCTCATGGAAGCGCGCGTTCAACACCGCATGCGGGATCTTCTTTTCGGTCAGCAACGCGCTGATGATCTCGCTTTTCTCGATGCTCGTGGTGCCGACCAGCACCGGCTGGTTCCGCGCCCGTGCTTCCTCGATCAGGGTGGCGACCGCCTCGTATTTCTCGGTCGCCGAGCGATACACCTCGTCATCCTGGTCAAGCCGTTTGACCGGCACGTTGGTCGGGATGTCGATCACGTCGAGCTTGTAGATCTCAGCGAACTCGTCCGCTTCCGTCAGCGCGGTGCCGGTCATGCCGGAGAGCTTGGGATACAGGCGGAAGTAGTTCTGGAAGGTGATGGAGGCGAGGGTCTGGTTCTCCGGCTGGACCTCGACGCCTTCTTTGGCCTCGAGCGCCTGGTGCAGGCCTTCGGAATAGCGGCGGCCTTCCATCATACGGCCGGTGAACTCGTCGATCAGCACGACCTTGTTGTCGCGCACGATGTAGTCGACGTCCCTGGCGAACAGGGTGTGCGCCCGCAGGCTCTGCTGGACGTGGTGGATCACCGAGACGTTGAAGGAGTCGTAGAGGTTGCCTTCCGCGAAGATGCCGGCATCCTTCAACATCTGCTCGACCGTCTCCGAGCCGGGCTCGGTCAGGTGGACGGAGCGCTGCTTCTCGTCCTTCTCGTAGGTGGTGGCGTCCTTGACCAGTTCGATCATCACCGCATCGACACTGCGATATAGCTCGCTGCTGTCTTCCGCCGGGCCGGAGATGATCAGCGGCGTGCGCGCTTCGTCGATCAGGATGCTGTCGACCTCGTCGACGATGGCGTAGGCGAAATCGCGCTGCACCATGTCGTCGAGGCGATACTTCATATTGTCACGAAGATAATCGAAGCCGAATTCGTTGTTCGTCCCGTAGGTGATGTCGCACGCATAGGCAGCCCGGCGTTGATCGTCCGTCAGCCCGTGCACGATGACGCCGGTGGTCATGCCCAGGAAGCCGTAGACCTGCGCCATCCACTCGGAGTCGCGAGTGGCGAGGTAGTCATTGACGGTGACGACGTGTACGCCCTTGGCCGGCAGCGCGTTGAGGTACACCGGCAGGGTGGCGACCAGGGTCTTGCCCTCGCCGGTCTTCATTTCGGCGATCTTGCCGGCATGCAGCACCATGCCGCCGATCATCTGCACGTCGAAGTGACGTAGGCCCAGCACGCGGCGGGCGGCTTCGCGCACGGTGGCGAAGGCTTCCGGCAGGATCTCGTCCAGCGTCGCGCCGGCTTCCAGCCGGGCGCGGAACTCCGCAGTCTTGCCGATCAGCGCGTCGTCGGAGAGCGCCTGCATCGCGGGCTCCAGCGCATTGATCTGGGGCACTCGCCGCTGGAACGCCTTGAGCGATCGATCGTTGGCGGAGCCGAACACGGCGCGGGCGATGCTGGCGAGCATAAGGGTGGGCTTTCAGGTGACGCGAACAGGGTGGAGATAGGATCAGGGCGGCACCGGGTCAACGCGGCGGGCCCTGCAGGCATGATTCCGTCGTGTAGTGGCTCCTTGTGGCGGCTTTCGGGCGCACCTATTGTCCGGCCGCCGTGCCTGGGGATCCCGGGCCGTCTAAATTCAAGGGAATATCCCATGCGCCGCGTCAGCCTTGCCACCGTTGCCACGATCGCTCTCCTCAGCGTGCCTGCGCTGGCGCAACCCGCGCCGCCGGCACCGTCAGCGCCACCCGCGGCCGCCACCGATGCCGCCGCGCCGGCGCCGGGCACCGTGATTGCCAAGGTCGGGTCGGACGAGATCCATTACTCCGACCTGCAGGAGGCGATGCAGACCCTGCCCGACCAGCTGCGCGCCATGCCGCCGGCGATGCTGTACCCGATGCTGCTCGACCAGTTGATCGACCGCGACGTCATCGTCCAGCAGGCCAAGAAGGAGAACATGCAGGACGACCCCAAGGTGAAGCAGGCCATCAGCCGCGCCACCGACCTGGCGCTGCAGAACGCGCTGCTGACCCGCGACATCCAGCCGCTGCTGACGCCGGCCGCGATCAAGACGCGCTACGATGCCGAGTATGCCGGCAAGACCGGCGACGAGCAGGTACACGCCGAACACATCCTGGTGCCGACGGAAGCCAAGGCGAAGGACATCATCGCCCAGCTCGGCAAGGGCGCTGATTTCGGCAAGCTGGCCAAGGAGAACAGCACGGACCCGTCGGCCAAGGAGAATAGCGGCGACCTCGGCTGGTTCAAGAAGACTGACATGCTGCCCGAGTTCTCCGATGCCGCCTTTGCCCTGAAGCCGGGCCAGTACACCCAGAAGCCGGTGCAGACCCGCTTCGGCTGGCACGTCATCAAGCTCGAGGGCACCCGCACCGCGCCGGCGCCGACGCTCGAGGAGGTTGGCGACCAGATCCGCCAGCAGATCATCCAGGAGGGCGTCGCCAAGGTGCTGGCCTCGGCCAAGACCGGCGTGACCGTCGTGAAGTTCAACCCCGACGGCAGCCCGTATACGCCGCCGGTCATGCCGATGCCGGGTGCGGCGCCGGCAGCGGGCCAGACGCCGGCCCAAGCACCAGCCCCGACTCCGGCTAAGTAAGAAAGCAGCATGGCCATTCCGACCTCGCCGCTCGCCATGCCGCTGCCGGCGCTGCCCCCCATTGACGGGGTGCGGCTCGGTGCGGCGCAGGCGGGCATCCGCTACAAGGACCGCACCGACCTGGTGATGATCGAACTGGCGGCAGGGACCCGGGTGGCCGGCGTATTCACCCGCAACAAGTGCCCGGGCGCCCCCATTGACTGGTGCCGCGAGCATCTCGAACAGGGCCGCGCCCGGGCCGT
>JBPBQE010000430.1:0-15912 GCA_050954595.1 Janthinobacterium lividum | reverse complement strand
CCGTCTCACCGCCGACCAACACCGTGCTGCTCGCGACCAAGCCTTTCGCACCTGGCGCGATCTCGCCGGAGTTGCCGCCGACGCGTGAACTCGGCGTCTGCTCCGGGCAGTTCGATATCCTCTCCCTCAACCTGACAGCGCCCGCCCGGGTGCCGGCATCGCCTGGAACGACGACGCAGTGACACGATGCGCCGTATAGGGTGGTCACCAACCGACGCGGCAGACCCGACATGCTGGACCAGCCTCGATTAGTAAGGTAAGTTAACCTTACTTTGAGGCGCTCGGAGTTTCGGATGACCACCCTGACCATCACTGCCAAGGGACAGGTCACGTTGCGCAAGGACGTGTTGCAGCATCTCGGCATTCAGCCCGGTGATACCATCACCGTCGAGAAGCTACCGAACGGCCGGATTGCCGTGCAGGCGACTCGGCCGCACGAGCCCATCAGCGCCGTGTTCGATATGCTCAAGCTGGATGGTGGCCGGTCATTTTCGATCGAGGAGATCGGCCGCATCGCGGCGGAAGGATGGGCCGGCACGCCGTGAAGGTCACGGCCGACACCAACGTCCTGATCCGCGCGCTGACCAGTGACGATGTGCGGCAAAGCGAGATTGCCAAGGCCGAGCTAGCCGGAGCGAGTCTGGTCGCGCTGCCGCTGGGGGCGCTTTGTGAAGTAGTCTGGGTGCTGTCGCGCGGGTATCGCATCGCGCCGGCGCGGATCGCGCAAGCGCTGCGGCGTCTCATCGACAGCGCCAACGTCGCGGTCAACCGACCGGCGGCAGAAGCCGGCCTCGCTCTGCTCGAAGCGGGTGGCGACTTCGCCGATGGCGTTATCGCCTATGAGGGACGCTGGCTCGGTGGCGCCAATTTCATCTCGTTCGACCGCAAGGCCGTGGAGTTGCTACAAGCCCAGGGAGAAGCCGCCCGCCTGCTCGGGTGAGGCGGAACCACCATTCTGATATTGGAGTAGATCTTGCGTTCAATCGAAGGACAGCGTTCGGACAACCAACCGGTCAAGCGCTCGATGGCGGAAAAGCAGAAGCTGTTGCGCGAATTGCGGGAAACGCTGGCCGGCATGAAATCTCATGCCGCGCCGACCCTCCGCCAAAGCGTGCAAAAGCGTATCGCTGAACTCGAAGCCGAACTGGGCGTCAGCGCACCCCGGCGCTGACGGCCCCTCACCTAGACGCCGAGGCGTCACTCGGGAGAGCGACGCCTCGTAGCGACAAACAATGCAACGGCGCAGGCCAAGGTCGCCCACGTCGCGCCCGGATGGAGTTGCGCGGTCAGCGCCAGGCTGGTCTTGCGCGTCATCGGATGCAGGCTGCTGTTTTCCGACAGGTCTTCACGCGGCTCGTACAGGTTGTCGCGTTGCGCCGGGTCGCCGACGTCCTGGGTGGTCATGCTGGCGTGGCCGACCCGAGCCGATAGCCAATCCATGATGCGAGGCGCGACGCGGTTAGCGAGCACCATGCTCATCCCACCAGCGCCGCCGATGGTCAGATCGCGCACCGGCTTCTCGCAGGCATGGGCGATGGCGGTGGCGACCAGATGGGGGTCATAGGCCGGGGGCGGGTTGCGCGTGCCCGGTGAGTCCATCCGGTTGCGGGCATGGTCGGTGAAGGGGGTGTTGATGGCCGCGGGCTTGATCAGGGTGATCGATATTAGTTGCCGCTCGGCTTCGACTTCGCGGCGGAACGCCTCAGTGAAGCCCTTGAGCGCGAATTTCGACGCGCAATAAGCGCCTTGATACGGAATGGCGATCTCGCCCAACACGCTGCCGACGTTGATGATCGCGCCGCCCGTGCGCTTCAGCCGCTCCGCCGCGATCAGGGAGCCGTGAACCGTGCCCCAATAGGTCACGTCGAACAGACGGCGTTGATCCTCGAGCGCCACGGTATCGAGGCGGCCATAGATGAACGCGCCGGCGTCGTTGATCCAGGTGTCGAAGCCGCCGAACACCTCGACCGCTCGGGCGGCGGCGGCGTCCAGGGCCGATTTGTCGGCAACGTCGGCGACCGCATAGTCGGCCTGACCGCCGCCGGCCCTGATCTCGTCACGTAGGCTCCGCAGCGCATCCTCGTTGCGCGCAATCAGGAACAGCTTGGCACCGCGCTTTGCCAACATGCGAGCGGTCACCAGGCCAATGCCGGACGTGCCGCCCGTCAAAACGATGGTCTGTTGGGAAAGCTTCTTTAGCACGATGCGAGGCATTGAACGTCTCCTGCCGAATCAACCGCTCGGCCAAACCGGGGCTGTAGCAGCCGGTGACGGGCCAACGACTACAACTTTAAGGTAGTCGAGCAGCACTCGGAGCGAAGCTGTATCCGTCTGGTGCGCCCGCAGCTGCACCCTGTCTTGCTAAACGTCCTGCAACTGGACGATGCGAGCCCGCATCGAGGACTGGAAGCCCGTCGGAGCGTAGTGGAGTTCAACGCCTCCGGTTCCGGTCAGCCCACGGCGGATCAACCGCGATCCGAAGCCCTGTCGTCCGCTGAGGGCCGGGTCGGTGGCACCCGGTCCGCCGCGTTCGGTCCAGTCCATCGAAACCTCCGCCTCCCGACCGGCACCTGAGACGCTCCATTCGATCGCGACCCGGCCCTCCGCCACCGACAAGGCACCATACTTGGCAGCGTTGGTCGTGAGTTCGTGCAGCACCAGCGACAGCGACAACGTCGCGCTGGGGCCGAGGTCGATGTCGGGCCCGGACACGTCGATACGTTCGGCATGGCCGGCGGCGGCCAACACGGTCTGCACGACCTCTTGCGCCGACGCGCTCGCCCAGTTCTTGCGCAACAGCACATCGTGAGCCGAAGCTAAGGCCTGGATGCGCCGTTCGAACACCTGAACCGGCTCCTGGTCCGGCACCGAGCGAAACGTCTGCCCGGCGATGGACATCACGATCGCCAGCGTATTCTTCAGCCGGTGTGAAATCTCCTGGTTCAGGATGTCCTGCGCCGTTGCAGCCTGGACGCGCGACACTGCCAGGCGCAGGCGTGATGCAACGTCCCGAATGAAGGCCAACTCGTCTATGGCCCACTCCCGTGGTGACGCGCTGAGGACGAAGAACAAGGCAACGAAAGTGCCGTGCTCGAACACGGGCATGTTGACGAGCGCACGCGCGCCCCGCGCCTCGAGCGCCGGGGCATGATCGACCGTGCGCGCATCGGTGCGGCAATCCTGAACCATCACGGTGCGCCCTGCCTTGAGGTCGTCGATATACGAGCCGAAGTCGCGAAAATGCAGCGTGCCGACGAGGGTATCGCCCGTTCCGTCCGTCCAGTCGCGCTCGATGGTGATGGTCTCTGCAGCTGGATCGACGTCGCCGTAGCCGACGATTTCGACCTCGAGCGCGTGGCCCACGATGCTGCTGGCGGCGAGGCACATGTCTGCGAGCGTCACTTCCTCCGCCAACCGGTCGGCCAGCGTCATCAGCGCCACCTGTCGCCTCTCGCGCAGGATCCGTTCGGTGACCTCGATGAAGATCACGGTGAAATGGTCGCCGCCGGTGTGTTGAACGATGCCGTCGTACCAGCGCCCGAGCGCGCCGACTTGGCGCGTGAAGCGCAAGGAGGCTTTGGTCTCCACCACGACCGCGAACTCGCGAATCCACTCATCCTCGACATCCGGGAACAGCTCACGGACGGTTCGACCCACGGCACGACCGGGCTCGATGCCGACCAAGTCGTACCAGGCTTTGTTGACTTGGTCATAACGCCAATCAACGACGCGACCTGCTTCGTCGCGGACCAGCTTGCCCACAACGAAGCCTTCGTGCAGCGTCTCCAACACGGTGCGCCACTTGGCTTCGTTCCGGATAACGGTTGCCTCGCCGTCCAGGCGCTCGGAGATTGCCGACAGATAGCGGGCGATGGTGGCGAAGAAGGTGAGCGCGCTGTCGTCGAATGCCGGCCGGGTGGTTGTGCAGAACGAGATCACGCCGACCAGCTTCCCGCGGCTGGTGACCGGATAGCCGGCGAAGGCGTCTATCCCGCCTCGCCGGGCAAACTCGTGTCGCGTCTCCACACTCGCCAGCACGGAGGTGAGCACCAGGGGACGACAGGTTTCAGCCACGATGCCACAGAGCAACTCATCGAAGCCGACATAAAAGAGGCTTTGCCGCACTTCGTCGCTGACCCCGATGGATTGCGTGAGCTGAAGGTGACGGCCGTCCGGCGCGACGTCGTAGATGACGCATTGCTCGAAGCCGAGGCTCGCCGCCGTCGTGGCCAGGATCGGCTCGATGATCCGCACCGGGTCGGAGGTGGCCAGCAGAGCGGCGGATGCTTCGGCAAGCACGGCCAGATGACGCTCGCGGCGCAACTCGGCATCCTGCCGGGCCAGCACCTCGTCGCGTTGCACAACAAGGCGGCGCATCTGCAACAGGTTCATGATCTGGCGGGCGCAGCGGCGCAGGTGCTCGGCCTGCTCGCCGGTCAGGCCGGCGGGGCGTGGAACATGGTCGATGATGCATAACGATCCCAACACATGCCCTTCCGGCGTGCGCAGCGGCACCCCGGCATAGAAGCGGATGCGCTGCTCACCGGTGACCAGGGGGTTCGACGCCGTGCGGGGATCAATCGCCAGGTCGGGCACGACGAGGAGATCGGGCTCGCTTAGGACGAACTTGCAGACGGAGCGGTCCAGGTCGGTTTCGCGAGCCGGAAAGTTGACCAGTGCCTTGAACCACTGGCGGTCACTCGAAACGAGGCTCACGAGTGCAGTCGGCGCCTGGCACAGTGCAGCCGCCAGTTGCGCCATGTCGTCAAACCCGGTTTCTGGCGGGGTGTCGAGAATGTCGTACGCCAGCAAAGCGGCCAGGCGGTCTGGGTTGCCAACCAGAGCGTCTGGAAGAGTGGGGGCCGTCTCCGGCATCAGCTTGTCACAGACATCGGATGCCGATTTGTTCCCCTCAACGTAGAAGACTTCTAGCGGCTGGGACGTCTCATGTCACGGTCACGGGAGGGAGTTCGGATTGGCGCATAACGCTGTGCTCGACTATATACGGCGCTCGTCAACGAAAGGTCCACGATGAGACGCCCGACACGGTTGAGCGCGCTGATTGCAGCGCTGCTTTCCCTGATCGCCACCCAGGCCTTGGCGGCACAGACGACGGTCGCGGTCGCGGCGAACTTCACCGATGCGGCCAAGGAGATCGCCGCGGCCTACAAGGCCAAAACCGGCAACGACGCCGTGCTCAGCTTCGGCGCTTCCGGCCAGTTCTACACCCAGATTAGCCAGGGCGCCCCGTTCGAGGTGTTCCTCTCCGCCGATGACGAGCGGCCAAAGAAAACGGTCGATGACGGCTTCGGTGTCCGCGGCAGCACCTTCACCTACGCCATCGGCAAACTCGTGCTCTGGAGCAAGCAGCCCGGCCTCGTGCAGGGGGACGCAACCTTGACCAAGGCAGGCTTCGACAAGCTCTCGATCTGCAATCCGGCCGCGGCACCGTATGGCGCCGCAGCTGTGGAGACCATGAAAGCGCTCAAGCTCTACGACGCGCTGCAACCCAAGCTGGTGGTGGGCGCCAACATCAGCCAGGCCTTTCAGTTCGTGCAGACCGGCAATGCCGAACTCGGCTTCGTCGCACTGTCCCAGGTGATCGACGACAAGGCTGGGTCGAAGTGGATGGTGCCGCAGACCCTGTATTCGCCGATCCGGCAAGACGCGGTGCTGCTCAATAAGGGCCAGGGTAACGAGGCGGCGACCGGCTTTCTCGCGTTTCTGAAAGAGCCGGAAGCCATCTCCATTATCCGGAAATACGGCTACGAGGTCGGCGCTTCGGATTAGCTGATTGGACGCGCTGTCGCCCGATATCTGGACCGCGATCCGGCTCACGGTAGAGTTGGCCACGGTGACGACGATCCTTCTGCTGATCGTCGGCACGCCGATCGCCTGGTGGCTCAGCCGCTCAGACGCCTGGTGGAAGGAGGCAGTTGCCGCGGTGGTGGCGCTGCCGCTGGTGCTACCGCCGACCGTGTTGGGGTTCTACCTGCTGGTGCTGCTCGGCCCCGACGGACCCGGCGGCAGGGTTGCCGGGTTGTGGGGGGCGCGCACGCTGGCCTTTACGTTTCCGGGCCTCGTGCTGGGATCGACGATCTATTCGTTGCCGTTCGTCGTGCAACCCATCCGCAATGCCTTTGCCGCCATCGGTCCACGCCCGCTCGAGGTTGCCGCCACCTTGCGTGCGTCGCCCCGGCGGGCGTTCTGGACCGTAGCGGTTCCGCTGGCCCGGCCGGGCTTCCTGACCGGCGCCGTGCTCGGGTTCGCGCACACGGTCGGCGAGTTCGGCATCGTGCTGATGATCGGCGGCAGCATTCCGGGGCAGACCAAGGTGCTGTCGGTGGCGATCTACGATTTCGTCGAGACGTCGCGCTGGGGTGAAGCCAGCATCCTGGCTGGCGGCATGGTGGTGTTCGGCTTTGCCGTCATCCTGGCCATGATGCTGCTGGAGAAGCGGATCGGGCAGTCCGGGGCATGATGGCGGATACTGTCGAGGTCGCGTTCACCGGCACGATCGGCACGTTTCGGCTCGATGCCGTGTTCACCGTGCCCGCAACGGGAGTCACCGCGCTGTTCGGCCCGTCCGGCTGCGGCAAGACGACGATGTTGCGTGGCATCGCCGGGCTGCAGCGCATCGGGTCAGGGCGCTGCGTGGTCGGCGGTGATGTTTGGCAGAACGGCGCCAGCTTCCGGCCGGCACATCAGCGCCCGATCGGCTACGTGTTCCAGGAAGCGAGCCTGTTCGCGCATCTCTCCGTCCGTCGCAACCTGTTGTTCGCGGCCCCCCGCGGCCCGGCAACGGGAGCCATCGCCTTCGACGATGTTGTCGGCTTGCTCGGAATCGACGCCATGCTGGACCGCTCGCCGCAACACCTCTCGGGCGGCGAGCGGCAGCGGGTCGCGATCGGGCGCGCCCTGCTCTCGCAGCCTAAACTGCTGATGATGGACGAGCCACTCGCCGCGCTGGACCGCGCGACGCGGGACGAGATCCTGCCCTTCCTGCAGGTCCTGCACACCAGCCTGAAGCTACCGATCATCTACGTGACGCATGACATGGCCGAGGTGGAACATCTCGCCGACCATCTCGTGCTGATGTCGGCCGGACGCGTCGTGGCCTGTGGACCACTCGCCGCGCTACAAAGCGACGCCGCTTTGCCGCTGGCGTCGCGTCGCGACGCGACGGTGAGCTTCGACGGGACGGTCGGGAAGTACGACACCGGCTACGGATTGCTCACCCTACAGGTCGCCGGGGGTTCGTTCGTCGTGCCATCCGCATGGATCGCACCCGGGACGCGGCGTCGGGTGCAGGTGGCGGCGCGCGACGTCAGCATCGGCACCAGCCCGGCGGAAAGCACCATCCTCAACGCCCTGCCGGCACGGATCGTCTCGCGATCGCCGGCCGGCGAGCATGAATTGGTCGTGGTGCTGGGCCTCGGTGTCGACGGCGATGGAGCCCGACTGCTCGCACGGGTGACCCGGCAGTCATGGGACCGGCTCGGCCTCGCCGTGGAGCAAGCCGTTTACGCGCAGATCAAAGGCGTGGCGCTGACGTGAGCCTGCTGGATTGAATTCCAGCTCTGTTCCAATATTCGCAATTGCGACTAATTTGCACTCGCGCTATGTGCGGCTCTCGTTTCGAAAGGGCGGTCGTTGGTCAAGACTTTCTCGGTGCCGCGCGGCTACCGGCACCTGCTGCTCGCCTCCGCATTGGCAGGACCGGGCTTGTGCGCGACGCAGGCCCGGGCGCAAACGGCGGCCGATACGGCGCTGCCCACGATCGACGTGCAGGGACAGCAACTCGGTGCGTTGAGCGACACCCAGGGCTTCGTCTCCCGCCGCGACCAGACCGGCACCAAGACCGACACGCCGCTGAGCGAAATCCCGCAATCCGTGTCCGTCATCAACCGCGAGCAGCTCGACTCGCGGCAAGTGCAAAGCCTCGGCGAGGCGCTGCGCTACACCGCCGGCGTGCAGACGGAGGCGTTCGGCGCCGACCCGCATGTCGATTTCTTCTCGATCCGCGGCTTTAACGCCAACGATACCGGCGTGTATCTGAACGGGCTGCGCCTCTCGCCGGGCATCACCGCGCTGGCGCCGGAGCCGTACGGGCTCGAGCGGGTCGACGTACTCAAGGGCCCAGCCTCGGTGCTCTACGGCCAGAGTGCGCCCGGCGGCCTAGTCAACCTGGTCAGCAAGCGCCCGACCGACGTGCCGCTGCACGAATTGACTCTGCTCGGCGGCAGCTATGGCCGCATCCAGGGCCAGTTCGACCTCGGTGGGCCGCTCGGTACCCAGGCTGATGGTCAGACCAGCGACGGCAAATGGTCCTACCGCCTGACCGGACTGGTGCGCGACGCCGGCAGCCAGGTCGATCAGGTGCCGAACGACCGCCAGTTCTTCGCTCCGGCCATCACCTACCGCGACGAGAAGACCACCGTCACGGTGCTGACCAGCTACCAGCACGACCACTCCGCCGGTCAGCAATTCCTGCCCAGCCAGGGTACGGTGTTCGGTAACCCGAATGGCCGCATCCCGACCAACCGCTTCACCGGCGAGGACCAATACAACAAGGTCGACCGCACTCAGATCAACCTCGGCTACGAGTTCGAGCACCGGTTCAACGACATCTTCACCGTTCGTCAGAACGTCCGCTTCTCGCGCATCGACTACAGCCAGCGCCAGGTGTTCGGCCTCGGCCTGGAGTCCGACCTCGCAACGCTGGACCGCTTCGCCTACGGCCAGGACGTGCGCGCCAACATCTTCGACGTCGACAACCAGGCACAGGCCAAGTTCGCCACTGGCCCCCTCGCCCACACCGTGCTGGCCGGCTTCGAATACAGTCGGACTACCACCGACACGGTGAACCGCGGCACGACGGGCACCTCGATCAACATCTTCAACCCGGTCTATGGCGCCCGCCAGCCAGACCCGCTGCCGATCTACACCAATGCCGGCCAAGCCCAGAACCTCTACGGCGTCTATGCCCAGGACCAGGTGAAGTGGAACCGCTTCATCCTGACCGGCGGCGTCCGCGAGGACATCGTCGACATCTCGACACGCGATAAGCTCGGTGCGACCACAACATCACAGTCGGACTCGCAGTTCACCTACCGGGTCGGCCTGGGCTACGAGGCGCCGCTCGGCTTCACGCCCTATGTCAGCTACGGGCGCTCCTTCCAGCCCGTCATCGGCGTCAACAGCACCGCGCAGGCGTTCAAGCCCACTACCGGCGAGCAGGTCGAGGCCGGCGTGAAATACCAGCCGACCGGCATGGCGAGCTACGTCACCGCCGCCGCGTTCCAGATCGACCAGAACAACGTCAGCACCCCCGACCCGGCCAATCCGGTCAATACCGTCCAGACCGGCTCCGTTCGGGTGCGTGGCTTCGAGGTCGAGGCGCAGGCCAACATCGCGCGCGGGCTGAACCTGATCGGCACCTACACCTATCTCGAGCCGATCGTGACCGGTGCCAACGACGCCTCCCTCGGTAAGGCGGTGGGTGGCGTGCCGCGCAACCTGGCCTCCGGCTGGATCGATTACGCCTTCCCGGTGGAGACGAAGCTGGCCGGGTTCAGCCTGGGCGGTGGCGTGCGCTACGTCGGCAGCACGCAGGCGAGCAATTTCGACCTGTTCAAGGTCTCCGACCACACGCTGGTGGACCTGGCCGCGCGCTACGATTTCGGCCGCGACAACCGCTGGCGCCTGTCCGTCAACGCCAACAACCTGTTCGACCGCACCTTCGTCGCCCAATGCACCAGCGCCACCGCCTGCTTTTACGGCGCCCGCCGTGAGGTTCTCGCAAGCCTGGGCGTGCGTTGGTGAGCTCCAGGCATCGATGATGTTCGAACTGTCCGGAGTCAGCGTCACTGCCGGACCCCGGACACTTCTGCACGGGATCGATCTCTCCCTCGACGGCACAGGCCTGGTGGGGCTGATCGGGCATAACGGCTCCGGTAAATCGACGTTGCTGCGCGTCCTAGCGCGGCAGCTGGCGCCTAGTACGGGGCATGTGCGCTTCGGCGGGCGGCGGCTTCAGGATTGGGGTATGCGGGAATTTGCCCGCCAACTCGCCTATCTGCCGCAGGAGCCACCGGCAACGACGGGCATGACGGTGCGCGATCTCGTCGGGCTCGGCCGCTATGCTTGGCATGGCGCGCTTGGCCGGTTCGGGACCGATGACCGGGTTGCAGTCGAGGCAGCCATGGAACGCACCGGCATGGCTCGCTTCGCCGGGCGTGCAGTTGCGGAGTTGTCGGGTGGCGAGCGTCAATGCTGCTGGATTGCGATGTCCCTGGCGCAGGAGGCACGTTGCCTGTTGCTCGACGAACCAACCGCGGCGCTCGACCTGGCGCATCAACGCGTCGTGCTGGACGTGCTGCGAAGCCTGAACCGCGAGCACGGCATCGGCATTGTGATCGTGCTGCACGACATCAATCTGGCGGCGCGGTATTGCGACGAGTTGGTGGCGCTGAGGACGGGTCGCCTCATCGCGCGTGGTGCTGCCGCAGACATCATGACCACGGAGCGGCTGCGGGAGATCTACGCCGTCGATCTTGGTTTGCTGCCGCACCCCTCCGGCGGCGCGCCGATCGCCTATCTCCCGTGAAGCGACGCGATTTCGTCGCTCTGCTCGCAGCTGGTATCGCGCTTCCGGGCGAGACCCGCGTGGCGTGCCTTGATTACGGGCTGGCGCAGACGGCGCTGGCGCTCGGCGCCGATCTGGTCGGCGTGCCCGACCCGGCTGATTACCGTAGCTGGGTCGTGACCCCGGCGATGCCGCCGACGGTGCAGGATCTCGGGCAGCGTACGCAACCCAACCTGGACGTGCTGAAGGCGCTGCGTCCGGATGTCATCCTGGCGATACAGGATCATGCACCGATCCGGCCGCTGCTGGAGGCGATCGCCCCGGTGCTGGATCTGCCGATCTACACGCCGGCCAAGCAGCCGTGGGAACGATCCGCCGCAGCCGCCCGTGCCATCGGCACCCGCATCGGCCGGGTCCCCGAGGCCGAACGATTGTTGGCACGCGTGACCAGGCAATTCGATGAGGGTCGCGCCGCGCTTGCGGACCGGCCACAGCGCCCGATTCTGCTCGCCAGCTTCATCGACCCGCGACACCTGTCGCTCTACGGCGCTGGCAGCATCCTGCATGACGCCCTCGAGCGGTTGGGCTTACGCAATGCGTGGCACGGACCGACCGGTCGATGGGGATCGGTGACGGTCGCGATCGAGACACTTGCCTCGGTCGCCGATGCCACCCTCTTTCTGGTCGAACCGTTACCGCCCGATCTCGATCAGGTGCTCGCCCGGAGTATTCTTTGGCAGGCGCTGCCCTTCGTGCGCGCCGGACGGGTATTCCGCCTCGACCCGGTGCTGATGTTTGGCACGCTGCCCGCGGCGAGCCGCTTCTGCGATTTGCTGTTGCCGCGCCTGCTCGACGGCGCCGCGCGTGCTTAGCCGTCCTGCCTGGCTGTTGCTGGGGCTCATGCTGCCGGCAACGGTCCTGGCGGTGCATGGGATCTCGCTGTGGATGCCAGTGAAGGCGTGGCCGCTGCTACCGACCTTCGATGCCACCGATCTGCCGGCGGTCGTCGTCACCTACAGCTTGTTGCCACGTATCGCGACCGCGTTGCTGGCCGGCGCTGCGCTGGGATTGGCAGGTGGACTGGCGCAAGTCGCGCTGCGCAATCCGCTCGCCGCGCCCGGCACGCTGGGCGTCTCGGCCGGGGCGGCCCTGGCGCTGTCGGTGGCGACACTCTATGCGCCGGCGCTCCTTGGCATATTCGGCCGCGAGGTCGTCGCTTTTGCCGGCGGAGCGGCTGGCATCGGCTTGGTCATGCTGCTCACCCTCCGCAGCAGGCTCGACCCGGCGACCGTTGCCCTGGCCGGGCTGGCGGTCGGTCTCTACGCCGGCTCGGTGGCGGGCGTGTTGGCGGTGCTGCATACGCGGCAACTCGCTGGCTTGTTCGTCTGGAGTGCCGGCACGCTGACGCAACTCGGCTGGGATGGGTCGCGCTCGCTATTGCTGGCGTTTGCCGTGGGCAGTTCGATGACGGCATTGCTGGCTCGCCCGCTGGCGATGCTCGACCTGCCCGATACGATGGCGCAGGGGCTGGGCGTTCCGGTCGGCGTGGTTCGTGGTGCTGCGCTGACGCTGTCGGTCGGGCTTACGGCTGCGGTGGTGGGCCAAGTGGGCGTGATCGGTTTCGTCGGGCTTGCAGCGCCAGTCTTGGCGCGGCTGGGCGGGCGTGGGCGGCGTATGTTGCTCTGGTCGCCGTTGCTCGGCGCTGGGTTGCTGCTGCTGACAGATCAGGTGGTGCAACTGATATCTGGCCGCGATGGCGCACTGCTGCCAACCGGTGCTTTCAGCGCGTTGCTCGGGGTTCCACTGCTGCTCTGGCTGTTGCCACGCGTGGCAGCAAATACAACCGGGCCTGCGGAGGTCGCACCAGGACGATTATCGGTCCGTGCGGCTCCGGCGTTGCTAGCGTTGGCGGTTCTGTTGCTCGGCGTCACGATCATTGCGTTGTGCATTGGCCGGACGGCGGAGGGGTGGGCGTGGTCGGCCGGGTTGGTCGGGCAGCGTGCACCGCGGGTGGCGGCGGCCGGGATCGCCGGGGTGGTGCTGGCGGCGGCCGGGACCGTACTGCAGCGGGTGCTTGGCAATCCGATGGCGAGCCCGGAAGTGCTGGGTCTCGGCACCGGTGCCATTGCGGGTGGCGGTGTCGCACTCTGGCTCGGGCTGACCGGCTTTCTGGCCCGGTTCGGCTTCGGGGCTGCGGGAGCGGGCGGGATGCTGCTGCTGTTGCTGCGGTTCGGGCGTGGCGAT
The DNA here is from genome assembly GCA_050954595.1 of Janthinobacterium lividum. Classification (GTDB taxonomy): domain Bacteria; phylum Pseudomonadota; class Alphaproteobacteria; order Acetobacterales; family Acetobacteraceae; genus JAVVHH01. The sequence continues at coordinate 3,080 of JBPBQE010000430.1, read as the reverse complement.
GCGACGCGGATCGTGCTCGCTGGCGTCGCGGTTTCAGCGGGGGCAGAGGCGATCACCGCCCTTCTACTCGCCAGCGGGGACCCTCGAGCCGAGATGGTGCTGCTGTGGTTATCGGGGTCGACCTATGGGATCGAGGCGGCAGCAATCTGGTGGTCATGCGTTTGGCTGGTGGTTGGTCTCAGCGTGTGCCTAGTTGCCTTGCGCTGGCTCGATATTCTGCCTCTCGGTGCTGCTGTTGCCACGGCGCTCGGGGTTCCGATGACTCTGGCCCGCGGGTCAATGCTTTGGCTAGCGGCATTGTTGACGGCGCTCGGTGCGCTGCTGGCCGGGCCGCTTTCCTTTATCGGGTTAGTGGCACCGCACGTCGCCCAACTCGTGGGGTTGAAGCGTGCTGGCGCCCAGCTTGCCGGGGCTGGGCTGGGCGGGGCGACCATCATGATCACCGCGGATTGGCTCGGTAGGACGGTGCTGTTTCCGTCGGAGATTCCGGCCGGGTTGTTGGCCGCATTGCTGGGTGGCCCGGTGCTCCTGCTTACTTTGGCGCGTATTCGACCGTGAGCGCGATCCACCCTGCCCTTTCCAATGCGTTTCCGCCATTATTTGCCAGGTTCGGCCGAACGCTTGGACTGCCTTGTGCTGATGCTACCCCACTGCCCGATCTGCTCGCCGGGTCGCGACTGCCGGTGATCGCCGCACGCTATGCTGCGGCGTTCCCTGGGGCTGGAACACAGGCGGCGCTGTCGTTGTGGTCGCATTACTATCTGTTAGCTTTGGTGCCCTGCGCTACGGCCGCGGCACTGGCGGTACAACGGGAGTTGCCGCTGGCATTGGGTGGCATGAGCGTGGTGCTGACCGACGAGGGTCACCCCTGCCAGCTGTGCCTTCCGCATGATGGTCGGGATAGTGCCGAAGGCTGTCCGGTACGGCGGTTAGCGCCGTTATTGTTTGAGCACCTTGTTCCACTGTGTGAAGCGCTAGCTGCAACTGGGCTATCCAAGCTGATATTCTGGTCGAATGCGGCGGCGGTGTTGGCCTGGAGCCTCGACGTGGTCAGTGGGCCCGCAGCCGAACGTGCGGCATTGCGTGCTTCGATGTCGGCGAGCGAGTGGGTTGACGGCGTTCCTAATCCTTTTCGTCCCGTCATCGGGAGCGATCCATCGGAACGTCGGATCTGTTGCCTTCGCTTTCGCCTGCAGCAACCTTGTCCGGGTTGCCCGAAAGCTGGTGGGTGCAAGGGTCGAACTATTCGATAGCAGCCTAGCGGGTTAGGCGTTCAGCATCCTGGGACGATAATTTGCCATTGCCCGGTAAAATCCAGTCTTTTGCTGTGGCGACGGTTCTGGATGAGCGTTTGGGTTGCTGCTGATTCCCTATCGGGTTCATCGGGCAGGTTCGAACTGGACTCTACCGGGATTTGCTGAACTTTACCGGGATCAACCCTGTAGGCGCCGCAACGCCGCACGTGATGGCAACGTGCTCTTGCTGACCGGCGGGCGCGACGGGTGCAGGACGATGCCGGCTTGTCCTTCGAGTTCGACATTGGCTTCTGGATACACTGCCAGCGCCAATTGGAGCGTGTCGCGGAAGTGTTGCTTGAAATGATCCATACGATTGATGCCGCGGCCGAACTGGCTGTGGAGGGCTTTCCAGGTCACAGGACGTGGCATGGTCAAGGCGTGCAGGCGATAGGAGAGCCACACGTAGACATCGAGCGCCATGCTATTATTGGCGATCTGTTTGACGGCGGCTTCCTCGATGGGAACAGGATGCTTTTGAAGTTGTTCGAAGAAACCTTCGCTTAGCTTGGCCGTCTCGATGAACAGATCATCCTGCGTGTTGCTGTCAGCCACGAACATCGCGGAATCCAAGATGTTCTGGTTGATCAGTCCGCTACGGCCCGCCGATGTGATCTGAAACGTGAGTCGGCAACGGCTGATGCGTTCGGCTTGGTCACGCACGTCGCGCATGCTTTTACCGCCGATCGGAATCTCAAGCCGTTTGAGCCAAGCGTGTAGGCTGCGGCCAAGTTCAATCTCACGACATCCTGTCCGGATGGCTTCGGTTTGCAGGTAGAGGATAATCAGTCGTGCCCTGGAGCCATATGGTACACCCACCGGAACCGGGCTGCCTCCGATGACGCCGCGAAGGCCAGGTTGTACAATCAATGAAACCCGGTCGGTCTGGATCTCCCAGTGCGCATCGTCTGCTAATCGACGGTGCGGCAAGGATGCCTGGGCCCAACCGGCGTAGACGAAGCCGATTTCTCCGTCTTCAACGCTCAAATAGGCCGACGCTGCCTCCACGACCCGGCGATCCAGTTCGAGCTTAAGCGTTTCTTGCTTCCCCTGCGTCGTCAGAAGCTTATGAACTTCCCCCATACCTCAACCCATTCCTGAGCATACCGCTTGTTCTGCGTTCAACAGGCTTCTTTGTCACCCTGGACTTTGCCGGGATTGCGATGGGTTATTAGAGTTTATTAGTTTGTCCCGCTAAAGTCCTGTGGATAGAAGGCGTAAGTTCTTCACCTTCCAGCAATCTGATAAAAGCCGCTCCGGTAAAGTCCATACATCATCCCGGTAAAGATCAGTTCCGCCTCGGGACAAGTTGGTGATTGCGGTGCAGCATGCGGTTGCTGACGACTCGGACCTGTCCCGGTAGAGTTCAGTCCCGATCGGGTGTCCGCGTCTTAGGCGTTGGGCGCTCACGCCTCTTCCCTGCTCAGGCGACGCCGGCGGTTATCCGGCGGGTTCACGTCGGCATCCGGCACATCGAAGCCAGCATCACGCATCAGCCGAGCGATGAAGCGACGGGTCGAGCCTGCACGTTCGCCTTCGCAGGCGATCAGTTCGGCGAGTGTCTCGCTGACCTTGAAATTGAGTTGGACTACGGGAGGCGGACGGGTCCGGACGACGTCTGCGATCGGTGCTGGCGGCCTGATCGCAACTTGAGCTGGCAGGTTGGCGGTTGCGTCGGCGAGTTGCGCCGCGAGATCCGAACCGCTGACCCGTTTTGGTTTGAACGCGTTCATGCCACCTTCCGCATTTTTGATAGTGGGATAGCCCCATTGTCTACTAGTTCGG
>JBPBQE010000548.1:0-16028 GCA_050954595.1 Janthinobacterium lividum | reverse complement strand
AGTTCTGCAACCCTCTGGTCTTGCACGGAAAGTGCGGTTCTGGCGCGCGTGCAAAGTTCACCAGATTTGCTGTTACAGTTCACCGCCTGACTTGCACAGTTCACCAGTTTACCCCCCCCCTCACGCTTGTGTTGGAGCGCTGCGGTCGTGAAGAAATCGCCCGACTCGGAGCGTGAACATTCTTGAAGGCTCCCCTTCCCCGGTTCGCGCGATCCGCGGCACCGTGATCATGCTATCGGCGGCTTTCCGTGGGCTGTGAACATAAGATTCAGACCCTCCTTTATGAGGTCCTGAACCGTCGTGTCCTCCTCAGCGGCTAGTATCCGCAGCTGTTTGGCACACTCGGCCGAGAAGAACCCAGCGATTTGGCGTTTGTCTTGCCGATCCTGACGACCACGTGTTGCCGCGCGCGGCGACCGAGCCTGGGGCGGGTCAGCCAAGTTCGCGGACGGCTCAGTCCGTTCGGTATGCGCGGCCTTGCCGACAGCTCCAAAGAGGCTCGGTCGGCTCTTCTTTCCCGATGTCTGCGCCTCGCTCATCTCGCGACCTCACGCGGTGTCGCAAGTTCGAGCGGTCGAACATTTGATGGGTCTACCTTCTGAATTAGCCAGTCGAAGAGCGCTTCGATCTCCACAGCAGACTGGCTACCCGGCCGGTGCTCGGTCACTCCCTCACCGGGTATCATTGCATCGCCATATGCAACGCGATGCCCAAGCGCGACGGGAGCGAGGTCTAGCCCCAACCGCTCGAGTTCCTGGCGGGCTTCCGCTTCTCTGCTCCCTTGTGAGCCAACCGCATTTAAAACGACCGCAAACGGACGCTTGGCAAGGCGAGCGATATCGGCCGAGGCTGGTATCGCCTCAAGATCAGCGATCGCTGGACGGCAAGGGATCAAGATGAATGAGGAAACGCGTGCTGCATCGACCGACAAAGAGTCGGCATGCGGAGCCGTGTCGAGGATCATGAGCTTTGCGCCAGCGCGCTTCGCGGTCTCTAGCAGCTTTGGCAGGCTTGCAGGCTGAGCAGAAATCACTTCCGCTCCGGCGCGCGAGCCCTCTTCCGTTCTGCGCAGTCCCCACTTTGTAGCCGTTCCTTGGGGATCTAGGTCCACTACCCCCGTCGGTATCCCCCTCCCCTCGGCACACACAGCAAGGTGGACGGCGAGATTTGTTTTGCCGGCCCCGCCCTTGCGGCTGATCATCGCGATCGTTCTCATTACCAGCCACTACCCTCCGAAAGCTTGAATGGTCGACCATTCGACCACGCGAGACTGCGCAGTTTCGCTGGTTCAATCATGCGCCTTGTCGACGGGTCGCGCAAGCGACGCCGCGAGGCGTCGAACGCACGACCAGTTGAATGTCAGACTTACCTACGCTACGATAACGCGGCCCATCGATCAGCCGACCAATCTACCAATGAAGTCCTCGATACTCCGGATAGTCGGATCCGCGAAGTCTCGTGTCGTCGACACGACGCGACGACGAGGCCGCGACACGCCGAAAACGCGTCTCTCCGACCATACCACCACGCCGACAGTCTACTATACGACCGCCGGACCGGCTAAGGCGATGCGAATTACCCGTCGGCACATCGCTGGACGCGCTAGCGTCGCTGCGACGCACTGACCATTTGAACGGTAGACCATCTTGGTGCCCGTAGTTTTGGGCAGGAGCGTGAGTGTAACCTACTGCTGGCAAGAGTTCGCCATCTTGCGACGCCTCGGACTGTCGAATGGTCGACCGCCCGAGGTCTCGTCTAATCTGCGCGCTAAATGGGTGAGCATACGGCCAGATTGCGATTACCAACCAGTCTCGGCCTTAGCCTGCATACTCCGTCGGCTGGCACTACGACACTTAACGGCTCGACGGCTCGAAGGCGCGTCATAACGCGGGCACGACGACATGAATGGTCGTCCATTCCACCGTCCGACCCGTAAGCAGCTGAGAGGCGTCGTCGTCGCGATCTCCTGACAACTTGACCGCTGGACCATCCCGACGGCTTCGGCACCTCATCTTAGCTAAATGGGAATGTTGCTAAGACTGCCGGACCAAGGCGGATTAGTGGGGTAGGGCAGGAGGAAGTACAAACTCGCGATTTTACGACAACTCGATGTGTCGAGCGGTCGAGTGGTCGACCACCCGGAAAAAGTGTGACTCAGGCGTAGGGCTGGTGACGGTCATGGTCAGATGGCTCCCGGCTGGCGGGCTAACCTCGGACAGCTCGCCAAGTGCGGGAGACTTACCAAACAAGTCCAGGCTCTAATGGCGACCGAGTTGCGCCGGCATGTCGGGATGCGCATCGCGATCCATCCCGGTTGTGAGCTACCCCCAGTTGAGGCCGGGAATGACGGCCCACGCCAGCCAAATTCAGCAGCGACAGCACGGCCCTGCGTTGTAAGCGCCGGTGGTCGACCGAACGAACGACGCGGCAGCCACAATGCTTCAAAGCACGCCCGTGAGCGGGTGCCCCTCGAATAGGTCGCCAAATTCGAGATACTCCCCGAGCACATCAAAGCTCTTGTGCCGACCAAGCCGCTTGAGCTTTGCGGGATGCACGCCGCGATCCATGCCTGTGGTTAGTGCGCCACGCTTCAGACTGTGCCCGCCGAGCTCGCGCCGGCCAAAGCTGGCCGCGACCGCGCGCGCTTGAACGACGAGGGCCACCGTCTGCGCCGTCAGAGCGACGGTGCCGAGGCGGGGCCGGGCAGGGGGCTCGCCCGCGACGGCGCGCTTGGCCCGCCAAATCCGCCGGAACACCGGGCCCTCGGTGATCCCGGCGGCCGCTAGCCATCGCTCCAGCGCGCGCACCGGGCATAGCTCTGTCTCGCCATAGGGGAGGTGCACGGTTACCGCTTCGGTCTGGCTGCCTTTGGTCTGCGCCAGGATCAGCCGCATGCCACGCTCGGTCGCCTCGAGGTCGGCAACCCCGATCGCGGCGAGCTCCGACCGCCGGAGTGCGCCAGCAAAGCCGACCAGCAACAGGGCGCGGTCCCGCAGATCGACGAGGTCGTCGCCGATGGGCTCGAGCAATCGGCGGAGCACCTGAACGGTGGCGGCTTTCTTCTTGCGGGGGCGTTCTCCGGCGCGGGCGGCGGTGCGCTGGATACCGGCCAGGGTTTCGGACACGCAGGCATCGTCGATCGGCACCGGAGCTCCTGCGGCCCGGTGGAGGTAGCGAATGGCGGCACGGCGCAGCTTGAGGGTTTCCGGGGTGAGGCCGCGCAATCGCTCGCCCGCCAGGAAGGCCGCAACATCGGGTCCGCTGGCCGGCAATGGGCACACGCCGCGCTGCTCGCACCAGCCGCACCACATCCGCACCGCCGCCCGATACGCCCGACGGGTGTTCTCCGCTTTCCCGAGCTGGGCATAGGCCGCGGCCGCGTCGCGTTCGGCGGCCAACGATCCGTCGGCAAGCGGCAAGGCTGCGGCCAGCGACGCATCGAACCAGCTTCTTACCTCTGCCGCCGTGGCGCCGGCAGGCGGACGGGGCAGGGGGGCGATGATCGCGAGCGCGGTTTCCGCGTCGTCGGAGCTCGGATCGATTGATAAATCGCTCATGCAGCCACTCTGGCTCGCAGGTCCGAAGCCGTCAACTCACTATCGACAACTACGCTTATCGGGAGTAGGCCCTACGAAGATCTCTGGAAATCTTCGTTACATTGCCTTAGACCATTTGCCATATTCGGTTTCAAGGATCATGTTGCTGGCGCGCTAGCAATACGGTGCTCCGCTCAGCTTGTGGTGGGATAACGGCAATCTCGCTGCCTGATCTGCCTAATCTGCCCGATCAGTTGGACAGAGTGTTGGTGGAAGATCGCACGCAGCTTATCCTTGTGACCTCGCAGATCTGAAAGCCTGGCTCGCCCTTGCTCGATAAGCTCTCGTTCGACGACGCCGCCCACCTCATCCAGACCGTGCTTACCCCGGTGTTCCTGCTATCCGGCATCGGCACGCTGCTGAACGTATTTGCCGGACGTCTCGCCCGGGTCGCGGATCAAGCCGACGCACTCACCAAATCGACCGACGAGGCAGCTAAGCCGGCGGACGACCGGCTCGGCCTCCTCAAACGCCGCGCGCTGATCCTCGACGTCGCGGTCGTGCTCGCTACCGGTGCCGCCGCGGCAACATGCCTATCGATCCTCACGCTGTTTCTGTTCGCCCTCAGCAACCGGGAAATCGCCAGTATCCTTCTGATGCTGTTCGGCCTTGCGATCCTGCTCACGCTGGGGTCGATCGTCGCGTTCGGTCTGGAGATGGTGCTCAGCAACCGGGCCGTGCGTCGGCGCATTGCCCTGCATCGGCTGCGCCTACCCTGGCGCCGCGGCTGACCGAAGGCCCGGCCGCAGTATGCGACTGTGGTGCTTGGACCGCCGCGACGTTGGCTGGGATAGATAACGCCAAGGGCGGTCCCCGTTACTGTCCGGGGCTGTATGTCGAGCCGTCCAAAGCCAATGTCGAGCGCCGTCATCACATCCCCAAGCAGCCGCACGGTGCTACGAACTCTGCTGTGTTTGATGCAGCCCTGCGGTAGCGCGGCAGCTTGACGGTCCGGTTCACCGACGCTGCAATTGCGGCCTGGAAGGCTGAACCCCGTACAACCCGAGGCGGGCAATCGCGCTATTCGGCCCTGGCCATTGCGACTGCGCTGACCCTGCGATCGGTGTTCCGCCTCGTACTGCGACAGACCGAAGGGTTAATAGGCTCCATCATTGCCCTGCTTGGTCTTGAGCTTGCCCTGCCGGATCATACAACGCTCAGTCGCCGGGCTGGGAGCCTGGAGGTGGTCCGCCCCCGACCGAGCTCGGGTTCCGTGCATTTGCTGGTGGACAGCACGGGATTGAAGCTGTGCGGCTCGGGTGAATGGCTAATCGAGAAGCATGGCACAAAGACACGACGTACGTGGCGCAAGCTGCACATCGCGGTCGACGCCGACACCGGGCAGATTGCGGCGGCGGAGCTGACCACCAGCGACGTCGACAATGCATCGCAGGTTTGTGCTTTACTTGACCAGGTTGATGGCCCGGTCGCGTCGTTCACCGCCGACGGTGCTTACGACCAGGACGGCGTCTATGGCCAGGTCGCCGTTCGTCATCCCGAGGCGTCCGTCATCGTCCCGCCCCGTTCCAGTGCCGTGCCGAGTTAAGCGGCGCAGACGGCGCCCACGATGCGAGACGGTCACCTGCAGAGCATCGCCGAACGCGGCCGCATGGCTTGGCACGAGGCCTCTAGTCACAACTGGCGAGTTCTGGTCGAGGTCGACATCAGCCGTTTCAAACGGGTTATCGGTGATGGACTACGATCGCGCATCGATCGACGTCGAGTGACCGAGGTAGCGATTGCCATGAATGCATTGAACCAAATGCTGGAACTCGGACGTCCGGAGTACGTCCGCATCATCAGCTGCAGCCAATCCACGATTTCGGGGGAGTTCATGCAGTCCCGGCGAACAACGCTCATCGTCCAGACGTTCCCAGCGCCTTTTATCGCCCGAAGAAAGCACTCAACCATCCCGCTTCAACTCGACCGCTTTCCTATGAAGAACTCTTGCCCTGCAGCAAGGTGATGATCGCGGAGTAATCCGACGCGCCCCGTCCGGCCGCTTTTATGAGGCCGTAAAGCGCGGTCGCTTCGGCCCCCAACGGGGTCGCGGCGCCAACGGCCAAGGCCGCCTGTTGCGACAGACGAAGGTCTTTCAATATCAACTCGGTTGCGAAGCCCGGCTGGTAGTCACGGTTAGCGGCGCTGCCGGGAACGGGGCCAGGCACCGGACAATGGTTCAGCAACGCCCAGCAGGAGCCGGATGAGGTGGATGCCACGTCAAACAGCGCCTGGCGCGATAGGCCCAATCCGTCTGCCAGGACGAAGGCTTCGGAGATCGCGAGCATCGAGATGCCCAGGATCATGTTGTTGCAGATCTTGGCGGCCTGACCGGCGCCGGCATCGCCGCAATGGACGACCTTGCGGCCCATTTGGCCCAGGATCGCCTCGGCCCGGGCGAACGCAGCCGCGCTTGCGCCGGTCATCAGCGTCAGGGTGGCAGCAGTCGCACCGACGGTGCCACCCGACACCGGCGCGTCCACCGACTCATACCCCTGGGCGACGGCAAGCGCATGGGCCCCGCGGGCGCTCTCGACGTCGATCGTGGAGCAATCGATCGCCAGCGCGCCGGTGGCGAGCGCGGGTAGAACCTCGGTCCACACCGCCAACACGTGATGCCCGGCCGGCAGCATCGTGATCAGCACGTCCGCACCAGTTGCCGCCTCGAGTGCCGATGCGGCGATGCTCACGCCAGTTGCGGCGGCAGTCGCGCGCGATGCCTGCGAGAGGTCGTAGCCGACGACGTGATGGCCGGCCTTGACCAAGTTGGCGGCCATCGGGCCACCCATGTTGCCCAGGCCGATGAAAGCGATGTTCGTCAACAAGCAGAACTCCTTGTTTGGGGGCCGTCAGCGCCCGATCATCGAGCGGGCAACAATCAACCGCATGATTTCGTTCGTGCCTTCCAAGATTTGGTGCACCCGAAGGTCGCGCACGATCTTTTCGATGCCGTATTCGGCAAGGTAGCCGTAACCACCGAGCAATTGCAGCGCTTCGTTGGCGACCCGGAACCCGGTGTCGGTCGCCAACCGCTTGGCCATGGCGGCGCGGATGGAAGCGTCGGCCTCGCCGCGATCGAACGCGGCGGCGGCGGCATAGAGGAAAATGCGCGCGGCCTCGAGCTCGGTTGCCATGTCGGCCAAGCGAAACTGCAGAGCCTGGAACTCCGTCAACGCCCGCCCAAAGGCGCGGCGGTCGCGCATATAGGCCAGCGCGGTGTCCAGCGCGGCTTGCGCGCCGCCCAGGGAGCAGGCGCCGATGTTCAGTCTCCCGCCATCCAGCCCGCCCATGGCAATCTTGAAGCCGATACCCTCCGGTCCCAGACGATTGTCCATCGGAACCCGGCACTCGTCGAAGATCACCGCCCGGGTCGGCTGCGCGTTCCATCCCATTTTGCGCTCGTTGGCGCCGAAGGAGAGACCCGGGGTCCCGGCTTCGACGACGATAGTGGAAATGCCGCCAGCGCCGGCATCTCCCGTGCGGGCCATCACCAAATACACATCGGCCGAGCCGGCGCCGGAGATGAATTGCTTGGTTCCGTTCAGTACGTAGTGGTCGCCGTCGCGCCGGGCCGTAGTCTTCAGCGCCGCGGCGTCGGAGCCGGCGCCGGGCTCCGTGAGGCAGTAGCTGGCGACCATCTCCATGGCGCAAAGCCCGGGCAACCAGCGCTGTCGCTGCGCCTGCAAACCATAGCGGTCGACCATGCCAGCGCACATGTTGTGAATGGAGATAAAAGCCGAGACGGTCGGGCAGCCGGTCGCCAGCGCCTCGAAGATCAGAGCGGCATCGAGCCGGCTCAGGCCGGAGCCACCCAGATCCTCGCGCACGTAAACACCGCCCATGCCGAGCGAGGCTGCCTCGCGCATCACGTCAATCGGGAAATGCTTACGTTCGTCCCAATCGAGGGCGTTCGGCTTGAGGCGGTCGCTGGCAAAGCTGCGGGCCATGTCGCGGATGGCGAGCTGGTCCTCCGGCAGGGCGAAGAGCGACGGGGTCTGGGCGAGGATCGCGGTGTCCGGCATGGTCTAGCTCCCGGTGCGGGCGAGGGTGAACCCCTCGTAATGATTGGCCGCGACGTCGTCGCAGATCCGGCGATAGGTATTCGTGCCCCCGATATAGGGCAGGAAGACGCGCGGCTTGCCCGGAATGTTGGCGCCCATGTACCAGGAGGCTGCGCTGGGATAGAGCGTCGTGTGCGCAACCTCGCGAACGTGCTCGACCCAGCGATCCTCGGCCTCCTGCTGTGGCTCGATGGCGGCAACGGCGTTGCCGCGCAGATAGGCGATGCAGTCGGCCAGCCAGTCCACGTGCTGCTCGATGGAGTGCACGACGTTGCTGAGCACGGAGGGGCTGCCGGGCCCCGTGATGGTGAACAGGTTTGGGAAGCCGTGCACCATCAGGCCGAGGTAATTGCGGGGTCCTTCGGCCCATTTGTCGCGTAGCGTCAGTCCGCCCTTGCCTTTGATGTCCATCGCCAATAGCGAGCCGGTCAACGCGTCGAACCCGGTGGCGAAGACGATCGCGTCCAGCGCATGCTCCTGCTCGCCGGCGCGCAGGCCGGTGGGCGTGATGGCCTCGAGCGCTGCCGTCCGGAGATTGACCAGCTTTACATTGGGGCGGTTGAAGGTCTCGAAATAGTTGGTGTCGAGGCAGATGCGCTTAGTGCCGATGGGGTAGTCGGTCGGGCACAGCGCATCGGCGACCGCCGGGTCGTGTACGGTGGCGCGGATCTTGGCGCGGACGAAGTCGGCGGCGGTATCGTTCGAGACCTTGTCCAGCAGCAGGTCTTTGAAAGCGTGCATGAAGTTGGCGCCGCCCCTGGTCCAGCGCGCCTCGAACTCGTCCGCACGCTCGTTGTCCGACGTGTCCCGCGCGGTGCGCGTGCTGTAGTCGTAGATGGTGCCGGAGCGCATCTCCTGGCGCGCGCGCTGGCGCAAGGCAGGGTAGTTGGCCTTCCAGTGCTGCTCGTAGTCCGGGGCAAGGGGCTCGTTTCGGGCCGGCAGACTGAAATTGGGCGTTCGCTGGAAAACCGTAAGCGCGGCGGCCTGCTCCGCCACCACCGGAATAAGTTGAATGGCCGAGGACCCCGTGCCGATCACCCCGACGCGCTGGCCGCTGAAATTGACGCCCGCCTGCGGCCAGTCTGCGGTGTGATAGGTCTGTCCCCCGAAGTTGGACAGGCCCGGAATGTCCGGCACGCGCGCCGCCGATAATGCGCCGGTCGCCATGATACAGAACCGGGCGGAGAACCCCTCTCCTTTGTCCGTGCGGATCGCCCAGCGCGCGGCGGCCTCGTCATACTCGGCGCCGATCACCCGGGTGGAGAACGTGATGTCGCGCCGCAGGTCGAACCGGTCGGCGACATGGCCGATATAACGCAGGATCTCCGGCTGGCTGGCATACCGCTCGCTCCAGCGCCAGTCCTGCTGCAGGTCTTCGTCGAACGAATAGGAATACTGCATGCTCTCGACGTCGCAGCGGGCGCCGGGATAGCGGTTCCAATACCAGGTGCCGCCCACATCGTCGCCGGCTTCGATCACCCGGACGGACAGGTTCTGCTGACCCAACCGGTGCAGCATGTAGAGCCCGGCGAACCCGGCCCCGATCACCACGGCATCGAACGATTCAGACATGCTCGCCTCCTATTTGGTGCCGTATCCGCCCGTCCTCCGGCACGTCGATCATCATGTCGAGCAGGAGCGACGAGCGGGACTTACCGTGGGTGTCCAGTGCGAGGCTGTCGTTCACGCCGCCGGCCAGGGCGGCCTCGAGCACGAAATGCAAGGTGAAGAGGCGGGGTAGCTCGTAGCGCGTCACCGGGCCGCGCACGATGTCGGCGAAATGCCGGGCGACCGCCTCGGCGGTGATCGCGGCACGCAGCAAGGGATAGTCGCCCTCGTCATAGGCGATGACGGATAAGGTCTGGCTGTCGCCTTTGTCGCCGGTGCGGCTGTGGGCCAGAGCGCGCAACGGGGTCATGGTCATCATCGTACCTCGAGATAGTCGATCCGGGTCGACACGTCCGCGGCGGGCAGAAAGGTCGTGAGCGTGCGGACCGCGGCGCGGATGGAAAAGCGCACGCCGCCGCCGCCGGCGGGGCCGTTGACGTAGAGCGATTCGACCTCCGTCACGAGCAGTTCGGCCGCGGCGAGGTCCGGGCAGCGCGCCGCCACCCGCAGCCGCACCTCCGGCAGCGATTGCACGTCACGGCCCGGCAGCGCCAGCGCGTTCACTCCCATGAGGTCGTAGCGGATCGGGACGTCGCCCAGGCGGTTGCGCGCCAGGCGCCGCTGTATGATGTCGGCGGCAAGCTCGGCCCGGCCCCGGGCGCCGAGCCCGGCATAGGAGATCTCGACTTCGACATGCTGTCCGGCTGCGACGCCGATCAGCACCTTCAGCGTGTCCGGCGCGGGATGGCCACGCATGCCGGTCAAGCGGATCTGCTCGGGCCCTTCCTGCTGCAACGTGACCTCGGTGAGATCGAGTACGACGTCGGGCGTGATGTAGCGGGCGGGGTTGTGCACTTCGTAGAGCAGCTGCTCCGTGATGACGTGCCGATCGATGCGGCCGCCGGTGCCGGGCGGTTTGCTGATCCGGATCGAACGATCGGCGGCCACCTCGGCGATCGGAAAACCGAGGCGGTCCAGACCCGGAACGTCCTTCACCCCGGGGTCGGCGAAGTAGCCGCCAGTGGCCTGGCCGCCACATTCGAGCAAGTGGCCGGCCACGATGCCGCAAGCCAGGTCGTCGAGTGCCGTCCAGCCGAAATGTGCCAGGAGCGGGCCCAAAGCCAGGGCGGAGTCCGTCACCCGTCCGGTGAGCACGACATGCGCGCCGGCGCGGCAGGCTTCGGCGATCGGGGCCGCGCCCAGATAGGCGTTGGCCGACAGCATCGGTGTTCCTAGGCGGGATGCCCTCTCGCCGGTCTCCAGCAGAACCGGGTCGGCCTGCCGCACCAGTTCGGCCACGTCGTCGCCGAGCACGGCGGCCACCACCGTGCCGCGTAGGCCCGCTTGCGTGGCGACGCCATGGGCCATCGCGGCGGCGTCCTGCGTGGCGGCACCGCCGCCATTGCTCACCAGCCGGGTGCCTTGGCGATGGCAGGCCGGCAGCAGGGTTTTCAGGCGATCGGCCAGACGGGGAAAGTAGCCGGGCTGGCCGCCATTGCGGCCCGCCTGAAGCTGCGCGAGGGTGCGCTCGGCCAGCGTCTCGACCATCAGCACGTCGATGCGGCCGTGTTCCACCAACTCCAGCGCCGCGTCCAGACGATCGTTGAAAAAGGCGGAGCCGCCGCCGATCCGCAGCGGTGCGATCGGTGACTCCATCACGCCGACAGTCCCGCCATGACGCCGCCATCGATCGAGTAGGCGCCGCCGGTGGTGAAAGCGGCCTGATCGGAGAGCAGGAACAGCATCATCGCCGCCACATCGTCCACGGTGCCGAGCCGGTTCAGCGGTACGCGGGCGGCGGTGCCGCGCCGGGCGGCCGCCGGGTCGTCGGGGCGGAACGCGGCCTCGATGCCGGCGATCATGCCGGTATCGATCGGGCCGGGGCAAACCGCATTGACGCGGACCCCGTCGCGCGCGCCTTCCAACGCCGCGGATTTCACCAAGCCGATCACCGCGTGCTTACTGGCCGAGTAGGCGGCCAGCCGCGCGGCCCCGCGCAGCCCGGCGGTCGAAGAGGTCGCGACGATCGCGCCGCCTCCGTTCCGCCGCAGCGCGGGCAGCAGAGCGGCCAGACCGAGCCACACGCTGCGGACGTTGACCGCCATGACCGTATCGAACGCATCCAGCGCCATGGTCTCGATCCGCTCGATCGGACCCGTGGTGCCGGCGTTCAGGATCGCGAGTTGCACTGGGCCAAATGCTGTCTCCGCCACCGACAGATAGGACGCCGCAGAACCCGCTGCTGACACGTCGAGCGCGAGAGGCAGCGCGCTGTCACCCAGCGGCGCGGCGGCCTGGGCCAGCGCAGCCGCGTCACGGTCGACCATGACGATGCGGGCGCCGGCGGCGATGAGATGGCGAGACGCTGCCATACCGATGCCGGATGCGGCGCCGGTGACGATGGCGACCTTGCCGTCCAGCGTCGTCATACCTTGTTCAGCGCGCAAACGCCGGGCTCGACGGGCGCGAAGGCTTCGGCGGCGGGAATGGTCGCGATCTGGGTGTAGAGGTCCCACTCACCGGTGGACTCCGCCGGCGTCTTGACCCGAAACACGTAATTGTCGCGCAGAACGCGGCCGTCCGGACGGATGTGGCCGGCCACGGTCATGAAATCGTTGATCGGGGTTGCCCGCATCATGGCGGCCACCTTCGCGGTGTCGTCAGACCCGACCTTGTCCACCGCCTTAAGGTAGTGCTGCACGGCGCCATACAGGCTGGCCTGGATGAAGTTCGGCATCTTGTGGAAACGATCGAAGTAGCGCTTGGAGAAGGCCCGGGTTCGATCGTTCTGGTCCCAGTAGAATGGCGCGGTGATCAGCAATCCCTGCGCTGCCTGGAGACCGAGAGCTTTGACGTCGTGCAGCGTCAGGCTCAACGCGGCGAGCTTCTGCCCGGCGTCGCGGATACCGAACTCGTCTGCCTGTTTGATGACGTTGCCAGCATGCACCGTCGTCGTCGCCAGGGCGATCACGTCGGCGCCGGAAGCCTTGGCCTGCAGCAGATAGGAGGAGAAATCCTTGGTTTCGAACGGATGCAGCACGGAGCCGATCACCTTGCCGCCGCCCGCCTCGATCATCTTCGTCGTGTCCCGTTGCACGTTACGGCCGTAGGCGTAGTCGACGGTCAGGAAGAACCAGGTCTTGGCATTCTCCTTCAGCAACTGCCGCACGACGCCCTGGGATTGCGAATAATTGTCGTAGGTCCAGGCGATGCCGTTGGGCGAGCACGCGCTGCCGGTGAGGTCCGACGAAGAGGAGGAGGCGAACACGACTAGGCCGTCCTTCTCCTTGGCCAGGGACTGCATGCCGAGTGCGACGGTGGAGATGCCGATGTCGAAGATCGCCTTCACGCCGCTATCGTACCAGCCGCGCGCGATCGGCAGGCCGGTGTCCGGCTTGTTGAGATGGTCGCCGACCAAGATTTCGACGGGACGGTCGAGTGCCTTGCCGCCGTAATCCTCCAGGCCCATGCGCATGGAGGTGAGCGAGCCGGGTCCGGACAGGTCGACGACGATACCGGACATGTCCGACAGGAAGCCGATCCGAAGAGGCGGGGCGTTAGCCTGCGCGGCCACGCGTGATCCGGTGAGCCCAAGCCCGGCCGCCAGGGCGGTGCCGGCAAGTCCACGTCGCGTGAGAACCATCTGTTGTTTTCCTTCGTGGTGCCGCTCGTTGATCGGCGGCGTGGTTCGTGGCGCCTCAGGACACGAGCACGGCCCGTCCGGTGATTTGGCCGTCCTGCAACCGCATCAGCGCGTCGTTCGCTGCATCTTTCGGGAATTCCTGCACTGGCGTGGGGCCGAGCTTGCCGGATTGGGCGAGCGCCACCACCGCCCGCAGGTCCGCAACGGTCCCGGTGTTGCTGCCCAGCACGCTCTGGGCGCGGAAGATCATCGTCGCCAGCGAGAGGGTGATCTCGCCGCCCGCCACACCGACCAGCACGAGCCGGCCGCCTTTCGCCAGCGCGTCGAACCCGGTGCGCGCGGTCTCGGACGTGTTGACGAAATCGATCGCCGCCGGCACCGGGCCGCCGGCGGCGGCATGGATGCGCGCCACCAAATCGGCGCCGGCGCCGGCGCCATCGACCGTGGCCGTAGCGCCCGCCTCCGTGGCGGCCTGCCGCTTGGCGGCGGAGAGGTCGAGCGACACGATATGCCGGTGCCCCAATGCCTTGAGCATGGCAATCGCGGCCAGGCCGAGCCCGCCGGCGCCGATGAGCAGCACGGCCTCGTCCGGATCGAGCGGCATGATCTTGCCGATGGCCGAATACACGGTGATGCCGGAGCAGGCATAGGTCGCCGCGGTCGACGGATCGATGCCGTCATAGGCGACGAGGTAGCGCGGGTGCGGCACCTTCACGCGATCGCCGAAGCCGCCATTCTCCAGAACGCCGATGCTGCGCTGCGCCAGGCAGAGATTGTCGTGCCCGGCCAGGCAGCGTGGGCAGTGGCCGCAGCCGATCCATGGATAGACGATGCGCTCGTCCCCAATCGCGACACCGGCGGCGTCGGGGCCGACGGCCACCACGCGCCCGGTCACCTCATGCCCCGGCGCCCGCGGCAGGACCACGCCACGGTCCGCCAGGCTCATCATCTTGCCGCCGCCCATGTTGTAGTAGCCGTGCCAGAAATGCAGATCCGAATGACAGACGCCGCATCGCGTCACGTCCAGCACCACCTCGGTGCCGCTGGCAACCGGGTCCGGCATCTCGACGCATTGCAGCGGTTGTTCATTACGGACGACGGCCCATGCTTTCATGGCGTGATCGCCGCCAGGCTGGCGTGGATCGGCCCGTCAGCGCGGGCCAGCCACTTGCAAGGCATCATGTGCTATCCTCCCGTTACGGGCGGATGCAGCTCTGAACCGGCCACGTCTGCGCCCCTCGCAATGGAACGGGCTCCAAGTTGGTAAGTCAACATACGATGTGCACATAATCTACTTCAGGTGTTACGGTCAGGAGTGATGAGCATCAACAAGAAGGTTCCGCAGGAGGTCCGCATCGGCTTCCTGGTCCACGACGTTTCGCGCATGCGGCGTACTTTATTCGATCAGGCGATGAAGCCGCTGGGGATCACCCGGTCGCAATGGTGGGTATTGAGCCAACTCTCGCGTCATGCCCGTTCGGGCATGTTGCAGACCGAACTGGCGCGGGACCTGGACGTGGGCAAGGTGACGGTCGGCGGGCTGATCGACCGGCTGGAGATCGCCGGCTATGTCGTGCGTGTGCCGGAGAAGACGGACCGCCGGGCCAAACGGGTGATGATTACCGAGCGCGGGCACGAGATCCTGGAGGAGATGGTCGCGGTAGGTCGGCGATTGAACGGGATCATCCTGGCCGGCTTGTCGCCGGACGAGGTCGCGGCGGCCGAGCGGGCAATGGAGACGATGAAGGAGAACATCCGCGATGCGATCGCGGAGAAGGACGAGGTCGAGCTGCCAGTGGGCGTGTTCGCGCCCGACGAGGCGCAACCAACGCCCGCACCGACGCCGACACCGGGTCGGCTCCGGGCCGCGCGGAATTGACCTCCCTGCCGAACCGGATCAGTAGGATTTGGGTAGGCCCAGCACCCGCTCGGCGATGAACGACAGGATGAGTTGCTCGGTGACGGGCGCGATCCGGGTTAGGATGCTCTCGCGGAACAGCCGCTCGACCTGATATTCGCGCGCATAACCCATGCCGCCATGGGTCATGACCGCGCGGGTGGCGGTATCGAAACAAGCGCGCCCGGCCACGAATTTCGCAGCATTGGCTTCGGCGCCGCAGGACTTGCCGTTGTCGTACAGCCAGGCAGCCCGCATCACCATCCAGTAGGCGCTTTCGAGCTGCGTCCAGCTTTCGGCCAGCGGATGCTGGATGCCCTGGTTCTGCCCGATCGGGCGACCGAAGACGGTGCGTTCCTTGGCATAGTTGCTAGCCCGGCGCAGCGCGTCGCGGCCCACCCCGATGGCCTCGGCGGCCACCAGGATGCGTTCCGGGTTGAGGCTGTCGAGGATGTATTTGAACCCGGACCCTTCCTCGCCAATCCGGTCCTCGTCGGGAACGAACAGATCGTCGATGAAGACCGCGTTCGAGTCCACGGCGTTACGGCCCATCTTGTGGATGCGGCGCACCTCGACCTTGGCGCGGTCCAGGTCGGTGTAGAACAGCGTCATCCCTTCGGTCGGCTTCTTGCAATCCTTCTTGGGCGTTGTGCGCGTCAGCAGCAGGATCTTGTCGGCGACCTGGCCGGTGGAGGTCCACATCTTGCGGCCCTTCACGCGGTAGCCGTCGTTGGTCCGGGTGGCGAAGGTCTTGATGCTCGTGGTGTCCAGCCCGGCATCCGGCTCCGTCACGCCGAAGCAAGCCTTCTGCTTGCCGGAGACCAGTGCCGGCAACCAGCGCTGCCTTTGTTCCGGTGTACCGTGCACCACCACGGCGTGCGGACCGAACATGTTGATGTGGATCGCCGACGCCGCCGAGTAGCCGCCATTGGACGCGGTCGCGGCATGCATCATGATGGCGGCCTCCGTAACACCCAGGCCGGCGCCGCCCACGTCCTCTGGCATCGTGATACCCAGCCAGCCGCCTTCGGCCATCGCCTGGTAGTATTCCTCGGGGAAGTGCAGGTTTGTTTCGCAGTCCGTCCAATATTGATCGCTGAAATTGGAGCAGACCTTTCGCACGCCCTCGTCGATGGCGACCTGCTGCTCGGTGAGCTGGAAATCCATGACATTCTCCCGCTTTCGGCTCTTTGCCCCGGCCGCCATCTCGGCAACTTGCCCGG
>JBPBQE010000439.1:0-16164 GCA_050954595.1 Janthinobacterium lividum | reverse complement strand
CTGCGGTCGAGGCCGGCTTCGGCCATGGCGCGGTCGAGCAACTGGCCTGCCGGGCCGACGAAGGGGCGGCCGGCAAGGTCTTCCTGATCGCCGGGCTGTTCGCCGATCATCATGATGCGGGCGTCGGAGGGGCCTTCGCCGAAAACCACCTGCGTCGCGGGCTGCCACAGGGAGCAGCGGTGGCAGGCTTCGGCATCCTTGGCCAGCGTCGCCAGGTCGGCCCCGGTCTCGCCGAGGGTATGGGTCTGGGCAGCGTGTTCGAGCAATGATGGTTCCCTCAGATTGACGGACTTGGCTTTCGGCGGGGAGAAGTTGGGCTGTTCGACCATGGCCTCGACACGGGCGGGGGCGGTGCGGATCAACTCGGGGATGATCGCGGCCTCCGGTAGGTTCTTCCAGTATTTCCGCGGCATCTCGGAGGTCATGGCACCGATCTTGAGGCGGGCCGGGTTGAAGATGCTGCTGAAGTAGGTGCGCCAGTAGGCTTCGAGGCGGTCGTCGTCGGGGATGTCGGCGCGGGTGGCGCCGGCAGTGAACTCCAACGCCTCTCCGGTCCAGTGCACGCTACGGTAGGGTGTCAGGATAGACCACACCATGGTGGCGAAGCGGCGGACGAAGAACGACGCGTTGGCTTCGACGATGTAATGGTCCGGCTCGAACCAGGCGACATACTTGGTGCCGTCATCCTCGGGCACTTCGCGGAAGCGGACAAAGGCGCGCATCTTATGCGTGTCGCGGCGGACGGATTTGGCCAGTTCCTGAACGGCGTGGACGTCCGGGTCGGTGGTGATCTCGAGCAGGTGTTTCTCGCCCTGGTGCGCGCGCCAGATCAGCCGATATAAACGGGCGAAGCGCTCGCTGTCATTGGCCTGGATGACCGTCTCGGCCAGGGACACGAGGGCGCGTGGCACGGTGAAGGAGCCAGTGGCCGCCGGTGCCGGTGGCCGCTCACCTTCGGCGAACAGATCTTCGGGCGTACCGACGGACCAGACCACCTCCTCAGGCGGCACACCGTCGAGCGCCAGGATGCGGGCGGCCGTACGCCAACCATCCCAGTCCACCTGGTGGGCCAATGCGACCGATCTCATGCGAACAGGTCGGTCTGGACGGGCTTGGGGGTGAGGCGGGCCTGGAGCGCCGGGCTGTCGAGCTGGGCGCCGGGCTGGTGATCAACGGCGATGATGAACGGCGCGATCTTGCCGATCGGCAGCCGCAGACGGCCAAGATCGTCCAGGCGCAGGCGGCGGTGGCGGCGGGCGGCGATGATGCGGTCCACTGATTTGACGCCCATGCCCGGCACGCGGAGAAGCTGCTCGCGGGGCGCGCGGTTGACGTCCATCGGGAATTGCTCGCGATGCTGCAGCGCCCAGGCGAGCTTGGGATCCATCGACAGATCCATGTTGCCGGTGGCGTCGAGCGCCAGTTCCTTGGCGTCGAACTCGTAGAACCGCATCAGCCAGTCGGCCTGGTAGAGACGGTGCTCGCGGAGCAATGGCGCCTTGGCCGGCGGTAGCATGGCCGACGCGTCGGGGATCGGGCTGAAGGCCGAGAAATAGACCCGGCGTAGGCCGTAATTGCCGTAAAGGTTGGTGCTGAGATCCAGGATATCGCGGTCGCTGCTCTGGTCGGCGCCGATGATCAGCTGCGTGCTCTGCCCGGCGGGGGCGAATTTCGGCGCCCGCTTCTCGGCCTTCGACTCGTCGATACGCAGGCGCATACGGCCCATGGAACGGCGAATGCCGGCCATGTCCTTCTCCGGCGCTAGCGTTGCCAGGCTGCTCTCGGTCGGTAGCTCGACGTTGATGCTGAGCCGGTCGGCATAGCGGCCCGCCTCGGCGAGCAACTCCGGCGAGGCGTCCGGGATAGTCTTGAGATGAATGTAGCCGCGAAAGCCGTGCTCCTCGCGCAAGAGCTTCGCCACACGGACCACCTGCTCCATCGTGTAGTCCGGGCTGCGGATGATGCCGGAGCTGAGAAACAGGCCCTCGATGCAGTTGCGGCGGTAGAAGCCGAGCGTCAGCGTAACGACTTCCTCCGGCGTGAAACGGGCGCGCTGCACGTTCGAGGAGCGGCGGTTGATGCAATATAGGCAGTCATAGACGCAGCTATTGGTCAGCAGGATCTTGAGCAAGCTGATGCAGCGGCCATCCGGGGCGTAGGCATGACAGATGCCCATGCCCTCAGTGGAGCCGATGCCGTCTTTCTCGCCAAGGGATGAGCGTTTGGCCGTGCCAGACGAAGCGCAAGAGGCATCGTATTTGGCCGCGTCGGCCAGGATCTCGAGCTTCTTGAGCAAGTCCATGGAACGAATGTTCTCCTACCGATAAGTTGCGGTCGCCGGCGGTTCTTTCAACCCGATGGACATGGGTAGGGTTGCGACATGAGTGATTCAACAACGCGGTATGCCGCTCTCGAATCGGCGGGATCGCCGGCTTTCTCCATCGATGGAACAACGCTGTTCCATCTTCGCGGCGCTGGCCAGCAGCAAGTCTGGGCGCTCGACCTCCCCACCGGAACGTCGCGGCAGCTGACCAGTCACGACGAAACGGTCGCAATGCTGCGGCGGGCGCCGGGCGATGACCGCCTGATTTACGGGATCGATGCCGGCGGCGATGAACGGCAGCAGCTTTGGCTGTGGGCCGACGGCGAAAGCCGGGCGCTGACCGCCGCGCCGGAGGTGATTCACGGCTTCGGTGCCTGGCGCAAGGACGGCACCGGCTTCAGCCTCACCGCCAACGACCGCGACCCGGCGCATTACGACGTGCTGGTTCAGGAGATCAACGGCGGAGCCCGGCGGCTTCTCCTGCAAGGACGTCACGAGATGACGGCCGGGCCATTCGCGGGCGAGCGGATGGTGGCGATCGAGGAATGGGCAACCGGGGATCAGCGACCCGTCGTGCTAGCGCTGGACGGTATGGCAAGCCCGGTGCCGCGCAACCGCGCTGGACGGTTTAGCGCGCTGCGCTGGGATGGCGACGCATTGCTCGGCCTCACCGATGCGCATGGTGGCGATCTGGCGTGGTTGTGCCGCCTCGACCCGGCGAGCGGCACCGTGTCCGTCGAGTTCGGACCGGCCGACCGGGAGGTGGAAGCCTGGGCGCTGGCGGCGGAAGGCGATCTACTGGCGACGGTAGAGAATGACCGCGGCTTCGGCGTGCTGCGGGTGGGCCCGCGTGGGGGCGAGCGGCCGGTGGTGGCCGGGTTCGAGGCAGGGGTGGCGACCGATCTCGCCTGGTCCGCTGATGGCCGTCGCCTGGCGTTCGCGTGGAGTGATTCGGAGCGGCCGGCCGGGTTATTCATCTGGGAGAATGGGGCGGTCCGCAGCGTCTGGTCGCCGGTATTGGAGCTGCCGACACGGCCGTTCCGGCTGGTGGAGTGGGCGAGCTTCGACGGGTTGCGGGTTCCGGGCTGGCTGGCGGAGCCGGATGGTACTCCGCCGGATGCGGGATGGCCGGCCGTGGTGTGGGTTCATGGCGGCCCGGCGGGGCAGGCGCGGGCTGGGTTCCGGGCGGACATGCAGGCGCTGCTCGCGCAGGGTTATGCGGTGCTGATGCCTAACGTGCGAGGTAGCAGCGGTTATGGGCGGGCATGGCTGGACGCCGACGACGAGGAGAAGCGGCTGGATTCGGTGCACGACCTGGCAGCGGGACGGCACTGGATGGCCGGGTTGCCCGGCATCGATGCCGGCCGGATCGCGATCATGGGCCAGTCCTATGGTGGCTACATGGTCAATGCCGCGGTGACGGAATATCCGGACCTTTGGTGCGCGGCGGTGAACTTCTACGGTATTGCGGATTTCGTGACGTTGCTGGAGGCGACCGGGCCGTGGCGGCGGGCGCATCGGAGCGCCGAATACGGCGACACGGTGCGGCATCGCGCGCTGTTCGACCGCATCTCGCCGATCCATCAGGTCGATCGCGCGCGGGTGCCGATGCTGCTCCTGCACGGAACGCGCGATCCGCGGGTGCCGTATGGCGAGAGCGTGCAAATGGAGGCGGCGCTGCGGGCGCGGGGGCTGCAAACCCGGTTCGAGACATTCGATTACGCGGGACATGGCTTTGTGCGGGCGGATGATCGGGTGCGGGTGTATCGCGCTGTGGCGGAGTGGTTGAGCGCCTACGTTTAGGGCGTGGCCAGGTATTGTTCGACCAACGGCCCCCAGATGCCGGCGCACGGATAAGGCGCTTGTGGTCGAACGGTCCGCTGTTGCTGGCGGCCGCGATGCTGTTCTGGGCGGGCAGCATCGTCAGCGGCCGGGCGGCGGCCGCGCTGGTGCCGCCGTCGCTGTTTACGCTGCTGCGCTGGGGCGGGGCGCTGGTGATCGTGCTGCCGCTGGCGTGGCGGCAGCTGGCGGCGCTGGCCGGTGGTGGTCGTGCTGGCGGTGCTCGGAGTCGATGCGTTCAACAACCTCATGTATCGCGGCCTGCACAACACGACGGCGATCAACGCGCTGCTGCTGCAATCGGTGACGCCGCTCTTCGTCATCGTGGCGCTGTTCGCGATGTTCCGCGAGCGGCCGAGCCTGCGGGAGGTCGGCGCGATCGCCGTCTCGCTGGCCGGGGTGGCGGTGATTGCGGGCCAGGGCTCGCTGACGGTGCTCCGCTCGCTCGACATCAATCCGGGCGACGCCATCGTGACGCTGGCGGTGGTGTGCTACGCGCTGTATTCGGCGCTGCTACGGCTCAAGCCGGCCGTGCACCCGTTGAGCCTGCTGGCGGCGACGTTCGCGATTGGGGTGGTGTTCCTGGTGCCGCTGGCATGGGACGAGGCGGCAGCCGGGGCTCGGCTGATTCTGACGCCGGTGTCGGTGTTCGCGATCGTTTATTCCTGCGTGTTCCCGGCCTTTTTGGCCTATTTTTGCTATAATCGTGGTGTCGAATTGGTAGGCCCGGCGCGGGCGGGACAATATGTGCACCTCATGCCCGCCTTTGGCGTGGTGTTGGCGGTCTTGTTCCTGGGAGAGACTTTGCATCCGTATCATGTGGCAGGGATCGGCCTGATCGGCGCCGGATTGTGGATGGCCCGGTGAAGACGCGGTGAAGGTGTTGGGGCTGACGGGCGGGATCGGGATGGGCAAGTCCAACGCGGCGTCGGTGCTGCGGCGCATCGGCGTGCCGGTGTTCGACGCTGATGCGACGGTGCACCAGTTGCAGGGGCGCGGCGGCGCGGCAGTCAAGCCGATCGGGGCGGCGTTTCCCGGCAGCATCAGCGAGGGTGTGGTGGATCGCGCGGCCTTGCGCGCCGCGGTGCTCGGGGACGCCGCGGCGCTGAAGCGATTGGAGCGGATCGTGCACCCGTTGGTGCGGCAGGCCGAGCGCCGCTTCCTGGCGCGGGCCCGGCGCGCGGGGCGACGCCTGGTGGCGCTCGACGTGCCGCTGCTGCTGGAAACCGGCGGGGCGGACCGGGTCGATCACATCGTGGTCGTCAGCGCGCCGCCGGCGGTGCAGCGGGCGCGGGTGCGGCGGCGCGGGATGATGTCGGCGGCGCAGATCGCAGCGGTGATCGGGCGGCAGATGCCGGATGCGGAGAAGCGGCGCCGGGCCAACACGGTGGTGCGCACCGGGCTGTCGCGCGGCCACACGCAGCGCCAGTTGCGGGGTTTGGTGAGGCGGCTACGGGCATGATGGAGGCGGAGACGCTGGCCTTTATCGGCACCAGCGACCTATCGGGCCTGCTGCGCGGCGTCTCGGTGCCGTGGGCGGCGCTGGAGGGTGTCATGGAGCGGGGCGTGGTGCTGCCGGGACACGTGCCGTCGATGTCGCCGCGGGGCGGGGCCATGCATGGGGCGGCGGACCTGCTGCTGCTGCCAGACCCGGCGACGCGGGCCTACATCCCGGCCGAGGGCGCGCCGGATATGGTGCTGCTGCTGGGCGATCTGCTCGAGTTGGATGGCGCACCCTGGGCGTGCTGCCCGCGTTATTTCCTGCGCCGCGGGCTGGCGGCGCTGCATGCGGAGTTCGGGCTGACCGTGCGGGCCGGGTTCACCCAGGAATTCGGCGTCGTCGGCGCAAAGCCCGGACGGAGCTTCGCCGCGGCGCGGGCGCAGGCGGCAACATGCGGCCGATTGCTGGCCGCGATGCGGGGCAACGGGCTGATACCGGAGGTGATGCATCCCGGCGATGCGGTCGGCACCTTTGAGGCCGGGGCGGCGGCGATGGCGGGTGTGGCGGCGGCCGATCAGGCGGTGGTGCTGCGGGCGCTGATCGAGAGCATCAATGGGGGAACACTGGGCGGCGTGCGGATCGGCGTCGGTCTGGTGGACCGGTTCGGGCAGTCGGCGATGGCCGACCCCAGCGGGGAGCATGGACTGTCGGACGACGCGGAGCACCTGATCGCCGGGCTGGTGCATCACCTGCCGGCGCTGGCGAGCGTGGTGGCTCCGCAAGCGCGCCTGCTCGCCGGCAAGTGGACGGAATTGGCGGTCGACGGTCGGCCGGGCGCGCTGCGATTGCGCAGCGAGACCGACGATGAGGGCGGGGCAGTGCCGTCCGGCGTGGAGCTGAGTTTCGGCGATGCCGGCGCCTCGCCCTATCTGGCGCTCGGCGCCGCCGTGTGGGCCGGGCTGGACGGGTTGCGGCAGCATCGTCGGCTGGCCGAGCAACAACCCCGGAAGCTGCCCAGCACCGCGGGCGCGGCCTTGGACGTGTTTCAGGAGAGCGTCAGCATCGCGGAGTGGTTCGGCATGGAGCTGCGCGAGCAGTTCTTGCGGTATGGGCGAGCCGAAGCAGTTCGATTAGGCTGATCGCGGGAGTGGAGCCCAGTCGAATAAATGACCGAATTCGCGTTCGAAGCAGGAAAGCGTAGCTCGACGGCGATCAGCTGGAGCTTCGAGAACCAGAACTTCGCCAATGACTTCTTCACCCCGTTCAGCGGTTCGCTGTCGACGATGTACCAGAGCGTGGTCGTTGCCGCGTTCGCGCGCTGGTCGAGCGTATCGGGCCTGACGTTCAACCAAGTGCTGGACTTGCCTAGCGTGCCGATCCGGATCGGGTTCGGCAGCTTCGCGCAATTCGGCGAGCTTGGTGAAACCGATTACCGCTCCTTCCTTGGCGTGCTGTCCAACGACACGCTCATTCGCCTGCTCGACCCGGCCAATTCGCCATTGCTCTACGACGAGGGACAGCTGACCTATGTGCAGTACGGGGTGACGCTGTATCAGGTCGTGTTGCACGAGATCGGCCATGCGCTTGGCCTCGCTCATACGACCGATCCGGGCACCCTCATGTATCCGTATGCCTCGAGCTCGAACCAGGACCTCGCGGCCGGCGACATCCAGGGCATCAACACGCTTTATCCGCTGTACACCGTCTCGCTCGCCAACCCGGCCCAAGCCGAGGGCACCACCGGACAGACGACCGCCTACACCTACGTCGTGACCCGCTACAGCGACCCATCCATCGCGCTCACGATCGGCTACTCGGTGACCCCAGCTGTGTATCCGGCCGTTACGGGATCGGTTGGGGCGGTCGCGAGCGAGTTCTCCGGCCAGGCCTTTCCGCGCGGGGTGCTGACCTTTGCGCCCGGATCATACATCGCGACGCTGACCGTCAACGTGGCGGGCAACACGCTCGCGCAACCGGACCAGGGCTTCCGGCTCAACCTGACGAGCTTCAATCCGCTCGACAGCGTCACCGTCAACGGCAAGGTGAACGGGGCGATTTTGGATGATGACGGCTATGGCCAGCTCAACGGAACGTCGCTGGGAGTATATCGCTTCTTCGGGATCGCGGACGGCACGCATTTCTATTCGACCAGCGAGACGGAGCGGAACACGCTGATCCAGACACGCGCCGACCTGGTCTATGAAGGCATCGGGCTGAAGGCGTTGGCATTCCCCAGCACCGATCCGGCCGCCGCGCCCGTGTTCCGCTTCTTCGACGTCCGCAACGGCACGCATTTCTACTCTGCCTCGGCCAGCGAGCGGGACACCATCCTGGCGACCCGGCCCGACCTAAGCTTCGAAGGCACCGCCTTCTACGAACACACCGCAGCCAAGCCCGGTGACACGCCCGTTTACCGCTTCTTCGACCTCACCGACGGAACGCATTTCTATACGTCCAGCGCCACGGAGCGAGCGACGATCCTGACCACCCGCGCCGACCTGCGCGATGAGGGGATCGGCTTCTACGCGCCGACCTGAGTGGGTTAGGCGACTTCCTCGATCTCGGGCAGCGGCGGTACCGGAATGGCGTGACCGTCGCGGGCCAGGCGCTCATTGGCAACGGCGACCGAGGCGTTGAGGTCGGTCTGGCTGCACAGGCCGAGGATCACCGGGTCGCGCGGTTTGATGTTGGTGCTGTTCCAGTGAGTCCGCTCACGCACCTTCTGGATGGTGTCCTTGGTGGTGCCGAGCAGCTTGATGACCTGGGCCTCGCTGAGTTGCGGGAAGTTGCGCAGCACGAAAGCAATCGCGTCCGGGCGGTCGTTGCGCTTGGCCACGGGCGTATACCGCGCGCCACGCTTGATCTTGGACGGGTTGGCCGGGGCCATCAGCTTGAGGCGCGCATCGGGCGATTTCTCGCAGCGCTTGATGTCCTCGTCGGTGATCTGCTGATTGCTGACGGGGTCGTAGCCCACGATGCCTTGCGCAACTTCGCCATCGGCGATGGCCTGAACCTCGAGCGGATGCATGCCGCAGAAATCGGCGATCTGCGTGAAGGTGAGGGCGGTCTTCTCGATGAGCCACACGGCGGTGGCTTTTGGCATCAGCGGGAGGCTCATGAGGTACACTGTCCTTCGCCGGCAACGGGAAGGCCGTGTCGGCGGTTCAATTTCGCGGGAAATTGGATATGGGGGTGCGCTACGGTGCCGGTCAAGCCCAGGAATCCTGCTATGCCGCAACCAAGGTATGTGGTGACACGATGGCGATGAACGAGGACGAGCCGCAATCGGTTCCGGCGCTGGTGCCGTTGGATCGGATGGGTGTGGAGGAGTTGGAGCGCTACATCGCCGGGCTTCGTGCCGAGATCGTGCGGGCGGAAAGTCATGTCGCTGCCAAGCAATCGCATCGAAGCGCGGCGGACGACCTTTTCAACTTCCAATAGGAAAGGCCGGTCGACCCGGCCCCTCCCGTTTGGACGATTAAGCCGCTTGGACGGCCTCAGTGGTGGCGCTGTCGTTGGCGATGACCGGCTTGGACGCCGGTGCGCTACCGATCGCGATGCGGCGGGGCTTGAGCGCCTCGGGCACCACGCGCTTCAGGCCGACGTGCAACAGGCCATTCCGCAACGATGCGTCATCGACGACGATGTGGTCGGCCAAGACGAAGCGGCGTTCAAAGGCACGGCCGGCAATGCCGCGATAGAGCAGCTCTGCCTTGTTGTCTTCTGCCTTCACCCGTCCGGTAATGACCAGGGTGTTCTCGCGAACGACGAGATCCAGGTCTTCCTCGCTGAAGCCAGCAACCGCCATCGTCAGGCGATAGCTGTCGTCGCCGGTGCGCTCGATGTTGTAAGGGGGATAGGTCTGGGCACCATTCTGTGCGCTGGCAGCGTCCTGTGCGGTGCTGGCCAGACGGGCCATCCGGTCGAAGCCGATGGCAGTACGGAACAGTGGCGAGAAGTCGAGAGTCGACATAAGAAAACCTCCAAGAAGCAAGGTCAATCGTGTGACCGCCCGAACGGGCCGGCCAAGGTAGTCATCGAAGCCCCAAATGGGCGCTTCAACGAGACCAAACATAAAAAAGGCCGCCTCTTGCTTCAAGAGGCGGCCCCAAAAAAATCGGCTTTAGTTGGAAGAAGCTTACGGCTCCTTGCGCAGGCCGATGCCGGCGAACTTGCGGTTGAACTTCGCCACCTGACCGCCGGTGTCCATGATGCGCTGCACGCCGGTCCACGCCGGATGCGACTTCGGGTCGATGTCCAGACGCATGGTATCGCCCGCCTTGCCGGCGCACGACATGGTCTTGAAGGTCGACCCATCGGTCATGATGATGTTGATTTCGTGATATTCGGGGTGGATGCCGGGCTTCATCGGAGCTGTCCTGCGATAATGGCCGCCGATACCGACCGGCAGCGAAGACCGGGTCTATAGGAGAGACCCGGTTGCCGAGCAAGCGTCGCCTATCCGTGGCGATGCCCTTCATGCTTCGGACCGCCCCGCATGGCACGGCTTAGCGTCTCGTCGGCCGCGCGTTGCTGATCGGGCGAAAGCGTGGCGTAGAGCGCGTCGACCGGCGGGATCATGCGCTGCAACGCGTCGGCCCGGACGCGAGCAAGGTCCGCGGCTGCGCGTAGATCCTGAACCGCGGTGAGCTTGCCGCCGCGCAGCGCCGTGCTGGCCGGGTTGGCCCGCATGGCCTGCGCGTTTTCACGCAGCGTAGCGACGACGGCGTCCCATTTGGGTTCCTGCGCCGGCGTGATGGCGAGCCGGTCGTGGATTTTCTGCAGCCGCTCGCTCATGTAGCCGCCGCGACCGTGTCCAGGCGTTGCGGCGGAGTCAGGCGCAGCGGCGACCGGGGCGTCGGTTGCGGCAGCGGTTTGGGCGAACGCCGGCGTAGCGGCCAGCAAAAGAAGAGGAAGAGCGAAGCGGTAGGGCACAGAAGCCTCCAAGAGGGATTAACCCGCTATACGGAAGCGCTTCGCCCGACCGCACGGTCTCATCTTCCCGCGAGCATCACCTCCGCCGTGCGTAGGCTGAGCGCCATGATCGTAAGCGCCGGGTTGGCCGGCAACGCACTCGGGAATACCGAGTTGTCGCAGATCCACAGGTTCGGCACGTCATGGCTGCGACCGACCGGGTCGACCACGGCGCTATCGGCGTCGGTGCCCATCCGGCAGGTCCCGATCGTGTGCGCCACCCGTGGACACGCCCAGATGTCGGTGGCTCCCGCGGCTTCCCACACGGCCGACATCATCCGCACCGAATGCGCATGCATCGCCTTTTCGTTGGCGCCGTAGCTGAAATCGATGCGCGGCTTCGGCACCCCGGTCGCATCGACCTCGTCCGACAGCGTCAGCAAATTGTCGTCCGACGGCAGGCAGTCGCCGTTGATGCCGATCCCGGCTACATGATTGTAGCCGTCGATGTAGTCGATCAGCTTCTGGCCCCACATCGGCCGCGACCGAGCCACCTGGTTGGCCCACGTCACCGGCAACACGCCCAGGCTCTGCACCAGGTAGCCGCCGGCAAAATCCGCATCCTTCGGCCGGATCATGTCTTCCGTGATCAGGGAGGAGGGATAGCCCTTGTTGCAGCGCATCTCCGCCTCGAACGTGCCCCACACCTGCGTCGCCACATGCGCCAGGTAGTTGCGCCCAACCTGGCCGCTGGCATTGCCGATGCCGGTGTGCAGCATCAGCCGTGGCGTTTCCACCGCGCCGGCACACAGGAACAGCGCAGCGCAACGCTGCTTGTGATCCATCCCATCCGCGTCCCGATACACCACCGCCGTGACCCGGCCAGCCGCGTCCCGCTCGATGCCGTGCACGAAGCATTCGGCCCGGATCTCGGCGCCTGCCGCCACTGCGACCGGCAAGTAGGTCACGTCCATGCTGGTCTTGGCACCGGTGCGGCAGCCCTGATGGCAGTGCCCGCAATTGATGCAGTGCTGCCTGTCGCCCGCCGGCCCGGTGACGTCCCGCGTCAGCACCGCCGCCGGACAGGTCGCCGTCGTGATACCGAGCGACGCGCAGCCGAGCTGCATCGCATGCGCCGACGCATTCAGCGTCACCGGCGGGAAGGCGTAGCGCCGCGCCGGGTCCCATGGATAATGCGACGGCCCGGACACGCCGATGAAGGCCTCGACCTGCTCCAGGTACGACACCAGTTCGGCATGCTCGATCGGCCAATCCACGCCCGACCCGGTCGTGCTGCGTAACTTCAGGTCGCGCGGGTCCGGTCGCGGGCAGAACGCACCCCAATGCAGCATGGAGCCACCAACGCCGGTGCCGCTATTGTTGCCGCCGAACGCCTCGGGCGTCTTGCCGCCGCTCAGCCGCTCGTCACGCCAGTAGATCTTGGCCCCGGTGACCTCGTCGGCTGGGAAATCCGCCGGGTCCCAGTTCCGCCCGGCCTCGATCGCCACCACCCGCAGCCCGGCCTGCGCCAGTTTCATCAGCAGCGGTGCTCCGCCTGCACCGGTACCGATCACGACCGCATCGACAATGTCCGATGTCGGGTAGCGGCGCATTCCGTCGAGCTTCATGGCGTCTTCTCCGGCACCGGTTCCCAGGCCTCTCGTTCGTTCGCGGCAATGGCGACGAAACCCGGTCGCCGCGCCTCGTCGCCGCCATAACCGATGCCGCTGTAGCCCATCCGCGCGAACGTCGACGGATGCGACACGTAGATCATCGTTGCCTGGCCGCGCATGTCCTCGAACCAGCGCTGCAGCGGCTCGCCCCGGTCTCCCGCCGCGATCGCGTCGAGCAGCCCGTCCTGCGCCGCCACCGGCTGCTCGCCGAAGCCGGCCAACGCAGCCAGGCTCTCGGCATAGCCCTGCGCATCCGCCGGCAGCACGGCAAAGCGCCAGCCATCGCTCTCGCCCGTGTTCAGCGCCTTGTCGATCCGTTGCGCGACGTCGACCCGGTCCTGCGGCAGCACGCGGGCCAGCACGGCGCGCAGCGTCGCAAAAGCCGCTGCGTCCATCGTCTCGGGCGTGTAGTCGACAGCATCCGGTTCGGCGCGCTCGAGCAGAGCCTCGCGCGTCTTGACGCTGACCCGGTCGGAATGGATCAACGCAGTGTAGGCGTCGGTCATGTCAGGCGCTCCTCGATCAGCGCCGCGATTTCCCGCGTGCGTTCCAGCGGCAGCAGATGTTTGGCGTCCGGCACCGTGACTAGCCGCGCATGGGCGAAATGCGGTGCCATCAACGCGGCCTGCGCGTCGGGCCCCAGGCACGGATCATCCGCCCCCGCCACGATCAGCGCCGGGGTTTGCAATACGCCGACCCGGTCCGACCAATCTTCCAGGCTGCCATCCGTCAACCAGGCCCGCCACCGATCCCGGTCCGCCCGCAACACGTCGTCTACCGCCCCTTCGTGCAGCCCCGGCGGCAGGGCTGCGCTCACGTTCGCCTCGATGAACCCGTCCGCCTGCTCTCGGCTTTGGGCGTCGTCATCGGCGAACCAGCCCAGCATCTCCTGCCGCTTGTCCTCGTCCATCGGCTCGGGCGATGGCGGCGACCCGGCGAGCAGCACCAGCCCGGCCAGTCCATCCAACCCGCTCGCCCCATCCTCGATCTCGCGCGACAGGACGCAGGCGACCTTGCATCCCATGCTGTGCCCCACGAGCATCCAGGAGGCCGGGCTGGCTGCCCGGATTTTTGCGCCGACCGCGGCGGCCATCTCCGCCACGCTCGAGCCGGGCTCGCCCGCCGCGTCGCCGAATCCGGGCAGATCGATTGTCAGGTTTTGAACATCGTCGCCGAGTGCGGCGATGAGCGGCGCCCAGGTGCGGCCGCTGCCGCCAAGAAAATGAAGAAAGACGAGTGTGGTGTGTGACTGCATGAAACGCCGTTACTGCTTCATCCTGAGATGAGGCCGCAGCGGTGAACGTCTAGCCGGGTCGCCAGTGATAGTGCTCGGCGAGGCGCACGCGGAGCGCCAGCATGGCCGGCATGTCGAGCGTCACGGCGGCGAGTTGGGTCGCGATCTGCCCGGCATCGTCCTGCCGCGCCGACGCGCTCGCGGCAGCGGCGCGCACGGCCGGCGCATCGTCCATCTGCGCGCATCCATGCCGCCACCAGGCCAGCACGGCCGCCGGGACCACCGCCGGCATCACCAGCGCGACTTCGATCGATGCCGCGGCCGAAACGGCCTTAAACATCTCAACCGCCTCGCGATCGGCCGCGAGCACCGGCGCGAACAGGTCCGCAGCCTGCGGCAGATCGGGAGAGGCTGGTTCACGGCCGGGTCGCCCGCCGAGGCTGAAGGCCGGTGCGAAGCCGGGCGGGAGCACCGGGTCGCGCACGGCGGCTCCGCGGAGATAGATGGCATCGACTTCCTCCGGGCGACCGCCGATCACCGGGATCGCTTCGATGCCCATCAGTTCGAGCGCCAGCAGCGCCTCCAGCCCGGGCCCGCCGATGCCCGACACCGCCACCCGCACGGGATGACCGGGTTCCAGCCGCGCGCGCGTGGCCACCACGGCCGTCGTCGTCACGCCCCAAAGCGGCGCCCAGGTGCCGATGTCGAAGCGTACCCTGGTATCGCCTACTAGCCACGCCATCAGCGCCGCCCCTGGCAGCAGCAACGCCATTGTCCCGTCTGGTACGGCGCGAGCCTGATACTGGTTGACTCCGGTGACCCCGTCGGCGCCGCCGATGTTTTCGTAAGGGAGTGGCGGAGCGCCCGGATCGTGCAGCGCCGTGCCCATGGGCCCCGCGATCACCGCCGCCCAGCGATCCACCAGGCCGCCAGCCGGCCCCGCTACGCACAGCTTCGGCGTCGCCGGCAAGTTCGACGGGGCTGCCCGTGCCGTGCCGACCGCCAGATGGGCCGACATGGCGAGGCCAGCCATCGCTTGCCGCCGCGTCATCACCTGTCGCATCGCGGTCCCCCCGTGTTGTTCGTTGGCACCGCTATAGCATCGCCGCGATCAGGAATCGTAAGCGACGAGCGACTCGAACGGCAGGTCGAGCCGTGCCCGCCCGCCGAGGAACGACAGCTCGATCAGCGCCGCCGCTGCCCTGACATCCGCGCCGACGTGGCGCAGCAGGTCGATGCCGGCCTTCATCGTGCCGCCCGTCGCGAGCAAATCGTCCAGCAGCACGACCCGCTCGCCTTCGGCTACCGCGTCGGCCTGGATCTCGATCCGGTCCTGGCCATATTCGAGCGCGTAATCCAACCCGATCACCTCGCCGGGCAGCTTGCCGCGCTTGCGCAGCATCACGAAGCCGCAGTTCAGCCGCATCGCCAGCGGCGCTGCCAGCAGAAAGCCTCGGGACTCGATGCCGGCCAGCAGCGTCGGCTGATGCCGCCCGACCATCTCGGCCATGCGGTCCACCGCCGTTTGCCAGGCTTGCGGATGACGCAGCAGGGTCGAGATGTCGTAGAACAGGATGCCGGGCTTGGGAAAATCGGGAATTCCCCGGATATGGTCCTTTAAATTCATCACTACCGCCTCGAAGATGCCGCCGCTCTATCGCGCCGTGCTCGAGGCGGCAACCGAGGCGCCGCTACCACCATGTCCAGAATCCCGATCGCCACCTTGGCCGCCTTGGTCTTCGTGTTCGTTTACATTGTCGCCGTTGTCGTGTTGCCGGAGTACCTGCCGCGCATGTGGTGGCCGGTGGAGGCCGTGTATTGGGGCGTCGCCGGGCTAATCTGGGTGTTGCCGGTACGTTGGCTGATGCTGTGGTCGGTTCACAGGCGGTGAGGGGGTTCACTCCGCCGTCACAATTCGGCAACATGGCTGTAACACAGCGCCAGTAAGGCGCGCCCATCGTCTGGGAGAACCCGTCATGTTCCGCCGTACCCTGCTCGTGGGCGCCGCCGCGCTCGCTGCCACGCCCGCATTCGCCCAGGCCATTCCGGGCGCCCGCACCCGCATCGTGTTCTGGCATGCCATGAACGCCCCGCTCGGCGGCGAGGTCGACAAGTTGGTCGCCGCCTTTAACGGCAGCCAGACCAACTATGAAGTCGTTCCCGTCTTCAAGGGCACCTATCCCGAGACGCTGACGGCGGCCATCGCCGCCTGGCGCGCCGGTCAGGCGCCGAACCTGGTGCAGATGTTCGAAGTCGGCACCGGCTCGATGCTGGCCGCTGGCCCGGCCGTCAAGCAGGTGTGGCAGTTGGCCCAGGAGACCGGCGTCGCTATCGACCCGGCGCAGTATATCGGTGCCGTGCGCGGCTACTACAGCCTGCCCGACGGCCGCCTGGCCTCGGCGCCGTTCAACTCCAGCACCGCCATGTTCTGGATCGACGCCGACGCCTTCCAGAAGGCCGGCCTCGACCCGGCCAAGCCGCCCGCGACCTGGGACGACGTCACCACCGCCGCGCAGGCGCTGAAAAAATCCGGCGTGGCGATGCCGATGACCAGCTCGTGGTTCTCCTGGATCCAGTTCGAGCAGTTCGCCGCCATCCACGACCTCCCGTATGCAACCGAGGAGAACGGCTTCAAAGGGCTCAACACCGAGCTGCTGATCAACAAGCCGGCCTTCGTGGGCCAGCTCAGCCGGTTGCTCGAGATGTCCAAGGAAGGCCTGTTCAAATACACCGGTCGTGA